>CAYSCF010000102.1:0-20123 GCA_964429305.1 uncultured Sandaracinaceae bacterium | reverse complement strand
CCGACGTTCACGACGGTGACCAGTTGCGCGGGCGCGGGAAACGGCAGCGGTTTCAGCACAAGCGAATAGAGCGCCGACAACGTCGCGGCATTCGGCCCGATGCAGACCACGAGCGAACAGAAAACCGCGAGGCTGAACCCCGGCGCGCGCGCCAGGCCGCGCACCGCATAACGCAGATCGCGTCCCCACTGCTCGAGCGCGGTCCATCCCCACGCGTTGCGGGCGGGTGCCTTCATGCGATCGAGATTTCAAAACCCCGCGGAAGAGGCGAGCGCAATGGGTATCAGTCAGCGGGTCAGTGCCCGGGAATCGCGATCATCCCCGCTCCGGTTGCTTCGTGCACTGCGGCTGCGCGCCCGCCGGCAGCGGCGGGATTGCACCCTCCCCCGCTTTCGGCAGCGTGCCGTTCAACTCCTGCCGCCAGTGTGCGACATCGCCGCCGGGGCAGTAGACATAGATCATGTGCATCGGCTCGTCGCCGGTGTTGGTGAGCTGGTGAAACAGCGTCGGCGGCATGAAGACCGCCTGCCCCGCCTTGATCGGGCTGCGCTCGGTGCCAACGCAGATTTCCCCCTCGCCCTGCACGATGAAGTAAACCTCCTCCTGCTCCTGGTTATGCCACGGCACCTGCCCGCCGCGCGGCTCGAGGATGGAGTAGCCCATCGAAAAGCCTTTCGCAGGAATTGGCTGGCCGAGCTGCCCAACGAGGCCGCGGCCCCAACGGCGCGCCGGAAAACTGCCGCCAGGAATTTTTGCGAGATCGGCGATGATCATGGGGAGAATTAGTTAAGGGTTATCAGTTCTTTCTTCTTGGTTCATTTCAGAAGTCCGACCAATTAAAAATAAGCCATAAGCGATAACCAATGCGCAATTTCACCCCGCCAGGCCCGCGCGGAGGAGCAGCGCGTTCGGATCGGGGTCGCGCCCCATGAACGCGCGGAACAATTCCGCCGGCTCGGCGGAATTTCCCCGGCTCAGGATTTTTTCGATGAAGTCCGCGCCGACCGCCGCGTTGAAGATCCCCTCGCGCCGGAAACGCGTGAACGCGTCCGCGTCGAGCACCTCCGCCCACTTGTAGGAATAGTAGGCCGCGGCGTAGCCGACCGGGTCGGCGAAGATGTGCGTGAAGCGTTTCACGGCGGTCGGCCCCGGCGGCTGCGTGGGCACGAGGCAGTCCGCAATCGCCGCGCGTGCGAGCGGCTCGACGTCCGCCGCGGCGGCAAACTCCGCCGTGCGCGTATGCATCAGCAGGTCCAGCTTCGCGAACGCCACCTGCCGCATCGTCGCGCCCGCCGAGCGGAAATTTTTTGACGCGATCATTTTCTCGAAAATCTCCCCGGGGATCGGGGCGCCCGTCTCGAAATGCCGCGCGAACAGGTCGAGGCTCGCGCGCTCCCACGTCCAGTTCTCCATGATCTGCGACGGCAGCTCGACGAAGTCCCACGCGACGTTGGTGCCCGCGAGGCTGCGCACGTCCACGTTCGAGAGCAGCTGGTGCAGCAGATGCCCGAACTCGTGGAAGAGCGTCTCGACCTCGTCGTGCGTGAGCAGCGCGGGCTGGCCGTCGACCGGCGGCGTCGCGTTCGCGCAGAAGAGACCGACGTGCGGATCGAAGCCGCCTTTCTCGTTCGGCCCGCCCATCACGAGCGAGTTCATCCACGCGCCGCCGCGCTTGCTCTCGCGCGGGAACAGATCGACGTGGAAGATTCCCAATTGCTGATCGCCGTCTCGGATCGAGAAGACCTGCACCGAGTCGTGCCACGTCGGCAGCTCGACCTTCGCGAACGTGACGCCGTAGAGCGTGCCCGCGAGCGAGAAGAGGCCGCCGAGGACGTGGTCGGCCGAGAAGTACGGGCGCAGCGCCTCCTCGTCGAAGTCGTGGCGCGCGAGGCGCAGCTTCTCGGTGTAGTAGCCGACGTCCCACGGGCTCAGCGCTGGAGCGGACGCGCCCTCGAGCTCGCGACGGAAGGCGAGCAGCTGCTCCTTCTCGCGCGCGAAGGCGGGCTGCGTGCGTCGCTCGAGATCGAGCACGAACGCGGAGGCGCGGGCGCCGTCCTTCGCCATGCGGTCCTCGAGCACGAGATCGGCGAAGTCGCGCTTGCCGAGGATCGTCGCCTTCTCTTTGCGCAGCGCGAGGATCCGGAGAACGAGCGGGCCGTTGTCGTGCTCGCCCGTGCTCGCGCGCGTGTTGAACGCGCGCCAGATCTTCTCGCGGATGCTCGCGTCGTCGAGGTACGTGAGCACGCCGATCACGCTCGGCGCGTGCAGCGTGAAGCGCCAGCCCTTCAGGCCCTTGGCGGCCGCGGCGGCGCGCGCTCCGGCGATCGCGCTCGGCGGCAGACCGGCGAGCCGGCTCTCGTCCTCGATGACGAGCTCCCATGCGTTCGTCGCGTCGAGCACGTTCTCGGAGTACTTCTGCGTGACCTTCGACAGCTCGACGTCGATCGCGAGCAGGCGCTCTTTGCCAGCCGGCGGGAGGTCGGCGCCCGCGCGCCGGAACTCGTCGAGCGTGTTCTTGAGGTGACGCTTGCGCGCCCCCGTCAGCGCGGCCGCATCGGGTGTCTTCGCGTAGGCCGACACCGCTTTCCAGAGCTCCGGATCGAGCGGGATGGACGCGTAGAATTCGCTGACGCGTGGCTTCACCTCGTTCACGGCGGCGCGCAGCTCGGGCGTGGTGACGACGCTCTCGAGGTGGGAGACGACGCCCATCGCTCGGCTCAGCGGCTCGGTCGCGCGCTCGAGCGCTCGCAACACTCCGTCATACGTCGTCGCCTTGGACTGCGCGATGGCGTTCACCGCCGCACGGCTCTGCGTCAACAAAGTATCGATTGCGGGCGCGACGTGCGCGGCCGTGATCTGGTCGAAGGGAAGCTGCGGGCTCCGCAGCGAGAGATCGAGCAGAGGGTTGTTCGTCTCGTTCATGGGCTGCGCATGATGCCATGCGTCCTACTACGCGCGTGACCGCCTGGAAAATCGCCCGGGTTTTTTCGCCACGTCGCACCAGATCGCCACTCCATCGATCAGACTGATTCCCGACGATTCCGACGGGATCGCGCTGCAACGCGCGCTGGCATCACATCTGCAAAGTCGTCTTCATCGGCGCTCAATCGGCGTCCGACACCGACGCTCGCGCGGACCGATGGCCCCAACTCGTGTCCGCGACTCCTTGGTCGCTTCGGTGTCGGACTCCGGCAGAGCGCCGTTTTGCGTTCGCGGGTCCGAGCTCTTTTTTCGAGGAGATTTTCTTCCGAAGGAAAACGGACGCTCCGTCACTAACGCGAGATCACGCAGACGTCCGCTAGGGCGTGAGCGGGATGCTCGCGCGCACGAGCGCCGGCCAGATCACGTCGTGCCACACGGGGACACCGCTCGCGGGCTGCCACACCTCTTGGCGGCGCAGGCGCGAGATCGCGGCGGTGCGAGCGTGGCCCGTCACGTCCAGCGCGACGAGGCAGGCGACGTCCTGGAAGTAGCTGCTCTGCCGCGAGTACGCCGTCGTGAACGTTCCGGTTCGTGTGAGCGTCGCGCCAGCGCGGGCGAACGCGGCATCGAGCGTGGCGCCGTCCTGGCCCACTGCGCTCGCGCAGAGCGCGACCGTCTCGCTCTCGCGCCTCGAGCGAACGACGTGCAGCACACGCCAGAGCGCGCCGAGCGCGAGCAGGATCACGACGAGCGCCGCGAGCACCACGCGACGGCGCATCACGTCACTCCTCGGCTTCGCCGGGCTCCATGTCGGCAAGCACCGCGGGCGCCGGCGCAGGCGCGTCGTCCACGCGGACCTCGCGCGGTCGGCCGAGGATCCAGCGGAACACGACGTCGGCGGCGACGCTCTTCACACCTTCCATGAAGAGATAGAAGACGGGCACGACGAGCAGCGTGAGGAACGTCGAGCTGATGACGCCGCCGATGACGCCGATGGCCATCGGCGAGCGGAACTCGCTGCCGGGGCCCGTGTTGAGCGCGGTTGGCAGCATGCCGAGCACCATCGCGGCGCTCGTCATCAAGATGGGCCGCAGGCGCGACGGGCCGGCGTCGAGGATCGCCTCGCGCGGCGTCATGCCGTCCTCGCGCACGCGCGTCACCGCGTGATCGATGAGCAAGATGCCGTTCTTCGTGACGAGGCCCATCAGCAAGATCATGCCGATGGAAGCGCCCATCGACATCGAGCTCGCGTTCAGGAAGAGCGCGACGATCGCGCCGACGATCGCGAGCGGCAGCGCCATCATGATCGTGACCGGGTGCAGGAACGACTCGAACTGCGAGGCGAGCACCAGATAGATGAAGAGGATGCCGAGGCCGAGCGCGATCAACATGTTCGCGTTCGACTCGTTCATCATCTCGACCTCGCCGCGCCAGATGTAGCTGACGCCTTCGGGCAAGACTTCGTCGTGCGTCGCGGCTTGGAACTCGGTGACGATGTCGCCGAGCGGACGACCGCGCGGTGAGCCGGTCACGACGACGACGCGCTGGCGGTCGTAGCGCTGGATCTCGCTCGGGCCTTCGCCGCGCGTCGCGGTGGCGAAGTCGGTGAGCGGCACGAAGCCGCCTGCCGTCGGCACGCGAAGGTTCGCGATCAGCGGCGCGCTGCCGCGATCTTCTTCGCGCAGGCGCACGCGGATGTCGATCTCGTCGTCGCCGTCGCGGTAGAGGCCGGCGAGCTCGCCTTCGACGCTCGCGCGCACGGTGCTCGCGACGAGAGAGAGAGGAATGCCGCGCTGGGTCGCGCGATCGCGATCGATGTGTAGCTCGAGCTCGGGTGATCCCGGCGTGTACTGCACGTCGATGTCGGCCGTGCCCGGGATGCCGCGCAGCACGTCGGCGAAGTGGTTGGCCGTACGCGCGATCGCGTCGAGATCGTCGCCCTGCACGTAGATCTGCAGCGGCTGGTTCTGCCCACCCTCGACGATGCCGGGATCCGAGATGGAGACCTCGGCGGTCGGCATGTGGCTGCGCACGATCGTGCGGACGCGCTCCTTGAGATCGTCCTGGTTCGCGCTGCGCTCGGTCTTCGGCACGGCGACGATGCGCCACGTGATCATGTTCGAGCGGCCGCTCGTGCCGACGCGCGTGTAGACGGTGACGAAGTCGTGGTCCTCGAGCACCTCGCGCTCGGCGGCGAGCGACATCGCCTGCGACTCTTGAATGCGCGTGCCCGCGGGCAGCTCGATGTCGACCTGGAACTGGCCGCGATCTTCGGGCGAGGTGAACTCGCTGCCCATGAGCGGCATGAGCGCGCCCGTCGACATCAGCATCCCGAACGCGAGCAGGAGCGCGAGGCCCATGCGCACGCGCGTCTTGGTGATCGTGCGCAGGAGGGCGAGATAGAGGCCGTCGAGCGTGTCGTAGAACGCGGTCAGCGGGCGCGTGATGAAGCCGAAGAAGCCGTGACCGTCGCCCTCTTTCTTCTGCACGGCGAGGCGGGCCGAGAGCATCGGGTCGAGCGTGAACGCGACGTACGCGGAGATGATCGTCGCGCCCGCGATCGTGATGCCGAACTCGCGGAAGAACTGGCCGATGATGCCGCCCGTGAACGCGACGGGGACGAACACGGCGCAGAGCGTGGCCGTCGTCGCGAGGACGGCGAGCGTGATCTCGCGCGTGCCGTTGCTCGCCGCGGTCATCGGATCCTCGCCGCGCTCGAGGTGCTTCATGATGTTCTCTCGAACGACGATCGAGTCGTCGATCAGGAGGCCGATCGCGAGCGAGAGCCCGAGCAGCGTCATCATGTTGAGGGTGAAGTCGAGCACCCACATCAGGAAGAACGCGCCGAGCACCGACGTCGGAAGCGCGAGCGCGCTGATGAACGTCGAGCGGAGATCGAGCAGGAACAGGAGGATGATGAGGATCGCCGCGGCGCCGCCGTAGAGCAGCGAGGTCTGCACCTCTTCGGCGTTCTCGAGGATGAACTCGGCCTGGTTGATGATCATGTGCGGCTCGACGCCAGCCGGGAAGTGCATCTCGGCGAGACGCGCTTCGACGCCGGCGGCGGTCGCGACCGTGTTCGCGCCGGATGCCTTCGCGATGTCGAGCACGACGGCGGGCTCGCCGTTGGCGCGCACGACCTGATCGAGATCGGTGAAGCCGTCCTCGACGGTGCCGACGTCGCCCAGGCGCACGATGGATCCGTCGCTTCCGTGGCCGATGGGGAGGTTGCGCAGCTCGTCGACGCTCGTGAGCTCGCCGAGCGTGCGGACCGCGATGCGGCGCTGGCCTTCGTCGAAGGCGCCGGCGGGAACGCTGAGGTTCTCGGCGCGGATGCGCTCGACGATCGAGAGCGGCGTCAACCCCAACGCCATGATGTGATCGAGATCCAGCAGGACGTTCACCTGCCGCTCGCGACCGCCGCCGACCGTGACGCTCGCCACGCCGTCGACCTGTTCGAGCAGCGGGCGCAGATCGTCCTCGGCGAAGTCGCGCAGCGTCTGCGTATCGGCGCCGCTGAGCGTGTACGTCATGATCGGCGCGGCGTTGACGTCGACGCGCGCGACGGTCGGGTCCTCGATCTCGCGCGGGAGATCGCGCCGTGTCTGCGCGACACGCTCTCGCACGAGCGTCGCGGACTCCATGATGTCCGCGTCGAGCTCGAACTCGACGACGATCACCGACGTCGAGTCGCGCGAGTAGCTCGTGATGTTCTTCACGCCCGCGAGCGAGACGATCGCGTCTTCCAGGTGCTCGGTGACCTGCGTCTCGACCTCGGACGGCGATGCGCCCGGATACACCGTCGTGACGGTGACGATCGGGAACTGGATGTCCGGGAACAGGTTCACGCCGAGACGGAACACGGCGAGCAGCCCGAGCACGGCGATGCCGAGCGAGACCATCGTCGTGAAGACGGGCCGCTTGATGGAGACGTCGGAGAGCGTCATGGCCGAACGGGGCCTTTCCAGCCGCCCTCGATGCGCGTCGAGGGGCGGCGATGTTCGTGCGACTGCGTGGGACCAGGAGTGTCGCTCGCGAGGAGCGCAGCGACGAGTCGGAGCCAGGGGTGAGAACGATCCGGCTTCGCCGGTCGTTCGAGGGGCACGCGCAGTGCCCCTGAAAATCAGCGCGATGCGGTCGCGGCGGGCGCTTCGGGCAGCAGCGGCGAGACGAGCGCGCCTTCGTGCGTCGTCGCCGGGCGGACCACGACGTGATCGCTCTCGGAGAGGCCGCTCGTCACGAGCCAGTGGCCCTCGAGATCGGACTGCGCCTCGATCGCGCGCGACGAAACGATGCCCCCCGCATCCACGACCAGCACGGTCCCGTTCGGACGACGCGCGGTCGCGGGGATGCGCCACGCCGGCATCGGCTCGCCGACCATCACGCGCGCGCGGACGATGGCGTGCGCGACGAGCGACCCGTTCGCGTTCGGCACGAGCACCTCGACGGGCGCGCGTCGCGTCACGGGATCGAGCGAGCGCACGATGCTGGTGATGGTGCCGCTCGCATCGACACCCTCGAGCGTGGCGGTCGCGCCCTCGGTGAGCATCGCGAGCTCGGACTCGCTCACGGTCGTGTGGAGACGTAGCGCGCTCAGGTCTTCGATGTGCGCGACGACGACGCCCGGGGATGCGATGGCGCCCGTGCCGTCGGGCACGCGCGTGAGCACGCCATCGAAGGGCGCGCGCAGCGAGTGATCGGCGCTCGAAGTCGAGATGGTGCGCAAGCCGGCCTGCGCCTGCGCGAGCTGCGCGCGCGAGACGGCGAGCTGCTGCTGCGCCTGCACGAGCTCGCGGTGCGGCGTCGCGCCGGATGCGGCGAGCCGCTCGATGACGGCCGCGTGATCGGCCGCCATGTCGACGTTGGCTTGCGCGACGTCGATCGCCGCCTGCGTCTGATCCTGTTGGGCACCGACGGTCGCGCGATCGAGTGTGGCGAGCGTCTCGCCCGCGCGGACGTGATCGCCGAGGGCGACGGCGACGCTGCGGACGCGGCCCGGGACGGCGAACGACAGATCGGCCGCGTGCGCAGGCTCGAGCGAGCCCTGCAGCACGACCATCCGCGGGAGCGCCGCCGCGACGGGGCTGACGACCTCGACGCTCGGTGCCTGTCCGGCCGCGGCGGCCGACGCCTCGCGCTCGCTGGCCATCGCAGCCTGCGTCGCCGAGGCCTGCTGCATGCGCGAGAAGAGCACGGCTCCCAGCCCGCCGAGGACGAGGATCGTGACGAGCGCCGCGAGGCGTTTGGCGAGAGGAGGCGGTTCTTTGATTGCCGTGTGCATGGCCCGTTGCGCCGGCTGAGACCGCCCCCGAGGGCGGCCTCGCGCGGAGCGGTACGTGGGGGAGGCTCCACTACGATTCACTCGGAGTGGAGGGGGCCGCGTATCGGCCCCGGCGGAAACAGACACCGGGGAACGGACATTCGTTCCGAGGCGCGCGGAAGATGGGCCGGCGTGTTTGCTCCCGCAACCAGTGCCACGCTTCTTCACGTCCGGATGGTCTTGTTCCCGGATTCTGGTAGTGGCGTGCGCCTGATGGCCAAGCCCCGCGAACGCTCCCGCCCGGATCCGCAAAGGCCCGCGCCGCGCCGAAACGAGCGGCGAAACGAGTCCCGTCGCCCCGACTCGCGCCAAGCGGATCCGGAAGAGCGCGTGCACAGGCCCGTCGTCCCCGGAGACACCTCGCCGCGCGTCGTGATCCCGCAGGGGAAGCCGCTACCGGGGCCGTGGATGTTCACGACGCGACCCGGCTCCGAGCAGGACGTCATCGACGAGCTCGGCCTGCACTCGATCCAAGCGCGCGCGCGTGGTGGCGGCATGGTCGAGGGGCGCGCGGTGCCGACGTTCGACGACGGCGCGCTCGACATCACGTTCGCGCGTCAGGCGTTCAAGCTGCGCGGGACACTGAAGGGCGACGTCACGACGCTTGCGCGTGCGCTCGCCGATCGCACCGCGTCGATCGCGCCGAAGGATCGCGCGCTCGCCATCAGCGTGTTCGCGCCCGACACCGACGAAGGCAATCGCCTCGCGCCGCTCGCCGAAGAGATCGAAGAAGCCGCGAGCGCGCACCTCGCGTCACGCACGCTCGTGCCCCTCGGCTCGGCCGTGGAGAAGAGCGCGCTCGTGATCCAGGGCGCGTTGCTCGCCAGGGACGAACTCGTGTTCGGCGACGTGTCGTCCGAGCACCTTCTCTCTCCGTTCCGCGGCGGCAAGGCACGCATGGCCGTCGCGGCGGACTCGCCGTCGCGCGCGGCGCGCAAGGTCGAAGAAGCGCTGCACTGGCTCGGCGATGCGCCGGGCGCGGGCGAGGTCTGCGTCGATCTCGGCGCCGCACCAGGCGGTTGGTCGTGGGCGCTGCTCGACAAGCGGTGTCGCGTGATCGCTGTCGACCCGGCCGAGCTGCGCGAGGACGTCCGCGATCACCCGAAGCTCAAGCACGAGAAGGTCAGCGCGTTCGGCTATGCCCCGCCGGATCCCGTCGACTGGCTCTTCTGCGACATGGCGTGGCGGCCGGTCGAGGTCGCGCGGATGCTCGCGAAGTGGGCGCGCCGCGGCTGGGCCCGCGTGCTCGTCAGCAACATCAAGCTCCCGATGAAGCGCAAGGCCGAGGTCGTGCGCGAGGTCCGCGAGATCGTGCACGGCGGCGGCTGGAAGCGCGTGCGAACGCGCCAGCTCTATCACGACCGCGACGAGATCACGCTGACCGCCATTCGCTGAAGCGATCTCCGCCGCCGCGGAGTCGATGCGAGACGTGCTCGGACGCGAACGATCGACGCGCGGGCGAGCACGCGCCGACGCGGCTCGCGCGTTCATGTACTCTCGCGCAGTCGGGGCTGGGAGATCGCGCGATGAAGAATCGGATGATGAAGCGAGTAGGAGTCGGGCTCGTGCTCGGTGGGCTGGTGGCTTGCGGTGGAGGGCATGCCTCGGAGGAGCACGCGTCGAGCGAGCACGCGACGACGTCTTCCGGGGAGGGCGGCGAGCACGCGAGTGCGTCGGTCGAGCTGCACAATGCGTGCGTGCTGATGATGCACCGCGAGGGCGAGTGCGCCGATGCGTTCATCCCGGCGCTCGTCGCGCTGCGGGCGCGGATGGATCATCCGGCAGGTTTCGCGGCGCGCGACGCGGCCGATCACGAAGCGCTGATCACGCAAGCGATGCAGGAGTACGCGCACGACGCGACGACGGAGCACAACTCGGCGGTCTGTCGCGAGACGAGCGAGCTGCCCGCCGATCGTACGACGGGCTGGGCCACGACGATCGACGGTTGTCTCGCGCTCACGGACTGTCAGGCGTTCGTCGACTGCGACATACGCTTCACCGAGGCGCGCTTCCAGGATCGCATCCAGCACGACGCCGAGCACGCCGCAGCGATCGCGGATGCGGGCACGCCGCCTCCGGCGACGACCACCCCATAGCCGAGCTCCGAGCCCAGCTCGGTGCTCGCCGCGACGAGGGCTCACCGAATTCCCCGACTCCCAGCGTCGTTCGTTGGACGCACGCTGCGGGATCGATGCATTCTGTCCCAGGGTCTCTCGAAGCTGTGTCATCACGACGGAGACGGCTCGGTGATTTCGGGGTGGGCGGGCGCTTCGCGATGATCGCCGCCTGTCTCGCCGTGGGATCGCAGGCCGTCGCGCAAGCGCAGCCGATGATCGGCTCGGGACCCTCGGCGATGCCTTCGCTTCATCGCGTGATGGTCGCGACCGAGACCGAGCCCGGGCTGGATGCCGCGGCGATGGTCGGATACGGCTACACGGAGGACGTGCTCGGTCAGGGCGACTCGCATCACCGACTGAACGGCAGCCTCGCCATCGCGGGCCGACCGCTCTCGTGGCTCACGATCGCAGGGCGCGTCGATGGTCGCTGGGATCATCACTTCGCGCCGAGCGGCGACGATCAGAGCGCCGTCGGTGAAGCGAGGCTCGCGCTACGAGGCGACTGGCAGCTCGCTCCTGGCTTGGCGCTCGGGCTCGCCAGCATCGTGTTCGTGCCGGGGAGCGACGCGCCCTCGCTCGTGTTCGATGCGACGACCGTCGACGTGCGCGGCCTGGCGTCGTGGACACCCGATGGCGCGCCAGTCACGTTCGCGCTCGACGTCGGTGCGCGCTTCGATCGCACCGCGCGCGCCGTCGGACAGCGCCCGCTGCCCTTCCGGCCGTCCGATCTGGTGTCGCTGGGCGCGAGCGACTCCGATGCGGTGCTGATCGGCGCCGGTGTGGTCGGTCGCATCGACGAGAGCGAGATCTTCGGCGAGGTCACGGCCGATCTGCTCGTGGAGCGGGGCCTCGCAGCGTCGCCGGTGCGCGTCGCGGTCGGAGCGCGCCTGCCGATCGTCTCGCGGCTGCTCGCGTTCCATGCGGCGCTCGAAGCGGGGCTCGGCGGTCGCATTCCCATCGACGGAGTGACGCTGGTCCCGGTCGAGCCTCGCATCGCGCTGATGATCGGCCTCGTGCTCGCGCCGCGCAGCGCGCCCGCGGCTCCGATCGAAGAGGCGACGAGCGAGTCACCCTCGTCGCGGGAGCTGCGCGGGCGCATCCTCGATCCCAGCGGCACGCCCATCGCCGGCGCGCACGTGCACGTGGCCGATGCGACCGAGCCGTCGGCGACGACCGACAGCGAAGGAGGTTTCGTGCTGTCCGACGTTCCCGCGGGCGCGCGCCTCGTCGTGGAAGCCGAGGGCTACGTGGCGCAGCCGATCGATGCGGCCGGCGACGTCACGCTCGATCGTGCGCTTCCCGAAGGAGCGCTCCGCGGGCTCGTGCGATCGCTCTCCGGTCGCGCGGTCTCCGCGACGATCCACGTGCAGCCAGCAGACGCCGTCGCGCGTGCCGACGCGGATGGCGTATTCGAGCTGGCGCTCCCGCCCGGCCACTACCAGCTGACCATCGAGGCGCACGGATACACGACGCAGCACCGCGAGGTCGACGTCGAGCTCGGCGGCGTGACGGTGATCAACGTCGATCTGCGAGGCGCGCATTGATCCGCGCGATGCGGCTCTGCTTGGCGCTCTCGCTCGCGTGCAGCGGCTGCTCGCAGTGCTCGGGCGATGGAGCCGTGGCCGAGCTCACGAGCGTCGTCGGTCGGGTCGAAGCGGACGACGCCGCCGATCCGGTTGCTTTCACTCCGGCCGCGGTCGGTCGGCGCTTCGTGATCGGGGAAGCGATTCGCACCGACGCCCAGGCGAGCGCCGATCTCGCGCTGGCGGGTGGCGGCACGCTGCACGTCGATCCCGACAGCGTGGTTCGCTTCGCGCGGGACGCATCGTCCCTCGACCGTGTCGACGTCGAGCAGGGCTCGTCCACGATCGAGGCCCCGAGCGATGCGCCCATCGCGGTCGAGACGGTCTTCGGGACGGCGCACCTCGATGCGCGGACCCGCACGAGAATCGGTCCTCGCCAAGGGCGCTTCGAGGTGGTCGTCGGACACGCCACCGTGGAGCGCGCCGGCGCGTCGGTGGTCGATCTGGCGGTCGGCACGGCGGTCGACCAGCGAGGCGCTGCGGCACCAGCGTTCGCTGCTGCGGCAGCGGCGGGCGCGGCGGCAGCAGTGGCGGCGAGCCGAACGATCGACGTGCGCGGCACCGGCGGTCAGGTGCTCGTGCAGGGCGCGACGGAGTACGCGCAGCTCTCGGAAGGGCGCTCTCAGGTCGCCGCCGGCTCCACGCTCCGCACCGATCACGGGACGACCATCGAGATCGCGACGCCCGACGGGCACATCCGCATGCAATCCGACGCCGAGATCTCCCTCGGCGCGGCCTCGGCGCGCGCGACGCACGGACGCTTCGAAGTGGAAGGCGCGGGACGGACGCGCTTGGAGGTGCCCGGTGGCGCGATCATCCTCTCGGACGAGGACGGCCCGACGAGCGCGAGCCTCGATCTGAGCGCGTCGGGCGATGCGCAGGTCGTCGTACGATCGGGCAGCGTGGTGCGCGAGACCGCTGACGGCGCGGTGCGGATTCGACCGGCGAGCGCCGATGCGGCGTCGGCCAATGCGCCGAGCGCGCCCACCGACGAGCTCGCCGCGGTCGTGCTGCGCGCGGGAGAGACCGTCGCGATCCACGATCCCTCGCCGCCTGTTCGCACACGCATCGAGGCCACGGCCGACTGCAGCAGCCCGACGTGGCGCGTGGATGGCCGCGCGCAGTCGGCATCGGCAGGCCACGCGGCGCTGGTGATCGCGCTTCGCGCTGGCTCGCATCGCTACGAGCTGCGCTGCGGCTCCGGCCCTCGTCAGGACGGAACGATCCGCGTCGATCGCGAACGAGGCATCGCATCGATGTCGCGTACGGCGCCCCGCACCGTCGTAGACGCCGATGGTCGACCCTACTCGGTCCTCTACCAGACGCTGCTCCCGGAGATCCTGCTGCGCTGGCCGCGCGCGCCCGGAGCGGGCCCGTACACGATCGACGTCCAGCGCGGAGGCAATACCCGGCACGTCTCGACCGCGAGCGCGTCGCACACCTTCGCATCGGGAGAGATCGCGGAGGGAACGAGCACGCTCGTGTTCCGCGCCGCCGACGGATCACGCAGTCCGCCGACCACGCTCGACATCCGCTTCGACAACACCACGCCGGTGGCGAGCCTGCGCGAGCCGGCGGCAGGCACGGCGCTCTCGAGCCCCGTTCACGTCGCGGGGACGGCCGCGGAAGGCGCGCACGTCTCCATCGGAGGCACATCCGTCACGCTCGATCGAAGCGAGCGCTTCGCGGCCGACGCGCCGCTGGTCGACGGTTGCGTCGCGATCCGCGTCGCGCTCGCGGGGCGCGGCATCCACTACTACGTTCGCTGTGGCGGCGCGCGATGAGCCACGAGAACGGCGTTCTGCTCGAAGGCAAGGCGCGCGGCGAGGCGCTCCCCGCCGGCCGCATCGTCCTCGGTCGCTACCGCGTGCTCTGCATGATTGCGCGCGGCGGCATGGGCGAGGTCTATCTCGCGCGCAGCGAGGGCGCGCTCGGGTTCCACAAGCCGGTCGTCATCAAGCGCGTGCTCGCGGAGCATGCGCGCAACCAGTCGATCGTGGATCTGTTCCGACGCGAGGCGCGCGTCATGTCGAACCTGCGCCATCCCAACATCGTGAGCGTGCTCGACTTCGGCGAGGACCGAGGCGATCACCTGCTCGTCATCGAGTACGTGCATGGCTTCCACCTCGGTCGCTGGATGCGCTGGACCTCCACGCACGGCGGCTTTCCCGTGGAGCGCGCGGTGCAGATCACGCTCGAAGTGCTGGCGGCGCTCGACAGCGCGCACACCGCGCGCGGAGCCGACGGCGCCTCTCTCGGCATCGTGCATCGAGACGTGTCGCCGCCGAACGTGCTCATCGACGTCGACGGCAACGTGAAGCTCGCCGACTTCGGCGTGGCGCGCATGCAGGGCGAGCACACCGAGATCGACGACAGCAGCCAGATCGCAGTGCGCGGCAAGTTTCCGTACCTTTCTCCCGAGCTCTTCGAGGGCGCGCCGGCGACGCCCGCGAGCGACGCGTACGCGGCCGCCGTCGTGCTCGACGAGATGCTGCGCGGCGAGAACGCGTTCGGCATGAGGACCGTGACCGACACCCTGACGCGGGTGCTCAAGTACACCCCGCCCAGTCTCGCGACCGTGCGCAGCGACGTCTCTCCGCGGCTCGCGGCAGTGATCCAGCACGCGCTCGCCAAGAGCGCGAAGGACCGCTTCGGATCGGCGGCGGCGCTGGCGGCGGCGCTGCGCGAGGTACGCACGGTGGACGACGATGCGGGTCGACGCGAGCTCGCGGTGGCGACGCGCAAGGACTTCCTCGATCCCGCGATGAGCAAGACCGTCGGTGCGCCCGAGCTCGGCGCGCTCGAAGCTCTCTGGCACGGCCCAGTCCCCTCGCCCACGAGCGCACCGCGCATCGTGCCTAGCGATGACACGGACGCGAGCGTGAGCGCGCTCCGATCGACGCCGCGTCGATCGACGTCGACGGTCGTGGGCGGTGTGCTCGCGGTCGTCGCGATCCTCGCGCTGAGCACCACGCTCTGGCTCGTCACCCGCACACCATCGCTCGACGCGAGCGCCCCGGTCGTCATCCTGGTCGACCACGGCGCGCATGCAACCGATGCGGCGGTCGCGGCACCCTCTCGGCCCGATGCGGCCGTGGTCGCGGTCGCGCCACCGATTCCTCCCACCACCGCGGAGACCAGCGTGGAGCGCGACACGACGCATCGCACGTCGCGCGCTGCGCCGATCGAGGCGCCGTTTCGCTCGCGCGCGTCGCAGATCTCCCGCTGCTTCGCCGACCACGTGAGCGCGGTCGACGGATCCCCCGAGCTCGTCGTGCACTTCGACGTCGCTGCGGACGGATCGGTCCGCCACGCATCGCTCGCTCCCGCCACGATGGAGCCGACCGCGCTCGGTCAGTGCTTGCTGGGGATCGCGCGCAGCACGCAGTTCGCTCCGCAGCCCAGCGCGGTCAGCTTCCGTGTTCCGCTCGGCGCTCGTCGCGTCGGCGGGTGAAGTCGTCTTAGCGCAGCACGGGCGTGCAGAACGCGCGCGAGTCGCAGTACGGATCCACGCAGCTGGCCGTCGCCGGATCGACACGCAGGAAATACTGTCCCGTGCGCGATCCGCAGCTGTTGGGGCTGGTCCCGAGGCTTCCGTCGGGTGTGGACACGTCGATCGCGAGATCGAGCCCCACGTGCTGGCCGGCGGTGAGCGTCCAGCTCGCGCGACCGAGCTCGCTCGCTTGCACGAGCGTCTCGAAGGCGTACCCGCCCGGTCGTCCGACCATCGCGAAGCGCGGCGGCGACCACGCGACGTGTGTGCCGGTGTCGACCCAGCGTCCCGCGTAGCTCGAGGATCCGGTGCTCGATGCCGGCGCCGCCGCGACGAGCTGGATCGTGCCCGGCACGTCGTAGTGACCCGGCGTCGCGAAGAGCCCGTCGTCGTCGACGTAGGCTTCCACCGCGTCGCCGCAGTACGGGGCGTCCGGCATCGACGCGGGAAAGCGATCCGGATCGTCCACCTCGACGTAGACGTAGATGCCATCGGGCCGCCACGCGTACGCGGCACGCGCGTGAATCGCGGTGGGTAGCGCCATCGAGCCCGTCCATCCGTCGGGCGTCACGGCGTCGAGCGCGAGACAGGGCTCGATCACTCCGTCGATGGTCGGTGCCGCCGGCAGCCGATGCACTTCGTTGCACGAGCTGGACACCGGCGTGCAGCTGGCGTCGGGGCTCGTCGCTGCGTCGTGACCGGCATCCGGGCTCGCAGCGTCGAGCAGCGATGCATCCACGTCGCTCCCGCGACCGCCATCGGTGATCGTCTCGAACCCGAGCCGACCGCAGCCGCTCGCGAGCAGGCAGAGCACGCCGAGCGTGGCCCGGACCGTTCGACGAAGGGGCCCGGTCACGGCGCGGGCACCCGACGAGCCGTGTCTCTCAAGCAGATCCAGCGTCGGCGACCGCGATGGCGGTGTCAACACTCGCGCATCAGTGGGCGAGCTGCGCCTGGATCTGCGCGCGGACCTCCGGCGGGATCTCGGTCGTCGTCGTCTCGATCTCCGGTCGGAAGCGCGCTGCTTCCTCCAGCGCCGCGTGCAAGCGCGTGCGCATCGCGGTCGCCACCTCGGGGTGCACGTCCTGACATGCGTGCAGCTCGGTCGGATCGTTGTCGAGGTCGAAGAGCAGCGCGATCGGTCGCGGCCGCGTGCGCTCGCCGTATTCGTAGTGACCATCGATCAGCGCGTCCAGAGACTGCAGCTGCCCGGCCTCGAGCACGAGATCTCGCGTGGTCGGAAGGGCCACGCCGCGCGTCGCCGGCAGGAGCGAGCGACCGGCCGAGCGTGCGGGCGCCGGCGCGTCCGCGAGCTCGGCGAGCGTCGGGAGCACGTCCACGATGGAGACGATCCCCGGCGACACGCTCGGCGTACGACCGGGCACCGAGAGAACGAGCGGCACGTGCACGACCTCTTCGAACAACGTCGCACCGTGGCTCATGCCGAAGTGATCGCCGAACTCCTCGCCGTGGTCGGACGTGATCACGATCGCGAGGTTTCCGTCGTCGAGCGTCGTGACGAGCTCCTCGAGGTAGTCGTCGACCTCGCGGACTTCGGAGTCGTAGGCGGTGACGACGTAGTCGAGCGCGTCGAGGATCGGGATGTTCTCCCGCCGCGCGATGGCCTGGAGCTGGGTCGGCATGAGCATCGCGTCGAGCGCGGCGATGCGCGTGCGGCCCGGCGGCGAGAACGCCGTGAACTGCGGCTCGATCGGCGTGTACGGCGGGTGCGGGTCCATCACGTGGACCCAGAGCAGATACGGCTCGGGCGAGTCGCGCAGAGCCTCGAGCTCCGTCACGACGGCGGGTCGCACGACGTCGGTGTCGTGGAATCCCACGTTGCGATAGACGTCGAAGCCGCGTCCGTAGCCGAGCTCGGGCGCGAGGTTGCCGTTCGCCGTGATCCCGACGGTGCGATAGCCGACGTCGTGCAGCGTCTGCGCGAAGGTGGGCAGCGTGCTCGAGAGCAGCTCGTGCTGGACGCGCCCGTCGGGCTGCAGGAGCGCGTGCACGACGCCGTGCTCGCTCGGGATGAGGCCCGTGACGAGCGAAGCCATCGCCGGCACGGTCCAGTTCGAGGTCGAGTACGCGCGCGTGAAGCGCGTGCCGCGCGCGGCGACGGCATCGATCGTCGGCGTCGTGTCGCGGCGATAGCCGTAGCTGCCGACGTGGTCGGCGCGAAGCGTGTCGATCGTGAAGAGCAAGATGTCGGGCCGCGCAGCCGGGCCCTCCGCCGCGCCCGCATCGTGCTCCGACGCGCGCTCGGGGACGCCTGCGTCGGCGGGCCCGGTGGTCCCGTTCGGGCGCGTCGCTACGTACACGATGACCGCGGCACCGAGCGCGAGCAGAACGACGGCGAGCGCGATGGACGACGAAGCACGCATCGAAGCAAGAGCGCCGTCATACCACGACGAGCCGTGCCTCTCAGCGTCCGCGCGTGATCCAGGAGCCGATGTGATCGTTCGCTGCGCCGGCCCACGTTCTCGAAGGCGCCGCGCCATCGAGCAAAGGGCCCGTGTACAAGTAGGCCCGACCTCCGCGGTCGGGCTCCGTCACCGCATCGCCCGCCCACGCGTCGTCTGCGCTCACGAACAAGTCCGCGCGGCCATCGCCGTTCACGTCGCCCGGACCGCTCAGGTGAGTGCCGAAATGACCGTGCGCACCGTCCGGTCCGACCAGCACGGCGAAAGGGCTCGCGCCGATGCCATGCGCGTTGCCTCGAAGGATGGTCACCGTCCCGATCGCTGGGCCGCCGGTCACCGCCGGCGCGTTGCCGCTCCCGACACCGAGGTCGTCGAATCCATCGCCATCCACGTCCCCGAGCGGTGAGACGTATCCCAGCGTCCCGCCACCCGAGCGGTCGATGCGCGCCGTCAGATCGGGAGCATCGGCGATCCCGCTCGACCCACCCAGGAACACGAACAGCACGTGGTCATCGGTCGGCGTGTCGCCCGACGACGCAGGGACGACGATGTCCGCGTATCCGTCCGCGTTCAGATCACCGCACAGTGCGGACGCCTGCTCGTCGGCCGTGTATCCGGTGATCACGATGTCGTGAGGCGCGCCCAGGCCTGCTGGTCCGCCGAGGTACTCGCGGAGATGGAGGTTGCCGAAGCCAGAATCGACGACGACGTCTGCGAAGCCGTCTCCGTCGACGTCGCCACCCGAAATCACGTTCTCGCCGAAGCGCGACGCATTCTCCACCGTGTCGCGAAAGCAGAGAGTCTGAGAGACGTCTCCGATGCCGGCCGGCCCACCGCGGTAGACGAAGACGCACCCACCGATCCGCCCCGAAGCGTCTGCGAGATCCTCGTACTGACCAGCCACGACATCGCCGTAACCGTCGCGATCGATGTCGCCTGCGCCGAAGGGAAACGTGAGCACGCTGGCCTGGCCGACGAGGGCTCGCTCGATGCGCGTCGGGCCGACGAGCCCGCAGTCCGCACGACCGAAGTAAGCCTCCCAATAGGAGTGCCTCTCGCTGCCGACCCATTGGAAGCGCGCACCCATCACGATGTCGCCGAGCCCGTCCCCGTCGATGTCTCCTGCGGCCCAGGCGTCATGAGCGCCGCCGCCTTCGCCGCCGCTCGTCGTGGCGTCGGCGTCGACGAAGGTCTCGACGTCGAGATCGGCACCGCAGCGCAGATGGAGCTGAGGGATGAACGCGGGAGCCGTGTCGCCGTATGCCAGGTCGGCGCGCGCGTCTCCATCGAGATCGAGCACCAGGCCGACGCTCGTCGTGCGTGGGGCGCCGTTCGCGACGCTCACGATCTCCCACGTCGGCGTCCAAGCGCCGCGCGCGCCATCGGGAGCGATCGTCCGCGCGCGCCAGAAGTAGGTGCCCGGCTCGCGGACGGAATCGAGAGCGCACGCTCCGGGAGCGGCAGCGCAGGTCTGAAGAACCGGGCTGGTCGTCAACGTGTGCTCGGTCCCGACGCTGATCTCGATGTTCGCGGCGTCCGCGGCTCCGTCCCAACGAGCCAACGGCCGCTGCCCGGTCACCCGCGAGGTCGAGAGAGGCGCGACGAGCCGGAGCGGGACATCTCCGGCGTCCCGCAGCGCAGCTCCGTCCGGAGCATCGAACGCCCGAGCATCACTCGCATCGCGACCCGTCTCGACCGAACCATCAGCGCGCTGGGTCCCGGCGTCGAGACCATCGACCGGAATGGCGTGTACCGTGCACGACGCCACCGCAGCGCAAAACGACAAGAGCCCCGGCCACCGCACGTGGCACCGCCCGTCATTCGAGAGGAGCCTCAATCTCATCGGAGATCCTCCGTCCGAGGCTTCGGTGGCGGCTTCGCCCCGCTCAGTTCGCGTAGCCTAGCGCGCGCAGCTGGTCGACGACGACCGGAGGAATCGCGACTTGCTCGACGACCTCGACGCGACGTCGGGCACGCGCCGCATCGATCTGGGCAAGCACGCGGTCGTGGAGCTCCGTCGCGAGCGCCGGCTCTCGCGCGGAGATGTCGTTCTGTTCCGTCGGGTCCACCGAGAGATCGAAGAGCCGGTGGATCTGGGGTTGGGCGAGGACCTCGCCGTACTTGTACCGCTCGTTCACCACGCCCGCGATGGGCACGGCACGCCCGCTCTCGAGCAAGAGGTCGCGCGGCGCCAGCGGCGAGCCCTGCATCGCGGCCACGAGCGAGCATCCAGCGGCGTCGGTGGGACCGCTGCCACTCAAGTCG
>CAYSCF010000101.1:19858-20320 GCA_964429305.1 uncultured Sandaracinaceae bacterium | reverse complement strand
ATCCGGCCGATCGCGCGGACGCGGACGTTGACGACGATGTGTGCCATGCCGTCGGGGAACGGATCGCCCGGGTTCAGATCCACGGACGTGCGCGCGAAGAAGCGGACCTGACGCGACGTGTGCACGATGTAGTCGCCCAGCGCCGCCGAGCCGTCCTGGTCGATGTCCATCATGCCGCTCGTCATCGACGTCGTGTGCGGGTCGACAGGGCGCGGGATGACCGGGATCGTGCCGATCGCCTGCAGGCTCGCCGACGTCTCGGTCGCGCTCGCCGGACCCCAGAGGACCGTCGTCGCCGGCAGATCGATCGTCAGGCTGTTGGGCGAGACCGTGTACGTGACGCTCTCGATCTCGATGCCGTCGACCAGGCGCAGCAGCGTGCCCGCCGATTGGAGCAGCTGATCGAAGTCGACGACGTCGCCGACGGGAACCGATACGCTGATCGCAGCGGGGTCACAGAGG
>CAYSCF010000101.1:0-19848 GCA_964429305.1 uncultured Sandaracinaceae bacterium | reverse complement strand
CGGGAACCTCGGTCGTCGAAGGACAGATGCCCGTCATCGAGCAGTCGACGGACGCGATCACCGGCGTTCCGCCGCTGTCGTCTCGCAGGTTCGAGGGGACGCCGAGCGACGAAGCGGCGATGTCGAACATCTGGTCGCCCGTCTGGAGCTCGACGACGATGGCGTTGTTGCAGGAAGCGAGCGTCAGAGCAGCCAGGAGCCAAGCGAAGCGGTACATCATTGCTTCCAAGCATACGGGCCGCTGTCGATCGCCGCAAAACCGCGAACGGGCGGGTCGACTTTCGAAGTAGCGGTGCGCGGGGACCATGGTACAAAGGCGCCCAACCATGCGCGTTCTTGTGGGGATTCGTGGCCTCTGAGTCGACGCCGCCGCCGCCAGCCGGGGGAGGTGCGCGGTATGCCATCGCCGGAGTCGCGCTCGCCGCCGTGGCGCTGCTCGGGTATTGCTTGCTGCAGCCGCCGGCGCCTCCGCCGACGACGACCGCGGCGCCCGTCGCGCCCGATGCAGGCGTGTCCACACGCTCGACCGCATTGGTCGACGACAGCCTCGTGATCCCCGAAGAAGAGCCGGACGCGGGGCCGATCGACGCGTACGTGCCGGTCGAGCCGGTGCACCACGGTCCGCGACCGCCGGCACTCGGTGAGTGGGACTCGTGCTCGGGCGAGATGAACGCGCGACCGGTGTTCGAGGAGTACCGCTCGCAGTTCCAGGCCTGTTACGAGCACCGCCTCAAGGCGGCTCCGATGCTGCAGGGCCAGATGATGCTGCGCGTCCGTGTCGGCGCCGACGGTCGCGTCAACGGCGTGCAGGTCGACGGCTCGCTGCACGATCGCGAAGTGTTCAGCTGCGTTCGCAATCTCGCGAACCGGATGCAGTTCCCGCACGTGACTGGCGGCACCTGTGCCGTGGTCGCCGTCCCGTACACGTTCACGCCGCAGCAGTAGCTCGCTCGCCGTGTCGACTTCGGGACGCGTCCGGTCGACTACTCGAAGCTGAAGCGCAGGCTGACCGTCTCGCCGGCGGTCGCTTCGACGGTCCGCACCTCGGAGTGACCCGTCGCTGGATTCTCGGCGCGCACCGAGTGCGTCCCCGGCGTCAGTCGATAGTGCTCGATCGGCGTGGTCCCGATCGGATGCCCGTCGACGGAGATGGCCGCCCACGGATATGCGCGGACCGCCAGCGTCGCGCCCGCGCGCGTGGCCCCAGAGTCTCGCGCGCGTGGGGCTCCGGTGTCCGCGTCGACGGGCGCCCCCGCGTCGCTCGGGCCTGCATCGGCGACGGGGGCGCTCGCGTCTTCGTCTCCCGCATCCTCGATCGGGATCGGCGTGATGTCGGCGAGCGTCGTCAGCCCGTGGTCGACGGGATCAATCGCAGGCGTCGGCGCGAGCTCGAAGCGCGCGTTCCACGCGAAGGCGGCGGCGACGAGCGCGAGGGCGAGCGAGAGCGCGAGCGCGGGCACGACGTTGCGGGCCGGTGGGACGCTCGCCGGCTTGGCGCGCTCGATCTTCGCGGTGCCGGGCGCGTCGATCGCCTCGGGCGTGATCTTCGCCGTGCCGAGGATCGCATCGAGCGCCTGGCTCTTCGCGAGCACCTCGACGCGCCCCGGCGTCACCGGCCCCGTCGCGCTCGGCATCGGTGGCGGCGGCTCGGAGCGCTTGGCTGCTCTCTCCGTCGCGCGCGTCGCGAGCGTCGACATCGCGCTCTCTTCCTCGCGCTCGAGCGCGCTCGCTGCCGCGCCGAGCGTTCGTGCCACCGCACGCGCGGACGCAGGTCGCGCGCTCGGCGTCGGCGCGAGCAGCTCGTTCACGATCTTGCCGAGCGGTCCGTCGATCCCCGTCTCCGGCGCCGCGCCGAGGTTGCGGACCAGGTCGATCTCCTTCGCACCGAACGGGCTCGCGCCGCGCACGGCGAACGTGAGGACGCATCCGAGCGAGAAGAGATCACTCGCGGGCCCGAGCTTCTCGCCGCGCGCTTGCTCGGGCGAGAGAAAGCCAGGCGTGCCGTAGAGGGCGTCGCCTTCGCCACTACTCGAGTGCCCGCCACGGCGGGCCGACACGATTGTGTCGGGTCCGCTCTGCGGACCACTCCGGTAGACGTCCGCGCGCGCCGCGATGCCGAAGTCGAGCAGCCGCGCGTGGCCCGCGGTGTCGACCATCACGTTCCGCGGCGAGACGTCGCGATGCACGATGTCGAATCGCTCGTGGGCGTACGCGAGCGCATCCGCGATCTCCGCGCCCATGCGCGCTGCCTCGGCCTGTGTCAGCTCGCGCGTGCGCACGATGTCGGCGAGCGTCGCGCCCTCGACGTGCTCCATCGCGAGGAAGTAGGTGCCGTCGACGATCCCCAGCTCGTAGACCGGCACGATGTTCGGATGGCTGAGCGCGACGAGCACCTTCGCCTCTTCCACGAACATCGCGACGAACTTCGGATCGCTCGCGAGCTCGGGAAGAATCTCCTTCACGACGAGCCGCTTCTCGAAGCCGCCGAGCCCCCGCAGCTTCGCCAGATGCACGCGCGCCATCCCGCCGCGCGCGATCTCGCGCTCGAGGAGGTACTTGCCGAAACTGCGCGGGCCGTCCGTCACGCGGAGCGGAGCCTATCGCAGCTCAGGGGTTGGGGATGCACGCGCCGACCTGCGGTCTTCCGTGGAAGCTCGTCATGCCATCCACGGGATCAGACACACTTCGCCCGCGTTGATGCGGCAGCGCTCGAGACGACACACGAGCGGGGAGGCGCACTCGGAGCTGCGCTCGCACGGCGTGCCGAGAACGGCCCCGCTCTGGCAGCCGAACAGAGCGAACAGAACGACCCCGATCGGCGCGCGACGCATCCCCACGGGCGAACGGTATCGCAAACGATCGATTCGAAGCGAGATGCCGTGTCAGGATGCAACGGTGCGGCGGCTCGCGGTCCTGACCTGTCTGATGGCGCTCTTCGCCGAGGCATGCCGCGGCACGGTCGTCGACCACGTCCCGCTCGATCTCGCGCTGCCGACGGCGCCGGGCTGTCGAGACACGCTCGCGCAGATCACGCTCACGGCGCTGGGCGATTTCCCGACGAGCGACGTGGTGATCGCGACGCTCGATGGCTCGGGCGCGCCGCTCGATCCGATCACGCACTTCCCGGAGACGACGCTCGCGTTCTCGGCGGCGGCACACGCTCCGGCGGGATGGGACGCGTTCGGTTGGGCATCGCGGGGATCCCTCGTGACCGATCCGTCGCTGCGACTTCGTCCGATCGGTCTCTCGTGCCCGCTCGCCGACTCCGAGGCGCGCCTTCCGCTCGGCGGTATGGCAGTCGCGATCGACGAAGGACGCGTCCTGCTCTACGGCGGCCTCGACGACACCGGGACAGCCACGCGGCGTGTCGCGTTCCTGCAGGTGCGCGACGAAACGGTCACGTTGCCGCGCATGGACGGCGCCGCCGCGACCGCGTTCGGCACGGCGACGCTCGTTCCGGAAGGGGATGCCGTTCTCGTCGCGGGTGGCAGCCTCCGGCTCGACGGCGACGGCAGCACGACCTGGACGCGCATCCCGCTCGACGGCAGCGACGCGGTCACCGGCCAGTTCATCGAGACGCGCGGCCGCCGTGATCACGCTGCCATCGCGGTCGACACGCCGGTCGCCCACGGCGTGCTGCTCGTGGGAGGCAGCGATGGACGCGGGCTCGTTCAGACGATCGAGTGGGTGGATGCCGGTCGTCGCACGAGCGGCGTCTTGCGCAGCACGATCTCGACGGGTCGGATCGCGCCGACGATCGTGCGACTCGATGCGACGCGCGTCGCCGTCGTCGGCGGGCGGAATGCGCTCGCCGTGGATGCGCCGATCGTTCGCGAGATCGAGATCCTCGACGTTGCGCAGGACACGATCGACGGCTCGACGGTGATGCTGGATGCGCTCGTCGTGCCGAGCCTCATGACTCCGCGACCGATCGACTGGATCGTCGCTCTACCGGCTGGTCGCGTGGCATGGTCTTTCGCGGGGGAGCTGCATCTCGCATCCCTCGCGGACGACGTGATCCTCACGGACCCCGCGCCCGAGCATCGAATCGCACTGCCGCAGGTGTTCGATCCCATGCCGACAGCCCTCGCCAACGGGTCGATCCTTCTGGAGGGTCACGGCGGCGACGGCGCGCGACTCGGCTACGTGATCGATCCCAGCGGCGGGACGGTCAGTCCCGTCTCTACCTCTCGCGTGCCGCAAGCATTGCTCGCGTTGGCGGATGGCACGACGCTCGAGCTCGCGACCGGCGGCGCGTCGCTGCGTCGCGATCAGCGCGCCACGCCCTACGACACGCCTCCCGCGACGTACTTCTTCGCCCTCGATCGCGGCATGTTCGCGCTCGACCTCGCCTCGCGCTGGGCCGCGGTCGGCGACGTGCTGATGCCGAGCGTCGACGGCGCGCGCCTCGACGTGCCCGTGCTCCGGTTCGCGCGCTTCGATGCGCTCATCGACGCGACGGGCGCGTACGACGTGCTGCTCATCGGCGAGAGCCTCGAGCCGCTCGCGACGATCGCCGTCACCCAGGCCGCCGTGACGCTCGGCACGTGCGTCGCGGCTCGCACCGACGCTTCGGCGCGCGTGCGGATCTCGCGACAGGACGGCGGCGTGATCGTCCTCGGCATCGAGAACGGCCCCGATACACGCTGCGCCGCCGTCGCGGGCGACGCGCGCGTGGGAGTCGGGATCGTCGCGCACCTGGGCGCGGGCCTGCGCTCGATGGCGCTCAGCCGCCCGCGTTGATCATTGTTTGTCCAATCGCCCGACGAGCGAGAGCGTGAAGGACGCGCCCATGTACTTGAAGTGCGGGCGCACCTTCAGGCCGCAGCGATACCAGCCCGGCTGGCCCGGGACGTCCTCGACCGTGATCTGCGCCTGACGAAGCGGCCGACGCGAGCGCACGGACGGCTCGGGGTTCTCCATGTCGACGACGTACTGCGAGATCCACTTGTTGAGCTCGCGCTCGAGATCGGCGCGCTCCTTCCACGTCCCGATCTGCTCGCGCTGCAGCACCTTGAGGTAGTGCGCCAGGCGCGTGATCACGAACATGTACGGCAGCTGTGTGCCGAGCCGGTGGTTCGTCTCGGCCGCCTTTCCCTCGGCCGAGATGCCGAACGTCTTCGGACGCTGACACGAGTTCGCCGAGAAGAACGCCGCGTTGTCCGAGCCTTTGCGGTGCACCAGACCGATGAAGCCTTGCTCGGCGAGCTCGAACTCGCGTCGCTCGGTGAGCGCGACCTCGGTCGGGATCTTGGTCTGCACCTCGCCCATCGCATCGAACTGATGCAGCGGCAGATCCTCGACCGCGCCGCCCGCCTGCGGTCCGATGATGTTCGCGCACCACCGATACTTCGCGAAGCTGTCCGCGATGCGCGCGGCGAGCGCGAACGTCGTGGCGCCCCACAGATACGAGTCGTGCGTGTCGGTCGTCTCTTCGTAGTGGAACGCGCGCACCGGCGAGGTCGCGTTGCCGTACGGCAAGCGGAGCAGCATGCGAGGCGCAGTGAGGCCGACGTAGCGCGCGTCTTCTCCGTCGCGGAAGCCGCGCCAGCGCGCGTACTGCGGACCTTCGAAGAGCGACTGGAGGTCCTTGAGCTTCGGCAGCTCGGTCCACGAGGACACGCCGAAGAACTTCGACGAAGCCGCCGACAAGAACGGCGCGTGCGACATCGCCGCGACGGCGGCGCACGACTTGAGCAGCCCGATGTCGACGGGGCCGTGATCGAGCTCGAACGCGCCGACCATCAGCCCGTACGGCTGACCGCCGAACGTGCCGTACTCGGCCGAGTACGCGAGACGATAGAGACCGCTCTTGGTGATCTCGGGGCTGTCCTCGAAGTCGGCCGCGAGCTCTTCCTTCGTGGTCGAGAGCAGCTCGATGCGGACGTTCTCGCGGAAGTCCGTGCGGTCGACGAGGTGCTTGAGGCCGCGCCAGCTCGACTCGAGCTTCTGCACCTCGGGCGCGTGGAGGATCGCATCCAGCTGCGCGCCGAGCTTGCGATCGATCTCGGCGATCATCGCGTCGACGAGCACCTTGTCGACCTTCTCGCCGCGGTGCGACGGCGCGAGCATCTGCGCGAGGAAGGCGCCGACACCGCTCTTGGCGATCTCGTAGCCCTCGTCGCCGGGCTTCATCTGCGTCTCGGCGAGGATCTCGTCGAGAAGCGAGCCGTGGGCGGTTTCCGTCGTCGCGACGGGGGCGAGCTGTTCTCTGGCTTCCATGGTCATCTCCTCTTGGTCGCGATCACTTGGGGGTCGTGTCGAGACCGAGCTCGGCCTCGAGCGAGTGGCGTGCGCTCTCGTCGTCGAGCAGCGCGGCGAGCTTCTTGCGGAACGCCGGCACGTTTCCGAGCGGTCCCTTCAGCGCGGTGAGCTGCTCGCGGAGCGCGAGGAGCTTGGCGGTCTCGGGGACGGCGCGCGCGATGCTCTCGGGCTCGAAGTCCTTCATCGAGCGGATGGAGAGATGCACGCCGAGCTCGCCGTCGCCGGTCAGTCGGTTCGGCACGGAGAGCGAGACGCTCACGTCGTGCTCGCGCAGGACCTCGTCGAAGTTGTCCTTGTCGACGTTGATCGGCTTGCGCTCTTCGATCGGTCGCTCGTCGGCGCGGCCACGGTAGTCACCGATCGCGAGGATCTTGAGCGGGAGCTCGACCTCCTCGCGCGCGTCGCCGGTGGACGACTTGTAGGTGATGTTCACGCGCTCCTTCGGCGCGACGCTCTGCTCTTTGGTGCTCATGACGGGTCCTCTCTATGGTTGGGGGAAGGGCCGTTTCCGGCCTGGTACGCTCTTCATCGGACGGTCTTTCCGGGCGTTGCGTGGAGCGACGAAGAAATCTCGAAAGCCGCCCGTGCATCGATCCGGGCCACACGCGCGAACGCAGCGCGCGGGTCCGTACCGACGCGCACGGAGGCGCGGATCGCGGCGACCACGAGCGTCGGATCCCACGTGTCGAGCGCGTGGCGATCGATCTCGGTGAGCAGCTCCGCGTGGAGCTCGGTCGCCAGCGCCAGCGAGCGAGCGTCCTCGGCCACGAGCGCCATCGCGAGCGTGGCCTCGAAGCGAGCCCGACCCGAGGTCGCGTGTCGCCTGACCCGAGTGCCCACCGCGAGCGCTTCGGCGATGCGGCCCTCACGCGCGAGCGACTTCATCTCGGCGAGCGGATCTTCTTCGAGCTCGCAGGTCGTCACGGTCGTCGTCTCCCACGACGCGAACAGCGCCCGCGTGTCCGCGGATGCGAATCGCGAGCCGTCCGAGAACTCGCGATCGAGCAGCTCCGGCAGACGCGCGCAGAGACCGCGCACCTCGTGGCGATGAACGGCGGCCGCAGCAGGGCTCGTCCGATCGAGCGCGCGCGCGAGGATCGCGTGGAGATCGAGCGCGAAGCGATGCCGCTCCAGCGCGGCGAGCGCGCCTTGCACGAGCGTCTCTGCGCTCGCTTGCTGCTTGGCGAGCGTCTCGAGCACCAGCTTGGGTGGCGCCGGCAACGCCGTGCGTGCGCCCTGCGTCGTGTCGGGAGCGCTCGTGATCGGCAGATAGAGCGCGACGAGCGTGAGCCGAATCGCGTCGGCACCGACCGGCGACGGACCGCGGAGCAGCGATGCCGCAGGCACGAGCTGCGCACAGACGCGACGCACGAATGCGGGCACCTGATCGGCGCGGTCGGGAAGCGATTCCGTGGATGGCGACGCCATCGGAACGACCGGCGGTGGAGGCGCGAAGATGGGTGCGGGAGTCGCCGCGATCGGCGCCGGCAACGCTGCCAGCGCAGCGCGAGCGCGATCCATCAGCGCACGCGTGCTCGGCGCGTCGTCTCCGAGCGCGCTCGCAGCTGCGCCGAGCTCGGTCGCCGCGATCTCGATCGCTTCGAGCGCAGCGCGAGGGCGATCCTTGCTCTCGTCGAACGCGAGCTCGGCACGCGCGAGAAACGTCGCCAGCGCGTTGGCCCGTGCTCGCGGACGCGGCGGTGCGACCGAGGCGTCGCTCACGAGCTGGGTCACGAGCCGCGCACCGAGCGCGATGCCCGAGAGCCCTTCGCGATGCGCGAGCGCCGACGCGAGCGCCGCACCGACCACCAGATCGCGCCCGACCTCGGTCAGGAACGAATCGCCGACCCGGACGACCTCCGACCAATCGGGATGGCCGGCCGTCGGAGACTCGAGCTTGGCCAGCTCGTTGCGGATCGCGTCGAACGCGGGATGCGCACGCGGCTCGGCGCTCGGCGTCGTGAGCGGCGCGGTCCATCGCGCGAGGCGTGCATCGGTGCTCATCGCGCACACTCCACGGCGCCGCGCGTGATGCGACGAGGCGCCGCGACACCCGCGCCGCGAAGAGGTCCGAGCGCGCGCCCGCGTCGATCCTCGCCGAAGAGCGGACACTCCGTGCGCACCGGTCGGACATCGACGACGACGTCGACGTCGTGCCCCGGCAGATGCCATCGGACCGTCCGCGTGCGCTCACCCGGACGCGTGTCGATCGACGTCGCGTGCTCGACCAAGCGGAAGAGCCCCCACTCGCCGTCCTCGCCGATGCGCTCCGAGAGCCCGCGGGCGCTCTCGACCTCGAGCCGCGCGCCGGCCGCTGGCGTCGCGCCGGGCCACACGATGCGCGACCACGTCTCGGGCCCGTTCCGATAGTCGATCGTGGCTCCACCGACGGCGATGCGGACCGAGGCGGCGCCCGCCGTCGGATGAACGCGCAGGTCGAGCTCGATCGACGGTGCGGTGCTGCCTGGAGCGAACAGGCCGTTCGTGATCGTCTGCGAGCGCTCGAGGAAGATCGGCAGCTGCGACGAGTAGGGCGATCCGCCCTCGTGGCCGAGACGTGCGGCCAGCGCGAATCGCGTGCCCGCGCGCGGAACGATCGTCGCGAGCGACGCGTCGTAGTAGCTCCACAGCGTCCCTCCCGGCCGGTAGAACGCGACCACTTCGCCGAGCGGCGCGTCGTCGCCGTGGGGTGCGAACGGATAGCGACTCTCCAGCGACGTGGAGAAGGGCGTGACGACGGCGGCGCAGAATCCGTTCGCGATCGCGGCAGCCATCGCGCGCGAGGAGGTGAGCGCCGCCGCTTCGACCGGCGGGCGTAGCAGGCGCTCGAAGAAGTCCTGCGCGCCCGAGGCCTGCTCGCTCACGAGCCCATCGACGCGCCGCCGCGCGGCCACGAGCCGCGTCTCGAGCGCTGCGGATGCGGTCGGGTCGTCGCGATAGTTCGCGAGCGCATCGCGCAAGAGGGCGAGCTCGTCGCCATAGACGTCGATGCCCAGCGGCGCGTCCTCGGGCGTCGCAGCGTCGCGGATCGCGAAGTGCGTGTACGGCTCGAGCGTGCGCGCGACGATCGCGTCGGACGTCGTCGCCGCCGCAGGTGCGATCGTCTCCGCGCCTGCGAGATGCGTGAGCGATTGGATGAGCGTCGGCTCGGCGCTCGCGGTCTCGGCGGAGCGCGAGACGTGCGCGTTCTCGTCGACGGCGGCGAGCAAGCGACCGAGCGGGGGCGGCGTTCCGCGTGTCAGATCCTCGAGGAGCGCGAGCGCCTCGGTCGAGTCCGCCGCGCTCGACACGTGCACGCTCGCGAGGAACGCGCGCCACTCCTCCGCATACGCTGCGAAGTACGCGCGACGCATGGCCTCGCGCGACGTTCGTGACTCGGTGGTCGTGCCGAGCATCCACGCGCGCTCTGCGCTGTCTTCTCCGGCGTCGATGCGCGCGCGCACGACCTCTTCCCAACCGCGACGCGTGAACGCACCGCGCACGTGGGCATCGCCGACGAGCGCGCGGCCCGACGTGCCGACCATGCGTGCGAGGGTCATGTCGTAGCCGCGACCGCTCGTGGAGGCGATCAGCGCGTCGAGCATCGCTTGATCGGGACGAGAGCGCGCGAGCCCGAGCCGCGCGACTCGGATCGCATCCGTGTGCCGGCCGACACGAGGCCGATCCAGCTCGAGCGCGAGCGAGGCGTGTCGCTCGCAGCTCGTCGCATCGCGGCCGAGCGATCCGCACCAAGCCTGCGCGAGAGCGTGAGCGACTCGCGTACGTGCGGCCGCATCGAGCATCGGTTCCCGCGGATCGACGGGCTCCGCGAAGCGCATCTGTCGTTCGAGCAGCGTCCAAGCGCGAGCGCGCTCGTCCGCGCTCGGCTCGCGGTCGAGGTCGGTCTCGAAGTCGCGCCCCCACGTCTCGAGCTCGCCGGCCTCGGCGGCGAGCAGCGGCGCCAGAACGTGATCGCGCAGCGCGGCGACGTAACGACGGCGCGCGACGTCCTCCAGCTGCTCGCCGCGATAGAGCCCGAAGCGCATCGAGAACGGCGCGCCCGAGCGCAACTGCGTGCGCAGGGCCACGAGCGCATCGCTCGCTGCATCCAGCGTCTCCGGCGTCGCCAGCGAGCCGGCCGCGAGATCGCGCGGAAGCGCGCGCGAGACGTGATCGATCGAGCGGCGATTGGCCTGCCAGGAGAAGGCGCTCGCGACGACGAGCGCGCTGGCGAATGCTGCCGCGCCGCTCCCGAGCGAGACGTGCATCCACGCGCGTCGACGCTTGGCGCGGGTGCTCGGGGCCGCCGTCTCCGCGTCGGCGAACACGACGCGGGTGAGCAGCTGGTGCACGAAGTAGCTGCGCGGCTCGAGCGTCGCCTCCGGCAGCGGTCGCGCCTCGATCGCGCTCGCGCGGAGCGCCGTGCTCAGCAAGCGGTCCATCGGGCGTCCCTTCTGCGTTGCGCTCGTGAAGTAGAGACCGCGGAGCGAGGGCGTCTCGCCGTAGACGGAGGTGACGAAGATCTGCGACACGACGCTCGCGAGCGGCTCGATCACCGATGCGAAGTGCGCCGGAAGCTCCGCGACGAGCGCGCGCGCCTCGACGCGCCGCTCGTTGGCCAGCGTCGACGCGACGCGTGCCCGTAGTGATCCGACGAGCGACGCGAGCTCGCGGAGCACGAGCTCCTCCAGCGCCGGGGGCGAGCTCGCATCTACCGTGAAGCCCCAAGGCCGCACGCGCTGACGCTTGTCGAGGCTCGCGAACGTTTCGGAGAAGCCGACCCACTGATCGCACTTGGTGACGACGACGTAGACGGGGATCGCGACGCCGAGCTGTTGGCTGATCGACTCGACGCGCGCCCTCAGACGTCGCGCGAGCGCGCTCCGCTCCGTCTCGCTGGTGGCGACGAGCTCGTCGAGGGCCAGCGTGAGCAGCACACCGTCGAGCGCGCGCTCGCGGCGATGGGCGCGGAGCCGGTCGAGCAGTGCGCACCAGTCCGCGTCGTCGTCGCTCACACACCAGCGACCAGACGTGTCGAGCAGGACTGCCTCGTTGCCGGCCCAGACCTCGCACCGCTTGGTGCTACCGAGCGCGCGGCCGGGCGCGTCGGCGTGACCCATGTTCGGGGCCGTCGGAAAGGTGAGGCCCGAGCCAGCGAGCAGTGTCGACTTGCCGGCGCCCGGGCTTCCGAGGACGACGTACCAAGGCAGCGCGTCGAGCGCGGCGCGACCACCACCGCCGAGACGCGAGCGCGCGATGGCCCCGAACGCCGCGTCGAGCTCCCGCCGAATCTCTTCGATCTCCGCCGCGCGATCGGGCCGCGTCGGATCACGCAACGGCTTGGGCGCGAGGGCGCGCTCGACGGTCGCCGCCTTGTGTCGCTTCGCGAGCCAACGAGCGACGGCCGCGACGACCACGATGCAGAGCAATGCCGCGTCGATCGCGAGCGGCGCCCAGAGCGGCGCACCCGCCAGCAAGAGCAGCCACGGCGCGAGCGCGAGCACCAGGAGAAGGAGCGTGAGACCGATGGCGATGGCCATGCAGGCTTCTCGGCGCTGGTGCGCGCGCGTTGCGTCCGTCAGACGCCGAGCGTGCGACCGGTGTGCGCCCAGAGATCGAGCGCGAACAATGCCCAGCACGCGATCGCGAGCACGCATGCGCCGAAGCCGACCGCGAGCGCCCACCTCGGGTCGAGGGTGCTCGCGCGCCGCAGGCGCGCAGGAACGGCGTGCGGCGCGAGTGGGCTCTCGCTCTCGGCACCTGCACGCAGGAGATCGAGGTGCACGGACTCGACGAGCTCGAGTCGAGCGGCGTCACGCGATGCGAGGCGACCGCGGAAGCCGAGCGAGAGCACGACCCAGTACACGAGCAGCACGCTGCCGCGCGTCGGATCACGACGGATGGCGTCGAGCCGCGTGAAGAAGCCTTCGCCCGCGGTGTTCTCGCCGAAGAGAGCCATCTGGAGCAGGCGCGGCAGCCACGCTTCGCGCGATCCCACGCGCGTGAGCATGACCTCGTCGGCGTAGGCGGCGAGCGCGTAGAGCACATCGTCGATGTCGCGCGTCGGAACGCGCTCGCGCGCGGCCTCCGATCGCAGCGTGCGCACGACTTCGTCGAGCAGCGCGCGCGCGGTCTCGGGTCGGACCTCCGGGCTGCGTGCGATCCGGATCGCCGCGAGGACGGGCTCGGACAATGCGAGGAGGGCTTCGAACGACGCTTTCACGACGCGCCCTCGGGCGCGGAGAGCGCGGGTGCGTTCCGGTCGGTCCGCTCGACGCCGTGTCGGGCGATCGCGACGAGCGTCAGTCGTGTGTGCGCGGGATCGAAGCTACGCGCGGGCAGGTAGACGGCGATGCCACGCTCTGCGAGCGCTGCGCGGAAGTGACGATCCTGCGTATGGAGCTCGAAGCACGTCTCGCCCGCGCGCATCGGAATCTCCGGCGGCGGTCGGTGGACCACGCGCAGCGGCGTACCCGGCGTCGCCGTCTCGAGGACGCCCGCGATCTCTCCATACGATGCGACCTTCGCCAGCCCAGCGAGCGAGCTCTCGACGTCGTGTGGCGCTAGCACCGAGCGCACCGCGAGATAGAAGCGCTCCGCACGGGCCGACTCGTCGTCGAGGCGCGCGAAGTGCAGCCCGTCGCTCCTCGCTTCGAGCGGGATGGCGCGCGCACGATCGCGGTCGGTCGCCGCGAGCAATGCGTCGATGCGATCGAAGAGCGCGACGAACGCGCGATGCGGCTCGAGTGGGTCGTGCTCGGGCAGATCGAGATCGGCATCCACCGCGAGGATCGAGAGCGCGCCGGCGAGCGCCAGGAGGCTCTCGTAGAGATGCTCCGGCGACGCGTCGGCACGCGTCAGGAGGTGCCTCAGGATCGGATGATGGGTCGCGACGGCGCTCGCGAGCATGAAGCGCGTGAGATCGCTCGGGTCGACCTCGATGCCGCCGGCGTCGCGGTCGTGGCGTGACGCGAGCAGGGCCGTGCGACGCGCGCCGAGACGCTCCACCAGGCCCCGTAGGCGGGCCATCAGTGGCTCCGACGCACCGATCGCGAGGAGCGGTCCGACGATGACGTCGAGACGCCGCGTCTCCCCGCGCTCGTCGCGACGCACGACGCCGAGCGCCAGCGTGTCGAGCTCGTCCCGCTGCTCGTGACCGAACACGATGCGCACGACGGGAATGCCGATCTCGACGTCGACGGGATCAGCTGGCGTCTCCGTGTGGACGTCGATCGTACGACGATCGCGGGCGATCAGACGCGGCCGCTCGCCGTGCAGCTCCGCGCGCCCCGCTCGCTCGCGGACGATGGCGAGGTGCAACGACACCTCGGGGCGCTCGGGACCGAGACCCGAGATGGTGCGGTCCTCGACGCCGACCTCGGAGCCGTTCGCGACGGAGATAACCGTGCCATCGGCGAACACGCCCTCGAACCGCTCGATGCGGACGACACCTTCGGCGAGCGCGCGCGGATCGAGCACGAGCCTCCGAACGCCCCACGCCTGCCCGTGCTGCATGCGGAAGCGCACGTCGATCGCGTCGCGATGAAGCCGGTCGGCTTCCTGGAAGTGTTGGGGCGCGAGCGGTAGCCCGTCGAGCCAGAGCACACGTGCAGAGACCATGACTACCTCTCCTCGCTGGCGCGCTCGATGCGGTACTCGTCGACGAGCCACGCGAGCGCCGCGCTCGATCCACACGGCACGGCCTCGACGGGAACGATGACGCGCCACGTGCGGCCCGCGGGCCTGCGGACGATCGCGATGCCGACGAGCGCGCGTGTGTCGGGGCTGGGCTGGACGGCGAGCTCGCTGGTCTCGCCCGGATAGAGCGTCACGGAGCGAGTCGACACGATGGCGGCTTCGATCGCCGGCGCCGGCGTCCACGCATCTTCGAACGAGAGGCTCTCGAAGGACGCTGCATCGCGCAGCTCGAGCACCCGGACCTCGGTCGGAAGCGGTTGGCCCTGCTCGTCGGGGTTGAGCAGGGCCCCGGACGCCAGGTGCACTCGGATGTCGGCCGGCGCAGCACACGTCGCATCGACGGGCAGCGCTTCCGCGCAGCCAGTGAGCACGAGCACGAGCCAGAGCGCGCGGCTCACGACGTGCTCCGCTCGGCGACGACCTGCGCGACGTGACCTGCGAGGCGCGCGTCCGACCACGTCCGGCCGCTGCGCAGCTGATCGAGCAATGCATCGAGCTCGGCGCGCGTCCGACAGCGCGGCGCATCGAGGTGGCCATCGACGAAGAGCGCCTCGCGTGCGCGCGTCGGCGAGCCGTGGAAGAGGCGGCCGATGCGTGCGAGCGTCGCCACGCGCGCCTCACCCGAGAGATCCGAGATGCCCGCCGTCGCGGCCAGCGCGCGCTCGAAGTCTTCGGTCTCGCGAGCACGGCTGGTCGTCGTATCGATCGCTGCGAGGAGCGAGCTGAAGCGATCCGTGCCGCAGGCCGTGGCCGCCGCGCGCGCGTGCCAGCCGAGCAGGTTCTCCGCGCTGTCTCCGACGCCGAGATAGTGACCGAGCGAGATCGCGGCACCGTCGTCGTCCCCGAGGCTCGCGAGCACGCGCGCGAGCTGCGGATGGGCCAGCGCGACGTGACGCGCGCTCTGCGCCATGCAGGCGCCGTCGCGGTGGACCGGATCGAACGCAGCGCCGTGATCGTGCTCGTACTGCGCGAGGAAGGCGTCGCGCATCTCGGGATCTCGCAGCGCGCGCGTCAGGACGAGGTCGTCGACGGCCGAGACATCGACTCCGGTCGAGGCCTCGAAGCGACCGCCGAGCAACGCTCGCAAGCGTGTGATGTCACCACTCGAGGCCGCGTCGTCGATGCGGCGGGCCTGCGCGTCGTCGATCCCGAGCCGCGCGCTGCTGACGCTCCGCTCGCGACCATCGACGATCAGATGATAGAGGGCGGCCATCGCCTCGCCACGCTGCTGCATCGCGCCGACCTCGGCGCGCGAGGTGCCGAGCGCTGCGAGCCGCGTATCGGGCTCGAGGGACAAGCGCGCGAGATGCTCGCGGATGGAGAGCTGCGCGACGCCGAACGACGCGCGGTGGCCCGACCCCGCCGTCGTTCGCAGCGTGGAGAACGTCGGGCTGCCACCCGACTCCGTCCGGCGGTTGGCCTCGACGAACACTGCGAATGCCTCGACGTCGTCGGCCGACCAGCGCTGCTCGACTGAGGCGGGCCCGCCCGATCGCTCGGCCCGCACGAACGACAGCACCTCGCGAAAGCTCGCGGCGTTCGAGCGCGTCGGCACGGCGCTCGCGCGCTCGACGTTGCTCGCATGACCGGGCGTGATGGCATCGATCCTCAAGGTGCTTCTCCGTGGCTCGAGAGCGGTATCGGCGCGTCGCGCGCGTCGTTGCGTCAGGACGCGTCGTCGAACAGCGATGGCCGGTCTGCCTCGAGCGCATCACCGTTTCCGCGGAGGAACCGCGCGCGCTCGACCTCGTACGTCGCGCGCGCGGGAAGCTCGGGCCGACCGTCCGCGATCTCGCGCACGGAGACGTGCTCGTGGACGAAGATCCCACCGGTGCCTGCGTCGATCGTGGCGGTCAGGGTCTCTGCGCGCGACCATCCGCTCCCGAGCATCCGGGCGCGCTCGGCCCGCACGAGGATCCGCGCCGGGCCATCGTCGAGCGTCAGCGGTACGATCCGCGGGCCGCGCTCGACGTAGAGCGAGGCGAACCGATCCGTCGACTGCGCATCGGACGAGCTCTCGACGACGAGGACGAGCGCACGGCCGATCGACAAGGCGCGAATCGTGGGGCGTACGCTCGGGCCCCGGTGACGGCCGATCGATTGCGCTTCGAGGCCGAGGCTCGTGCGACGCGCGCGGAGCAGCACGCCGACGTCGGCGTCCTCCGCACACCAGAGCACCCATGCGTCGTCGCCGCTCGGGGCGAGCGCGCGCACTTCTCGACAGTGCGCTTCCGACGCGAGCGCGCGCCACGATCCCTCGTCGAGCGTGGCGTCGGGCGCGAGCCGCGCGAGAAAGAGCGTCGACGGGAGCGGTTGCGCGCCACAGCCGGAGAGCGCGAGGCACGCTGCGAAGAAGAGACGACGCATGACTCAGCCTTGCTCGCGTCGAGCGCGGAGACGCGCAGAGAGCGCATCGTCGAAAGAAGGACGTGCAGCCCGCTCCTTCTCTGCCTGCGCCCAGCACGCGGCCGCGCGAAACGGGCTCGGCCACCAGCGCGGAGCGTTCGCGCGTCGCTCGATGGCGGCGAGATCGTCCTCGAGGTCTCGCGCACGAGCGAGCGCGGTGACGATCTCGATCGTCTCGCGCGTCTCGGCCGCCGTGGCGATCCACGCCGCGAGGGCGCGCTCCTGTTGCGCATCATCGGCCTCGAGCGCCCACGCGAGCAGATCCGATGGCGCTTCCGGAGCGTCGTCGATCTCCGGTCGTGCGCGCGCGATCGAGGCCAACGCGTCGGCGAAGAAGAGCAGTGCGCCCTCGATGCGTCCGAGCGCGTCTCGGGCGCCTCGGCTCTCGACACCCGCGATGTCGGCGAGCCACCGGCGCACGTCGGGGACGTCGGAGTCGATGCCGAGGTCCTGCGCCAGTGCACGCACCCGCGGCTCGTTGGCCAGATCGGGATGTTCGTGCAGCACGTGCGGCAAGAGCGCGCGGCGCGACTCGGTGGGCAGCCCACGGAGCCGATCGACCGCCGCGCTCGCGTAGGCGGCGCGCAGCGGCGCGAGCGTCGTGAGCAGCGAGTGCAGATGCTGGAGCGAGAGCGTCGCTTGGCCGCCCGCGGTCGTGATGCCTTCGAGCACGCCCATCGCCTCCGTGGGCGGGTCGAGCTCCTCCGAATCCTCGAGCGCGCGTCTCATCGTGCGCTCCATCGGAAGGCGAGCTCGCCCGAGCCGTCGACCGCGACGTCGATCGCGGTCGCGGTTGCGTGTGCGTCACGCGGCGCGAGCAGCTCCATCGCCAGCGGTCCGAGCACGCGGCGCTCGAGCCCCGCGCGCAGGTGACGCACACCCGCGGCCGTGTCGCGCGCGAGCGAGACGATCTGCGCGCGCACTTCCGTGTCGAAGCGAAGGGCGAGCCCGTGCGTGGCAGCGACGCGCGTGGTGACGCGCGCCATCTCGAGATCGACGATCCGCGCGAGCGCTTCGTCGTTCAGCGGGAGATACGGCACGACGCGCATGCGGCCGAGCAGCGCGGGCGCGAAGTGCGCGGACAACGTCGGTCGGATGTCGTCCTCGATCGCGCGCGCATCGGTCACGCCTTGCTGCACCAGCCTCGCGATGCGATCGGACGCGAGGTTCGACGTCAGCAGGATCACGGTGTTGCGGAAGTCGACGATGCGACCTTCGCCGTCGGCCAACACGCCGCGATCGAGCAGTTGGTAGAAGACGTTCATCACCTCGAGGTCGGCCTTCTCGCACTCGTCGAGGAGCACGACAGAGTGCGGGCGCAGACGCACGGCCTCGGTGAGCTTGCCGCCTTCGCCGTAGCCCACGTATCCCGGCGGCGAGCCGACGAGGCGCGAGACGGTGTGCTTCTCCTGGTACTCGGAGAGATTGATCGTGGTGAGGAATCGATCGCCGCCGTAGAGCAGATCGGCGATGGCGTGCGCCGTCTCGGTCTTGCCGACGCCGCTCGGGCCGACGAGCAGGAAGACGCCTGCGGGCGCTTCCCGTGCGCGCAGGCCGGTGTGCGCGATGCGCAGGCCATCCGCGACGGCGTGCATGGCGCTCGCCTGTCCGAGCACGCGTCGATCGAGCTCTTGCTCGAGCTTCTGCATCGTCTCGCCGCGCGCGCGCAGCACGTCGCCGAGCGGTACGCCGGTCCACGCCTCGATCGTCGCAGCGACGGCGCGCGCATCGACGTCGGCCGAGACGAGGGGCGCGTCACCGCATGCGGCGTCGAGCGCGGCTTGTGCCACACGAACGTCGATCTCTCGTTCGCGACGCTCCGGCTCGCGCGAGCCGTCGTCGGGGATTTCCGCGAGCGAGCGCCGCGCGCCGAGCAGGCGCTCGAGCGCTTCTCGTTGCGCCATCCACCGCGCGTGCAGCTCGACGCGCTCGCCGCGGGCGCGAACGAGCCGTGCCCGCAGCTCCGCGATCGCCTCGCCGTGCGACTCGTCCAGTCGCTCTCTCTCGAGCGCGCTCGTCTCGCGCTCGATCGCGGCGATCGTGCCGTCGAGGCGCTCGATGACGAGTGGCGGCGTCACCTGGCTTCCGCGCACACGCGCGAGCGTCGTGTCCAACACGTCGACGCACGAGTCGGGGAGCTGTCGGCCCGCGACGTAGCGTTTGGAGAGACGTACGGCGGCCTCCACCGCTTCGCTGCGCACGCGGACGCCGTGCGCGCGCTCGTACGTCGAGACGAGCCCGCGCAGCATCGTGACCGCCGTGGCCTCGTCGGGCTCTTCGACGCTCACCTTCTGGAACCGACGCTCCAGCGCGGCGTCCTTCTCGAAGTACTTCTTGTGCTCGCGGAACGTCGTCGCGGCGATGGTGCGGAGCTCGCCGCGCGCGAGCGCTGGCTTGAGCAGGTTTGCGGCGTCGGTTCCGCCGTTCGGCTGCGCGCCGACCAGCGTGTGTGCCTCGTCGATGAACAAGATGATCGGCTTGGCCGATTCCTTCACCTCGCGGATCACCGATGTGAGGCGCGCCTCCATCTCGCCGCGCGCGCTCGCGCCGGCCTCGAGCAGGCCCATGTCGAGACCGAGCAGGTCGACCTCGCGCAACGAGCTCGGCACGTCACCGCGCGCGATCGCGATCGCGAGCCCCTCGACGATCGCCGTCTTTCCGACGCCCGGCTCGCCGACGAGCACCGGGTTGTTCTTCCGGCGGCGGCACAGGATGTCGATGACCTGCCGCGTTTCGCGCTCTCTCCCGAGGACGGCGTCGAGCTCGCCGCGGCGCGCACGCGCCGTGAAGCTCGTCGTGAATCGATCCAGCGCGGTCCGGCTCGACGGCTCCGCGGCGTTCGGCTCGCTCCGCACGCGCGCTTCGGCGCTCTCCGGGCAGCTGGCGACCATCGACGTACGGGCGGCGCGCACGCGATCGATCGGCAAGCGGGCCACGGATGCGGGCGTCTCGGTGCCCGTCTCGGCGAGCTCGAGATACGCGACGAAGAGCGCGCCCGTGCGGATGGCATCGTCCTGCCATTCGAGCGATGCGAGCAGCCACGCGCGCTCCAGCCACCGGAGCAGCGTGTCCGAGAGCGACGGACGGGCGCTGCCCTTGGGCGCACGTGCGAGCATTCGATCGACGTCGGAAGCGATCGCGCTGCGCTCGGCCTCGGTCGCGAGCGCGGACACGTCGCCCGTCGCGTCGGCGAGCATGCCGCGGAGCACGTGCTCCGGCGTGAGCGATCCGTGCTGTGCGAGCGCGGCCGCAGTGACCGCGCTCTCGAGGTGTCGGCGCGCAGTGGGGGTCAGACGTTGGACGAGTGAGCGAGGGTCGGATCGCATGAGGTCTCCTGGGTCGAGCGGGGCTTTCCCGCGTTCCAGGGCTCTTCTCGTCCGGTCGTGGCGAGCGTTGCGTCGAGGCGAACCGAGCGCGACCGTGTGCGTGCGCGAGGACCGCCGAGGGCAGCCGATCCGAGACGTGCCGTGCCGAGGCCCGCGGCGGCGTCCACCGTCCAGA
>CAYSCF010000100.1:0-20326 GCA_964429305.1 uncultured Sandaracinaceae bacterium | reverse complement strand
GCAATGGAAGACCACTTCGACTTCAGCTTCGAACTCGATGCGACGCTGGAGCATCGCGGCAAGAGCGATCTGCTCTCGAAGATGACGTTCGGCACGTTCAACGATGCGTTCAAGCCGAACCGCACCGAGTTCGACTGGCTCTCGCGCGACGCGCGCGAGGTCGACAAGTACATCGCCGACGATCGTTGTGGCCACAAGATGACGAATCAGTTCTGGGTCGACTTCATCGACGGTCTCGTCGCGACCGGAACCGCCGACTGGTCGAAGATGCCGCGGTCGCGCCCGATCTACGTCTTCTCCGGCGATCAGGATCCCGTCGGCAAGATGGGCAAAGGCGTGCGGGCGCTGACGGCGCGGCTCCGGCGCAGCGGCTTCCACAAGCTCGAAGAGAAGCTCTGGGAGAACGGGCGCCACGAGATGCTGAACGAGACGAACCGCGACGAGGTGATGAGCGCGGTCGCCGGGTTCCTCGATCGCGCGCTCAAAGAGGGCGTCTCGAGCGCTCGCGGCTGATCCCGCCGTCGGATCAGAAGAGCTCGAAGCCGGCGAAGAGAAGAGGGATTGCGAGCAGCCCGCCGGTGGAGACGTCGATCGCGAAGTGCGCCTTGATGCCTAGCGCGAACGCGCCGCGCGATCCCGGGCCCGTCGTGCCGATCAGGAAGGCCATGCGCGCGTCGAACGCCGGATCGGGCGTGAGCGGGTTGCCGATGAGGTCGACGCCAGCGCCCGCACCGATCTGGAACGCGTTGCCGAAGGTGAAGTCCACGTTGACGGTGTGGCTCCAGACGCCCGTCGTGCCGTACGCCGTCGCGCCTTGGCGCCCGAGGAGCCAGCCGCCCATCTGGTAGTAGAGCGCGAAGAGCGAGTCGAACTGCACGCCGATCCGTCCCGTGGCGGCAAGCGAGCCGAAGAACACCGGATCGCCGATGCCAGCGACGACGCCGAAGCCGAGCCCACCATCGATGCCGAATCGGACGCGGGCGGAGTCCTGCCGCATCGCCGCTTGCGCATGGACCGTCGGCGCCCACGCGAGCAAACAGAGGCCGAGCAGACCCGCGAGCGCAGCGTTCGTCGTCTTTCGCATCGATAGTCTCCTATCGATGGGTCTTGAGAGACGCGCGGCGCCCTTGCAAGTGCCCTACGGCGCCACGACCACGCGGCCGCGTGGTGGCGCGACCACCACACCGGGACCCGGTGCCACGACCACGCGGCCGCCGCCGCGGTAGTACGGATGCACGTACGAAGGCCCGTAGTAACGAGGGCCTCCGTAGTAGCCGTAGCGGTACCCATATGGGTACTGGCGGTAGCCGTAATAGCCGTACGAGTATGCCGGCACGCAAGCCATGATCTGGCTGGCGCCCGAGAGGGTGGCAGCTCCGAGAAGGATCGCGAGGAGGCCACGCCACACGCGTGCTGCACCAGGTTCGATGTGTCGGTTGCGCATGACGATACCGTTCGCAATCCACGCGCCAGCGATCGCTTCCGCGTGCGTGTGGCGATGACGTCGATGTACTAGTCTCGCCTTCGACATGGGCTGGATTGCCAAGATGCTTCGCGGGCAGCGCGTCCTCGCGCGATGCGGCGACGACGGACGACTCGTGGTCGAGGACGGGCGCGTGGAGGTTCGCTACAAGCCGAGCGACGGTCGCGCGTACCGCGCCGGTGAGCGCAACCTCGAGGCTGTCGCGGGCGCCGAGATTCTCCCGGACGATCACTGCGCGCCCGCTGGCGAGCCTCCGCCGAAGAAGGAGTCCAAGAGCAAAGAGGCGCGCGTGGTAGCGCACCACGAGGCGGCCGCGAAGAGCACCGCCGAGGTGATCGTGTTCGCGGACGGCGCGTGCAGTGGCAATCCTGGGCCGGCCGGCGCGGGTGTCGCCATCTTCGAGGGTGCGGTGAAGAAGCTCGAACTCTCGGAGTTCCTCGGCACCGGCACGAACAACATCGCAGAGCTCACCGCGATCCTGCGCGCCGCGGAGAAGCTCGAGAGCGATGCGCGGCCGATCGAGATCCGCACGGACTCGAGCTACGCGATCGGTGTGCTCACGAAGGGCTGGAAGGCCAAGGCCAACCCCGAGCTCGTGGCGAAGACGAAGGTGGCGCTCGGCAAGCTCGCGTCGGTGAAGCTCACGTACGTTCCCGGTCACGCGGGCGTCGCGGGCAACGAGCTGGCCGATGCGCTCGCGGTCGCTGCGGTGTCCGCGCGCAAGTCTTCGGGTTGGATCGCGAGCAAGAGCTGACCCTTGGCGCGCGCCGCCAGAGCGCGCACGATCGCGACCATGCGGAAGTCACTCGTCGTCGCAGCGCTCGCCGTGCTCCTCGCGCTCGGTCCATCGCACGCGAGCGCGTGCGGTGGTTGTTTCTCACCACCGAATCCGATGGGCACGGTCTCGGTCGTGAACGCGCATCGCATGGCGTTTCTGTCGAGCCCGAGCGGCAGCATCCTCTGGGATCAGATCCAGTACACCGGCTCGCCCGACGACTTCGTGTGGGTGCTCCCCGTGATGGGCACGCCGACGGTCGACGTCGGCGACAACGGGTTCTTCGAGTCGCTCGTGCAAGAGACGACGCTGCAGCTGGTGGGTCCCACGCCGCCGCGCACGTCGTGCCCGCCGCAGTACTGCGGCAGCAGCAGCTGCAGCGGGTGTCTGTTCTCTTCTTACGCCGCATCTGCATCCGACACGGGCCCCGCGATCGCGCTGCTCGATGCAGGCGCCGTTCACGTCTATCACGAGGGCGTCGTCGGTCCGTACGACACCGCGACGATCGGAAGCACCGATCCGATGGCGCTCGTCACGTGGCTCCAGGATCACGGCTACGAAGTTCCGGACGCGATGCTGCCGACGATCCAGCACTACACGTCGCTCGGGATGAACTTCGTCGCCCTGCGCCTTCGTCCGATGGTCGGCATCGATCGCATGGCGCCCGTGCGCGTCTCGTCGCCGGGTCTCTCGCTGACGCTTCCGCTGCGCATGATCGCGGCCGGCGTCGGCACCGACGTATCCATCGAGCTCTTCGTGTTCGCCGAGCGCCGCATGCAGGCGGCGACGTTCCCGAACGCCGAGGTCGATCGCAGCGCGCTCACCTACGACTGGGCGACCTCGACGTTCGACTACGACGCGCGCTTCGAGGATGCGCTCTTCTCGGGGAGCGGCACGCAGACGAACTGGGTCACCGAGTACGCCCAGATGCCGTCGCTCGCGTCGCTCGCCGCGTATACGAGCGGAAGCGGCACCGACCTTCACTCCGCCGCGGCCGACATGGCGCTCGTGCAGGCGGCGATCCCCGACGCCACGCTCACGCGTCTGCGCACGCGGCTGACACCGGCAGAGCTCACCGACGATCTGGTGCTCGAGCTCTCGACGGGCGCGACGCTCTCGACGCAGATCGTCGTGACGCACGAGCTGCATCGCGCGGCGGACATCGACTGTCCGAACACGTGCCACAGCGGTGGCTGCGCGGTCACGGCGGGCGGGCCGCCGCTCTCGCTCGGCGCGCTCGTCGCCATGATCTTCGTCGTCCGCCGCGCGCGTCGTCGCTAGGGCATCATCGCCTTCGCGCCCGGCAGCCACGCGCCGCCGTCGACGACGATGGTCTCGCCGTGCACGTAGCTCGCGGCGCCGCTGACGAGCCACACCGCGCACTGCGCGATGTCCTCGATCGTTCCGAGCCGGCCGAGCGGGATGATGCTCGCGACCTTCTCCTTGAAGCCGGGCGGCGCGAGACGCGCGAATCCTTCGGTGTCGTCGATCGGCCCCGGCGCGATGCCGTTGACCTGGATCCCGAGCGAGCCCCACTCCATCGCGAGCGTACGCGTGATCGCATCGACGCCCGCCTTCGCGGCCGATGCGTGGATCTGCATCGGCGTCGCCGCGTAGTGAAGCGTCGCGCTGATGTTGATGATGTGCCCGCCGTGATCGCGCAGCCATTTGTCGAACGACGCGCGACACACGTTGTACGTGCCCATCGCGTCGATCTCGAGGACGGTCTTGAACCCGTTGTACGAGAGCGCCGCTGCCGGCGCGATGAAGTTGCCCGCCGCTCCGTTGACGACGACGTCGATGCGACCGAACTTCGCGATCGCCTGATCGAGCGCCGCTTCGATCTGCTTTCCGTCGCGCACGTCGCAGCCGATCGGAAGGCACTCGCGGCCCGTCTTCTCCGTGAGCTCCTTCGCCGCGGCCTCGAGCCGCTCGACCTTGCGACCGAGGATCACGGTCCGCGCGCCGTGCGCCATGAAGCCCTCGGCGATGCCTTTGCAGATGCCCGAGCCCCCACCGGTCACGAACGCCACTTTCCCGTCCAGGATCCCGTCGCGGAACACGCTCTTCATGGTCGCTGCCTCCAAAAGGGTGCCCGACTATGCACGGAACGGCGGATGCAATGCACGCCCGTATGCGTGCCATTCTGGTCCTCGCATTCTGGTCGATCGCGACCTGTGCCGCCGCGCAGGCGTGGGACGACCCACGTGACGAGCCAGTTCCCATCCCGTCGCAGCCGCGCGTCCGAACGGGACACGACGTTGCGCTCTTGAGCTCTGGCGTCGCGATGTTCGTCGGAGGCTTTCTCGGCACCGCGGTCGGGACGAGCTACTGGTACAGCCAGGACAACGCCTGCACGAACCTCGGCTGGTTCCAATGGAGGTGCACCCATCACGAGCTCGGTGACACGTCTCTGGCGTTCGCGTTCGTCCCGATCGTCGGCCCGTGGATCATGCTGAGCGATCCGTATCTGTCGGGCGCGAGCTACCTCTGGCCGATCGTCGCGGGGCTCGTGCAAGACCTCGGCTTCGTGCTGATGCTCGTGGGCCTCGTCGACACCCACGAGGTCGTGGTGCCGCCGCGCGTGAATCTGCGTCCGGTCGCGAGCACGAGCGGCGTCGGTTTCTCGATCGACGGCTCGTTCTGACGCGCGCGCGGCGTACACGTGCCAAGCTGCGCTCGATGCGCAGTCTCGTTCGCCTTCTCTTGGTGTCGTCGTTGGCCGGCTGCGCGATCGACGGCGGCCCGCATCTGGATGCGGCGCACGTCGACGCCCACGTGGCGACCGACACGGGCTCTGCGATCGACGCCTTCTCGCCGATGGATGCCGGCACCGACGCCCTCGCGAGCGACGACGCGGGACCTATCGACTCGGGTCTCGGCTCTCGCTGCGTCGTGAGCGCGACGAGCGTGACGTGTGCGCACGAGACGACGATGCTCGCGACCACGACGATGCTCGCCGATCGCGCCGTGCACTACCAAGTGCCGCTCGGCACGGCGCCGACGGGTGGCTTTCCGGCGGTGATCGCGTTCCAGGGCACGTCCCTGCCGTCGGAGATGACGTGGTCGGGCCGCAGCACCGACGCGTACGGCCTCTACGATCAAGCGCTCGTCGTCGCGCGCCTGCTCGACGCGGGCTTCGCGGTCATCACGCCCGACGCGGCCGGCGGCGGCACCACGTACTGGGACACGAACATCCCACCGTACGCGACCGCGTGGGAGACCTCGCCCGATCACCAGCTGATGCTGCATCTCTTCGCGGCGATCACGGCGGGCACGTTCGGCGCGATCGACGACACGCATCTGTATGCGACCGGGTTCTCGAGTGGCGGTTACATGACGAGCCGCATGGCCGTCTCGTACGCCGGCCACTTCCGTGCGCTCGCGATCGCATCGGGCTCGTACGCGACGTGCGGGGGCTCGATCTGCACGATCCCGACCACGCTCCCGAGCGATCACCCGCCGACGCTCTTCCTGCACGGCCAGCTCGACACGCTCGTACCGATCGCGACGATGATGTCGTACGAGTCGGCGTTGCGTGGCCAAGGCGTCGCGACGCAGATCGTCACGGACGCGACGGCCGGACATCAATGGATCGACGCGGCGCCCGATGCGGTGCTCGCGTGGTTCCAAGCGCACTGAGCGCTCGTCGGCGCTATTGCGCGATCCAGCCGCCGTCCATGTTCCACGCCACGCCACGCACCTGACTGCCAGCATCGCTGCAGAGGAACAACGCGAGCTCGGCCAGCGCTTCGGGTGACACGAACGCCCCCGACGGCTGCTTCTCGCCGACGAGTGACTCACGCGCGGCATCGAGATCGCCGCCATCGCGCTGCGCGCGCGCCTCGATCTGCCTCTCGACCAGCGCCGTCTTCACCCAGCCCGGGCAGATCGCGTTGCACGTGATGTTGGTGCGCGCCGTCTCGAGCGCCACGACCTTCGTGAGCCCGACGAGCCCATGCTTGGCCGCGACGTACGCAGCCTTGTCCGCCGATGCGACGAGCCCGTGCACCGATGCGACGTTGAGGATGCGTCCCCAGTTGCTCTTCCGCATGTACGGCAGTGCGAGCCGCGTCGTGTGGAACGCCGAGGTGAGGTTGACCGCGAGCACCGCGTCCCACTGCTCGGGTGGGAAGTCTTCGACGCTCGAGACGTGCTGGATGCCCGCGTTGTTCACGAGGATGTCGATGCCGCCGAACACGTCCATCGCGTAGCGATGCATCGATTCGACCTCGCTCGCGATCGCGAGGTTCGCGCCGTGATGCACCACGCGTACGCCGTGGACCGCACCCGCATCGAGCAGACGTGCGCGCGGGCCTTCGACGTCGCCGAATCCGTTCATCAGGATGTTCGCGCCGCGCGACGCGAGCGCCGTCGCGATGCCGAGCCCGATACCACTGGTGCTGCCGGTGACGAGCGCCGTCTTGCCGACGAGGCTGCTCACGACGCCTTCTCCGTGTGCGCATCGGCGAGGAATGCGCGCATCTCGGGATAGACCTGCTCACGAAAGCGCGAGCCGGAGAAGATCCCGTAGTGCCCGCAGTTCGGCGCGGTGTACGCGCGCTTGCGATCGGCCGGGATGTTGGCGCAGAGCGCGAGCGCCGCGTGCGTCTGACCAGCGCCCGTGATGTCGTCGGTCGCGCCTTCGACCGTCAGGATCGCGGTGCCCGTGATGTCGGACGGCACGACGCGCTCGCCGCGCACCGACCACGTGCCCTTCGCGAGCGCGAAGTCCTGGAACACGGTGCGCACGGTGTCGAGATAGTACTCGGCGTCCATGTCGAGCACGGCGTTGTACTCGTCGTAGAAGCGCTCGTGCGCCGCCGCGCTCTCGCGCTCGTTGCCCACACGATCCACCCAGTACTCGCGATACGACGCGTAGTGCCGATCGGGGTTCATCGAGACGAATGCCGTGAGCTGGAGAAAGCCCGGGTAGACGCGACGTCCGGCGCCCGCATGTCCGAGCGGCACCGGATACACGAGGTTCTCCTCGAACCACGAGATCGGACGCTCGGTCGCGAGGCGGTTCACGTCGGTCGGCGAGAGGCGTGGATCGATCGGACCGCCCATCAGCACGAGCGAGCGCGGCGTCGGCTCGCCTCGCGACGCGAGCAACGAGACGGCGGCGAGCGCAGGCACGGCCGGCTGACAGACGGCGACGACACCGAGGTTCGCGGCGCCGAGATGGCGGATGAAGCCGACGAGGTGATCGACGTAGTCGTCGAGCCCGAAGCGGCCCGCGTCGCGATGGATCTCCTTCGCGTCGATCCAGTCGGTGACGTACACGTCGTGGTCGACGGCGAGCGAGCGAACGGTGTCGCGGAGCAGCGTCGCGAAGTGGCCCGAGAGTGGTGCGCACAAGAGGATCTTCGGCTGCGCGTCGAGCCGTGCCTGCAGCGCCGGCGTCGCGCGACGCGCGAAGCGCACGAGCCGGCAGAACGGCGTCGCCTGCACGACGATCTCTTCGATCGCGGTCGTCTCGCCATCGAGCTCGAGCGACGTGATGCCGAAGCTCGGCCGCGGATACGACTTCGTCAGGCGATGGAGCAGCTCCCAGCCTGCGGCCGCGAAGGGCGCGCCCGGCAGCGGCACGTGGCGCAGCAGGCGGGCGGAGAGGTTCGCGTACACGGCGACCGGCTTCATCGCCCGGCGCGAGAGGTCTTGGAGCGCGTAGAGCATCGTGATCCGCACGATGAATCACGCGATGTTGCGACGCAACATGATTCGGACGACGGCGCGCGTTAGATGCATGATTGAGCGGCAATCATGCGTGTTGTGACGCAACAAATCAGGGCGTCGGCACCGTCGGCTTGAAGAGCGGTCCACCCGCTGGGAACACAGCGCGCCCGGCCGCCGGGTTCACGAGAAGCGCGAACGAGATGTAGAGCGCGATCGCCATGAGCAGCAGCGTCGCGACGCCGACACCGGTACCGAGCGCGGGCGCGATCGGGCTCGTCGGCCCGAGGAAGTGCCGCGCGATCCGCAGCAAGTAGAGCGCATCGATGTCCAGCAGGAACACGAAGAGGAGCTTCGAATAGAAGCCGAACGCGTAGGTGAGCACGACGAAGATGACGATGAACGTCACGTCGACGAACACGCCGACGGTCGGATCCGTCACGCGACCCTGCGACGCCTCGGAGAGCGTGTGCCAGTTCATCACCCAGTTGAACGAGAACGTGGTGAGCAGCGTGCCGCCGAGCGTGTTCTTGTTCGCGAGCGACATCACGCCCGCGAGGAACTGACAGCCGGCGCCGAAGAGCAGGCAGAGCCACGAAGCGGTCGAGAACATCGCGGCCGCTGCGGCCGGCTCGTGGGGGATCATTCCGAAGGCGATGGGCAGGAGCGCACCGCAGCCGATCGCGAGACCGAGCAAGCCGAGCGGAGTCGGCTCGCCGAAGGGAAGAGTGGGCGTCGCGCCCGTGGTGGGAGGCTGGCTCACGTTCGTTCGATCTCCTGCGGGTGACGTCGCGTCTCGGTGGGCAGCGTGCTGGGCGCCGCGTCGCGCGCGGCCCAGAACGCGCGTATCCTCGGCCAGAGCTTCTTCGAGGCGGAGCTCGAGACCATCGCGCCGACGTGACCGCCGATGAGGTGGAGGTGCTCCTTGTCGGTGCTGGCGATCTTCTCGAGCACGATCGTCGCGCTCGCATGCGGCACGATCTCGTCGTGCTCGAACGTGACGCAGAGCACGGGCACGCGCAGCGCCGCGAGGTCGACAGCGCGACCGCCGAGCCGGAGCTCGCCGCGCACGAGCGCGTTCTTGCGATAGAGCTCTTCGACGTACGTGCGCCAGCAATCGCCCGGGAAGCTGACGTTGTCGTTGCCCCACGTCTCGATCGCGAAGAACCCGTCGAGAAAGGGCTCGTCCCACGCCTTCTGCGCGAGCGAGACGGCCTTCACGAGCGGGAGCGTCGGACGAAGCAATTGAAACGCGCCCTGCATGAGCTGCCACGGGACGTTGCCCGCGCCCTCGACGACCGCGTTCGTGTCGAGCGAGCGCGTCCGCGTCCAACGCGAGAGCAGGCCGTCGTCGTGGAAGTCGACCGGCGCGGCGACGAGCGTGAGCGAGCGAACACGCTCGGGCTCGAGCGCGGCGTGCAGCAGCGCGAGCGTGCCGCCCAGGCAGTAACCGAGCACGTGCGCTGCGTCGGCGCCCGACGTGCGCGTCGTGACGCGGAGCGCGCGGCCGATCGCGCCGATCACGACGTCCTCGAACGAGACGAAGCGGTCCTCGGCCTCGGGCGTGCCCCAGTCGATCACGTAGACGTCGTGACCCGCCGCGACGAGGCTCTCGGCGAAGCTCTTGCCCGGCATCAGATCGAGCACGTAGTGACGATTGATGAGCGACGGAACGAGCAGGACCGGCGTGCGGAACGCGATGCCTTCCGCGCGCGGCACGTATCGGAGGACGCGCCACTTGTTCTCGGCGTGCACCACGTCGGCCGGCGTCTGCCCGACGCGCGGCGCCGGACGACCGAAGAGCGCGGCGAGACCGCGGACTGCGCCACGCGGCTCCATCACGCGCCCGCTTTCGACGCGTAGAGCGCCTCGAATCGATCGCGGAACGCCGCGTACACGGCCTTGCGCTTCACCTTGAGCGTCGGCGTGAGGTGCCCGCCCTCGACGGTGAGCGGCTCGTCCATGATCGCGAAGCGCTTGATGGACTCGTAGCTCGCGAGCTGCGCGTTGACCTTCTCCATGCTCGCCTCGATGCGCGCCTGGCGCTCGGCCGCGGAGCCCGCCGCGCCCGCCGCGCTCAGCCACACGCCGGCCACGAGGTACTTGTGGCCGTCGCCGTAGACGACGACGTGCGAGAAGGTCGCGTCATCGGCGAAGCGCTGCTCGATGTTGGCGGGCGGCACGTTCTTGCCGCCAGCGGTGACGAGGATGTCCTTCTTGCGATCGACGATCCGCAAGAAGCCGTCTTCGGTGAAGACGCCGACGTCGCCCGTCTTGAGCCAGCCGTCCTCGGTGAACGCGTCCGCGCTCGCGACAGGATCCTTGTGGTAGCCGCCGAAGATGCTCGGGCCCTTCGCGAGGATCTCACCGTCCTCCGCGAGACGGATCTCGACGCTCGGAAACGGCTTGCCCACCGAGTCGAATCGGAACGCGGCCGGCTGGTTCATCGTCAGCGTCGGCGACGCCTCGGTCAGGCCGTAGCCCTCGATGATGAGCACGCCGAGCGAGTGGAAGAGCTCCTTCACTTCGCGCTTGAGGCCAGCGCCGCCCGAGAGACAGAAGCGCAGCGCGCCACCCGTGACCGCCGCGAGACGTCGCGCGCGCTCGGAGACGTCGTCGGTGCCCATCGCGCCCTGCGCGAGCTTTTCCCAGATCACGGGGACGCTCATGAAGACGGATGGCTTCACCTCCGGGAGCTTCGCGAGCACGGTCTGCGGATCGGCGAGATAGCTCGTCCATCCGAGCGTGTTGCCGATGCACGCCTCGCCGAAGCCGAACACGTGGCTCATCGGCAGCCAGAGCAGATCGGTCATGCCCTCGTCGAGGAGCGGCCCGAGCACCTCGAGCCAGTCGCGACCGTTCGCGCCGACGTTGCGATGCGTGAGCGGCACGCCCTTCGGCGGCCCGCTCGTGCCGCTCGTGTAGAGCATGATCGCGGGCGCATCGAGGGAGATCGCGTCGAGCAGACGAGGCAGTGCGGATGCATCGGCCTTCGCGATCGCGGCGCCCTGTGCCCGCGCCGCGGACCAGGCGACGATCTTCGGAAGGACCTCGGCGTCGCTCGGCACGGTCTCGCCCTTGGCGCGCATCGCCGCGAGCGAGCGCGCCGCGTCGAGCGAGGCATCGAGCAGCACGACGAGCTCGAGCGCGGGCAGCGAGGACGAGGCGGCGAGCACGCGGCGCAGCAGATCCTCGCCGTCGACGAACACGACGCGCGCATCGGAGTGGCCGAGCACGTACGCCGCCTGCTCGGCGGTGCTCGACGCGTAGATCGGAACCATCGCACCGCCTGCCGTCTGGATCGCGAGCGCCGCGCTCATCCACTCGACGCGGTTGTGCGCGAACACGGCGCCACGGTCGCGCGCGCGAAGGCCGCGTGCCTCGAGGCAGAGCGCGATGTCTCGCACTTCGTCGGCCACGTCGCCGAACGTGACGGCGCGATAGCCGCCGCTCTCGGGGACCATGTAGCGCGCCCGCGAACGCCGCTCGTCGAGGGCATCGAACACGGCGCGCGGTGCGGGACGGAGATCGAGATACTTGGTGACATCCATGGCGGCTCCTCTTCGTCAGCGTCCGGCGCGCGCGCGCCGTGCGTCTTCACGTGCGTCTTCGAGCTTCTCTTCGAGATCGATCACGCGGCGCTCCAGCACCGTCAGCAATCGCAGCGTGCGCTCCTGATCGCGTCGGTTCGGAAGGCCGACCGCGCTCCACACGTTGCCGAGCGTGCGATCGGCGCGCGCGCGACCGCGCATCACCGCGCTGAGCACCGCACCGGCGGGCTCGAGCACGCGCGGGCTCTGCAGCACTTCGCTCGAGCGCTTGGCGGCCTCGGCCTCCCAAGCATCGAAGCCCTTCTTCCACTTCTCGAAGAGAGTCATGGGTCCTCCTGCCGTGATCACAATCCGAACCGCTGCATCGACGCCGCGGTGGTGAAGTCCTGCGTGTCGTCGCCGTCGCGCGCGGTGACGCTCGCGACCTGACCGAAGCACTCGAACACGAACGTCGTCTGCCGGCGCAGGATCGGCGCGCCGGCGGTCGGCGAGATCGTCACGCGCGTCGCGACGCGCATGGCCTGCGTGAACGTGAGATCGGGCAGCACGAGCTCGCCCATCGAGGGGACCTCGTTCTCGTACGTGTCGTGCCCCGCGTACGGAAGGCCGCGCAGCGTGCCGGAGTTGTCCGCGGCGCTGATCCACGTCGAACCCGGCGCGAGCGGCAGCTGGAAGAGCACGATCGGTGTCGCATATGGAAGGAGCGTCTGTCCCTCGGGCGGGCTCATCTCGTGGCTCGCGAGGCCGAGCAGGTAGAAGCCGTGATCGTCGAGACTGTAGAGCGCGTCGATGGAGCCACTCGGATCGGTCGCCACGGCGACGACCGCGTTCGGGAACGTCGACGCGTACCACTGCATCGAAGGATCGATCGCGGTGATCTGCGCGACGCGATCACTGCCGTAGTCGATGCCGAGATCCCAGTGCCGCATACCGTCCGCGATCTCCGAGCCGACCAGATCGACGTCGCGCTCTTCCCCGGCCGGCGAGAACAGGAAGTTCACGGGCGTCCCGATCGAGGGTTGCAGCTCCATGCGGACGATCTGTCCGTCGAGGTTCGGCACGCAGTTCAGCGGCGGGACCGCGGCATCGGCGTCCCACGCGAGACGCATCGGATGCGTGCGGTTCGGGCCGCAGCCGAGCACGGACGCAGAGAGCACGAGCCAGAAGAAGAGAGCGCGCATGAAGGCCTCGATTCAGTAGAGCATCTGCAGGCGCAGACGGAGAAGCTGTGCGGGTTGCGCGCTCAGCCCGAGCGTGGGGTTGTCGAGACCGGCGAGCGGGAAGAGCACGGCGTACTCGAGCGCGGCGATGAAGCCCTCGCGGCTCTCGTACGTGAGCCCAGGGTCGAGCTCGACGCCGAGCGGACGCTGACCGCCGGGCGTGGACGTAGGCTCCATCGCGAACGACGCGACGGCCCAGGCGGTGATCGAGAGCGCACCGAACGGCGCATCGAAGAGACGCAGCCGCGCGTGCGGTCGGAAGTAGAACGCATCCGTCACGCGCCCGATGATCTCGCGGAACAGGATCCGATCGATTCGGTAGTCGGACGAGAAGCGGAAGTTGTCGACGGTGGTGTCGTACGGAAGGTTCGCCTGCGGGCCGTCGAGGTCGCCCGCCTGCGGTGCACGCTGCAGCGTCCGCGGGAACGCGCCGAAGCCGGGCGCCGAGTCGCCCGAGGCGATGCCGGTGTCGAAGCCGAACGTGAATGCGCCTTCGCGCGGCAGGAAGTCGCTCTCGAGCGAGGCGCCCAGCTGCGTGCCGGTGATCGCGTCGCGATCGAGAACGCCCGGGATGAGCGACGTCTGCGCGATGTGCGAGTAGAGGAGCGCGCCCTCGAACTCGATCCGGAAGTCGCGGTTCTCGAGGCGAAGCCACACGTCGGCGGCGACGGCCTGCAGACCACGCGGAACGATCTGCGCGGCGCTCGGTGCGACCGGCTGCGCCGTCGGCAGATACGACGCGGGCACGTCGCCGTCTTGCCAGCGGTACGATCCGTACGCGCCGTACTCGAACGTCGTGCGGCCCGCGACGTGGCGCCGGCGACGACCTGCTTCGCCGAGCCAGTTCACCCACGCGAACGTGATCGTGCGGACGTCGTCGGTCGGAGTGACGTCGACCGCGCGAAAGCCCGCGGGGCGCGACGTGAGCGGGCCCGAGGCCGAGATGTCGAACGCGAGAGCCCAGATGTGGCCCGCGATCGGGGTCGCGAACGCGATGCGGTCGGCCACGTCACCGCCGTCGCAGTCGTAGCAGTCGCCGCCGTTCGCGAGCAGTCCGAGTCCCCACTGGTTCGCCTGGCGACCGAAGGTGAGCAGACCGAACGGCGTGAGCACTTCGCCCCATGCGCGTCGAACGTTGACGGCGTTGTTCAGGCCGCGCTGGCCGACGGTGGCGCTCGGGATGTTGTCCGGCGTCGAGCCGAGCGTGAGGTTGTCGAGGATGTCGAAGCGCGCGTGGATCGCGACGGCGCCGCCGGGCGCGTAGATCGAGATGTCCGAGCGCAGGCGCATGTCCGCTTGATAGAGGTTCTGTCCGTCGTCGAGCGGGACCGGGAAGAGCGGATCGCCCGACGGCGTGGGCCCGCGATCGAGATCGAAGTTCGAGAGCAGCTCGGCGCGGCCGCGCAGATACCCATGCGCCTCGAACGAGAAATCGTCCGGATCCATGTGCGATCGGATGTCGTCGCCCACGCGGTGGAAGCCCTGCGCCTCCGCGTGCGAGACGACCACGAGAACGAGTACGAGGAGGACGAGCACCCGCGTCATTGCGAGAGCCCCCCGCTCGTCGTCGCCGCATCCGGCGGCGATTCCCACCACGGCTCGTGGGCCGGTTCTTCTTCGCTCGGCGGCTCTTCTCCGCCGCTGGTCGGCACCACGGCAGGTGTCGGTGCGTCGGCGTTCGCGAGGAAGCGCCCGAGCTCGGCGGTCGACTGACGCGCGTGCTCGATCATCGGGAAGTGACCACAACCCGGGTACACGACCAGACGCGCGCCGGGCAGCTCGCGCGAGAGGCGCTCGCCGACCTCGATCGGCGTCACGCGATCCTCGCGACCCCAGAGCAGGAGCACGGGGCTCTCGATCGTGCGGTACCGATCCTGGACCGTCTCGTAGTGCATCGCGCGCACGGCGGCGAGCGCGGCTGCGTACGTTCCGGGCCGACGCAGCGCCGCTTCGACGGCGTCGATCAGCTCGATCGTGACGTAGCGCTGGTCCCAGAACGCGAGCGCCATCCGATCTTCGACGCGCTCGCCGTACCACGTGGCGAACATCGCTTCGCCGATGCCGTCGGCGCGCGCGACGTGGAAGAACGCGGGGAGCTGTCCGTCGTACGCCCACGCGTCGTAGAGCGCGATCCGATCGACGCGCTCGGGCGCGATCAACGCGAGCCGCAGCGCCACGCCGCCGCCATAGCTGTGCCCGACGATCGATGCACGGTCGACGCCGAGCCGATCCATCAGCGCGAGCACGAGATGCGCCTGCGCTTCGCTCGAGTAGTCGCCAGGCGCGCGATCGGTCCAGCCGAAGCCACGCAGATCGAGCGCGATCACTCGGTGCCCCTGCTCGACCAGCGTCGGGATCACCGTGTCCCACGTCTCGAGCGACGAGGCGAAGCCGTGGATCAGCACGACGGCCGATCCTTGGCCCTGATCGACGTAGCGAACGCGCACGTCGTCGAGCGTCATGAACGTCGCATCGCCCGGCTCGCCCGGAAGGCGCCCTGCGTGGAACGCGAGACAGCCGGACGCGAGCGTCGCGATCGCGATCGTCAGGACCGCGCGGATCAGTAGGGAAGGAAGCGTCACGATTCGCTCAGGGCGACAGGCGCCGGATCTCGGAGGCGGTCGTGAACTCGACGTTCGTCTCGAACGCGTTGGAGGAGATCGTCGCGGCGATGCCGAAGCACTCGGCGACGAACGTGAACTGGCGCTGCGACGTCAGCGTCGCGAGCCCGCTCGTGCGCGTCATCTCGGTGCGGACCCGCAGCGCGGGCGTGCTGCCGAAGGGCGTGACGAGCGTGCCCGACGCGTCGACGACCGACGTGTACGTCTCGTGGTACGCGGCGATCACGCCCGAGGCCTGCCCGCTCACGGCCGACGTCGTGGTGAACGTGTTGCCCTCGGCGAGCGGGAATTGCAGCACGACGACCGGTGGATCGTAGGTCAGCCGCGTCTGCGTGATCCCCGCCGCGGGCGAGACGACACCGAGCAGGAGCAGCGCATCGTCCGTGATCTGGAAGACCCCGAGGCTGTCCGACGACGTCGAGAGCTGCGCGGCGTGGGTCGCCATCGGGAAGCTCGCCGCCCACCAGCTCGCGCCCGGCGCGAGGAGCTCGACGAGCACGTCTTGGTCACCGGAGTACGCGCCGGAGTAGTCCCACGTGCGCATGCCGCCGGTCGTCGTGCCCGCGGTCGAGACGGTCGCGTTCGTCGCGACGCGGAAGTTCGCGCGCAGGCCCGCACGCAGCGGAACCTCCGCGCGCGTGACGACGCCGTCGTGATCGGGCGAGCAGATGCGCTCGCCGCCGTCGACGTTCGCATCGTCGTCGGGCACGACCGCTGCATCGGTTCCCGCGTCGTCGCCCGGCAGGATCGCCGAGTCGCCGTGGCCCGCGTCGGTCGCATTCCCACACCGACCGCTCGAGAGACACACGCCGCTCGCGCAGTCGGCGCCGATGCGACAAGTCGGCATGCCGGTCGCGCATGCGGACAGCGCTGCGACCACACAGAGCCACGAGAGCGAGACGACGGTGCGCGACATGGACGACTCCTGCCTCCGTCGTGGTGCAGTGCACAAAACGGAACGGCCTTAGTGAACCAGGCCGAAAGTCGTGTCAAGGTCTCTCGTGTTGCGACGCACAACGCACTCTCGCGCCCTCACGCATCCGTTGCGCCGCCGCGGCATGCCGCGCAGTCTTGCTCGCGGAATGCGCCTTCGTCCCCCGAACGAGCCGATCCTCATCAAGAAGTACGGCAACCGCCGGCTCTACGATACGCGCGCGAGCTCGTACATCACGCTCGACGAGCTCGAGGCGATCATTCGTCGCGGTGACGACGTGCGCGTCGTGGATGCGAAGACGAACGAAGATCTGACGCAGGCCTCGCTCGCGCAGATCATCCTCGAGGGCCGACGCGCCGGGCGCCTGCTGCCGGTGCCGCTGCTGCTCCAGCTCATCCGCATGGGCGACGAGGCGCTCGCCGAGTTCATGAGCCGTTATCTCTCGGCGACGCTCGAGATGTACCTCGAGGCCAAGCGCGGCGCGCAGTCGGTCTCGGGCTACGTGCCGATGGCGACGATGCCGTTCCAGGCCGCCAACGCGATCGCGCGCATGTGGCTCGGCGCAGGGCAGATGATCTCGCCCGACGCGAAGCCCACTCCGGTGCCCGCGAGCGCGACGCCGCCCGAAGAGGGCGAGGTCGCGGCGCTGCGTCGCGAGTTCGACGAGCTCAAGGCCTCGCTCGGCGGCAAGCGCAAGCGCTGAGCGACGCGCGATGGATCCGCTCGCGCTCGCATCGCTCGTCCTCGCCGGCGCCGTGGGCGGCGCCCTCAATTCGGTGGCCGGTGGCGGCAGCTTCGTCGTGTTTCCCACGCTGGTGCTCGCGGGCATCACGCCCGTCTCGGCGAACGCGACGACGACCGTCGGGCTCTGGCCGGCGAGCGCAGCCAGCGCCTACGCGTATCGCCGCGAGCTGCCGAAAGATCGGCGTCTGGTCGCCGTGCTCGCCGCTTCGAGCCTGGTCGGTGGCCTTCTCGGCGCGCTCTTGCTGCTGCGCACGAGCGACACGACGTTCGCACGCATCATCCCGGTGCTGATCGCGATCGCGGCGTCGCTCTTCACGTTCGGGCCCCGCATCCAGAAGGCGATCCGCGCACGCCGACCCGCGCAGCAGGAAAACGGCGCTCGCTCGCTCGCGCTCGCTGCGCTGCTCCAGCTCGGCATCGCGACGTACGGCGGCTACTTCGGCGGCGGCATGGGCATCCTCATGCTCGCGACGTTCTCGCTGGTCGGCCTCTCCGACATGCACACGATGAACGGACTGAAGAACGTCCTCGGCACCGTGCTGAACGGCGTCGCGATCGTGGCGTTCGTCTTCGCGCACGAGATCCATTTCGCACCCGCCCTGGCCGTCGCCGTCGGCGGCGTCGTGGGCGGATTCGGTGGCGCGTCGATCGCGCGACGCTTTCCCGCCGACCGCGTGCGCAACGCCGTCGTCGTGTTCGCCTGGGCGATGGTCGTCTACTTCTCCTGGCGCGCCTACGCCCGATGACGAGGAGCTTCGATGCCATCGTCGTCGGCGGCGGTGTCGTGGGCCTGGCGTGCGCGGCCGCGCTCTCGCGGCGCCGAAAGAAGGTCCTGCTGCTCGAGCGTCACGACAAGAACGCGATGGAGAACAGCGCACGCAATTCCGGCGTCGTGCATGCCGGCCTCCATCATCCGAGCGAGTGGCTGCGGACGACGCTCTGCTTGCGCGGCCGCGAGATGCTCTATCGCCGCGCTCGCCTCGAGAGCCTGCCGCATGCGATCACGGGCAAGCTGATCGTCGGCAGCATCGCGGACGAAGCGGCGCTGGAGACGCTCGCGGCACGCGCGGCCGATCGCGGCATCGAAGCGCGCATGCTCGATCGCGCGGAGATCGTGGAGCGCGAGCCGTTCGTGCGATCCGAGAGGGCGCTCTGGGTCGGGCCGACCGGCATCGTGCGCACCGCATCGCTGGTGCGCTCGCTGGAGAACGAGTGCGACGCGCGCTCCGTCGTCTCGCTGCGTGACGCCGAGGTCGTCGCGATCGAGCCGAGCGCAGGCGAGCTCCGTGTCGACATCGCAGGCTCGCACTTCGTCGCGCCTCGCGTCGTGCTCGCGGGCGGCGTGTCCGCGGATCGACTCGCGGCGCTCGCGGGCCTCGACCCCGACGCCCTGGGCATCAGGCAGCACTACGTCTCGGGCACGTGGATGGCGCTCGACGTCCGTCACCGAAAAGCCGTGTCGCACCTCGTCTATCCACTGCCCGAGCCGGATGGGCTCGGCATCCATCTCACGCGCGACGTCGAGGGCTTCCTGCTCGCCGGCCCCGACGCCGAGTGGATCGAAGCGCCGCGCTTCGATCTGGAGGGTGCAGCCGAGAAAGAGGTGCGCTTCGCCGAAGCCCTCGGCTGCTATCTCTCGCTGCCGATCCCCGCGAGCGAGCTGCATCCGTTGATGGTGGGCGTGCGCCCGCGTCTGTCGGCGCGCGGCGAGCCAGAGCGCGACTTCGCGATCCTCGACGAGCGATCCCACGGGGTCCCCGGTCTCGTCGCGATGGCGGGCATCGAGTCTCCCGGGCTGACCGCGTGTCTCGCGATCGCCGAGGACGTGGAAGCGCGCCTGTCGTGAACGACCGGAGTGCTCACCGAAGGTGAGCCGACGCAATTGCTTCGGGTCCGCCTGCGGACCACTCCCGTCGAAGGAAGCGCGTACGGCGCTCCCCGTATACAGCCGAGCGTGCCTCGGGCACGATGAAGAAACGATCACGCCGAGTCGTCGGACGGCGTGCTGGAGGTCGGCATGGATGTGGGAGCGGCTCGCGGTCTGTGCGCAGGGTGGGTGGTCGTAGCAGCGTTGGCGTTCGCGCCGAGCCCCGCATCTGCGCAGCGGACGTACACGATCCCCGCGTTCCAGGTGCAGGCCGTGTGCATGTCCGGTAACGCCGATGGCTGCTACGAGCAGGGCCTGCGCCAGTACTGGGGTGACGAAGTGCCCGCCGATCGCTACTCCGCATACCGCAGCTGGCAGCAGGCGTGCGCCGGCAACAACGCTCAAGCCTGCTGGGAGGTCGCGTACGGATACCAGGAGGGAACGTATCTCCCGGTGAACCCGCAGCTCGCGTTCCAGATGTTCCAGCAGGGATGCCAGCGCAGCCATCCGGCCTCGTGCAACAGCGTCGGGTACGCGTTCGAGAACTCGCTCGGCGTGCCGCAAGATCTCGTGAGTGCTCTGCGCTACTACGACACCGCGTGCTCGCTCGGCGACAGCTGGGGCTGCCGCAACCAAGGCGTGTTCATCCGCGACGGTCGGCCAGGCGTGATCGCTCCCGATCCCGTGCGCGGCCTGCAGCTGCTGGCGCTCTCGTGCACGCGTGGGCTCGCACAGGCCTGCACCGAGGCTGCCCAAACGCCCATGGCGCAGCCTGTTCCGCAGTACTGCGGCATGACCCAAGCCAGCTACGGCCCACTCGGCGTCGGCTCGCCCGTGACGCTCGGCTATCACACGCCGTGGGCGGGCGATGCGAACTGGGCCGACCAGATGGGGCAGTGGGTCAACACGCGCACGGTCATCACGTCGCTCGAGGGTCTCGACGAGGTCGGCTGCCCGGTCGTCCGGGTCGCCGCGGATGGCGGTCAGTACTTCTGGCGCATCCGCAACATGACGCCGTGAGCGCCGCCGTTTCGATGACGTCGGAAGACCTCTGAGAACGTCTCCCGACAGGCGAATTCGATGCATTTCGCAGCGGGGTCGTGCGTAGCTCTGGCCTACCCGTGAGACGCGCGGGGACCAACAGGGAGAGACTGCATGGCGAAGAAGACGTTGAATCCGGAAGAGATCGTGACCGAGACGCCCGTCACGCGGCGTACGGCAGTCGGTATGGTCGGTGGGCTCGCGATCGGCGCCGCGGCGCTGACGCTCGGCATCACGCAGGAAGCGCACGCGATTCCCGGCTGCACCGATCGCGATCCGTCGGATCCGGCGGGCAACGGTCGTGGCCGCGGCATCAGCGACAGCGACCCGCGCGATCCGGCGGGCTGTGGCAGCCGCGCGTGCAGCGACAGCGATCCGAACGATCCGGCCGGCCGCGGCCGTCGCTGCTGATCG
>CAYSCF010000099.1:0-20418 GCA_964429305.1 uncultured Sandaracinaceae bacterium | reverse complement strand
CCGCGGCAGCGGCCGGCACCGATAGACGAAAAAGGAGGTGGGGGTCCAGGGTGGAACCTTGGTTCCTCCGCCTTGGAGCCGCGCGGCCCGAGCGCTCCCGACGGCAGTTCGAAGAGTGGGGCGAAGAGAAGCCGCGCAGACGCTGCCGGAAGAGAACGAGATACGAGAAGCGAGAGGCGAGAGCGAGAGATCAAGCCGCGGCACGCTTCTCCGCGTCAGCGCTCAACACCATCGCCGCCAGCACCGTGGCGCTCGCCAGAACCGCGCTCCGACGCACGACGTCGTCGAGCTCCATCCCCTGCGCAGCACGATCCCTCGCGAGCTCGAGCAGCCCAGGCATTCCCAGCCACGCGTTCAAGAGACCGCCTGCCAGCACCGCGATGCCCGCGCGCACGCGCATCACCGGATAGCGCGTGCCCACCATCGCCAGCGCGATGCTCGCGGCGCCTCCGAGCGCGACGCGCAGATCGAAGAGAACCGCCAGCGATACGGAAGCGAGGATCGCCGTCGCATCCGCCACCAGCGTCAGCAAGAACCGCGACTCGAGCGCGTCGACCGGCTCGAGCGTGCGCGCGAGCGGCGAGACCAGCAACCAGCAGCCGAGGAGCGAGAGCGTGTAGATCGCGCTCTCGCCCGATGCCTCGGCAGAGAGCGCCCAGAGCTCGGCGACGCCGGCGATCGCGAAGAGCGGCACGATGCTGCGCCGCGGTCCGCGCCGAGCGCCCGCGAAGACACCCGCGAGGAAGAGAAAGAGCGGCGCCAGGATCCCTCCGGCGGCCCGCGCCCACATCAACGCGCCAGGCGCGACCAAGAGAGGCCCGAGCCACACGAGCGACAAGAGCGCGCTCTCGACGATTCGTCTTCGCATCAAGAAGGAGCGGGCGGGCTCTTGCTGTCGCGGCCGTCGGTCTTCGGTCCGAGCTCGAAGCGCGTCTCGTCGCAGCCGTACGTCGTCGGCGTCAGCTCGATCACGGTGTGCAGCGGCATCGCGAGGAACGGGCACTCGCGCGGCGGCTTGTCCATCAGATACGCGTAGAGCGCGCGCAGCACCGCTTGGTGCGCGATGACCAGGATCGGCGAGCGCTCGCGCTCGATCTCGACGATGACCGGCTCGAGCCGCCGGATCACGTCGCGATAGCTCTCGCCGCGCGGATAGCGGTACTCGAGCTTGTCCTGCGCGCGCGCCTCGTACTCGCCCGGATGCTGCTCGCGGATCTCGTCGTACGTGAGGCCGTCGCAGTCACCCGCGTAGATCTCGTCGAGCGCGCGCCACTCGACGGTCGGGCGCCGCAGCCAGCGCGCGGTGTCGACCGTGCGCACCAGCGTGGACGTGAACACGACGAGGTCGTCGCCTTCTGCGCGCTCGCTCTCGAACCATCGCGCGAGCCGTGACGCGAACGCTTCGCCGCGCGGCGCGAGGCCCGAGTCGCCGCCGATCTTGCCGGCGACGTTGTAGAGGCTCTCGCCGTGCCGCGTCAGATAGATCGGCCGCGGGATCGGGTGGATGTTCATCAAGAAGTAGACGAGACGCGACGCGAGATAGCCCTGGATGCGGTGGATCTCGAGCTTGCGACCGACGTCGATGATGCGGACGAAGCTGCCTTCGCTCTCGCGCACCGGCTCGTACACGCTCTCGTAGTGCGCGATGCGCTCGCGGAAGTCCTGCACGGCCGCGTCCGGATCCATGCCCACGTAGTCGGGCATGTGCAGCTTCGTCTGGCGGATGTTGCTCTCGATGATCGCCGGGTCCTCGCAGACGGACTCGATGAACACGACCTGCATGCCCGCGAGGCGGCACCGATCGGCGACCAGCGTGCGGCGCTCCACCTGCGAGTTCGTCGCATCGTAGATCGCGATCTCGCCGCTCTCGCTCATCCACGCGACGAGATCGTCGAGACACTCCATCGCGACGGTGCGCCTCGCCGCGCGCGCATCGACGTTGTCGTGATCGAAGAACGAGTGGTCCTTCTGCGAGCCCAATCGCTCGCGCCGATAATTGCCGACGTTGAAGACGCGCGTCTTGTAGCCGAGCCACGAGAGATAGCGTGCGGCGCGTCGCGCGATGTGCGTCTTGCCTCGGGCCGGCAGGCCCACCATCACCAGCACCAGCTTCACGTGCGCGGGCCGGTCGCGCGGTCGTCGTTGTTGCTGCGTCATGGACCTTCGATCGGAGGGTGCGGAGGACGGGCGACGGCGCCGCCCGAGATGTGGCGGCTCACGCCGCCGACGGCAGTGATCGTGACCGGCGGATGCTGGTGCGCGTGGGCGGCGTGATCGTTCTCGTTCGGGCTCGCGTCGGTCGTGTGATCGGGCATCGACGTCTCGCTCGGTGGCGCGGCGATCGTCGTCGAGGGCGGCACGACCGGCTGGCCAGTGCTCGGCGGCTCGGGGACGACGCTCGGCGCAGGCTCTCCTTCACACGCGGCGAGCGTCATCGCCATCAGGGCGACTGCATGCGGCGCGCGCGACGGCCGCTCGGCCCGGAAGCGCACCTCGCCGCCGGGCCCCGCGAGGAACGTCCCGCACAAGCGGTTGCCGTGCGCGGCGAAGACCGCGAGCGCCTCGCGCTCCGTCGCGCTCGTGAAGTCGTGCTGAGGCGCATCACAGTGCAAACAATGACGCACGCCGTCGCGCATCTCGAAACGCACGCCCGGCGTGGTGCAGGGGTCTTCCACGGTGATGCGCAGCTTCATCGGCTCGGTCTCGGGCTCACGAGAGCGCTTTCATGTCGGTCTCGTCCAGCGTGATCGACGCCGCACGCGCGCTGGAGATCGCGCTCTCGGGCTTGCTCGCGCCGGGGATCGGGAAGCAGACGCTCGAGACCTGCGCGCACCACGCGATCGCGATCTCGGGCGCCGTCGCGCCGTGTTTCTTCGCGATGGAAGAGAGCGCCGCGTCCGACGCGATCTTGGCCTTGCCGCGACCGCCTCCCACGGGGCTGTACGGAAGGAACGCGATGCCGTTCTTCTCGCAGTGCGCGAGCACGCCGTTCGTGATCGATCGCTTGTCGTGGGGGTTCATGCGGTTCTGCACGCTCACGATCGGAACGATCTTCCGCGCGCGCTCGATCTCGTCCACATCCACGTTCGAGAGCCCCACGTGCTCGACTTTTCCTTCGGCCAAGAGCTTCGCTAGCTCACCGACGCTGTCCTCGAGCGGGACCGCCGAGTCGGGCGCGTGGAGCTGATAGAGCCAGATGCGCGAGACGGCGAGCGCGCCGAGGCTCTTCTCGCACGCCGCACGCAGCGCCTTCGGGCGAGCGGACGAACGCCATGCGCCGCCCGGTCGTGCGAGGCCGCCCTTGGTGGCGACGTGGATCGCGTCGCGCTTGCCGCTCCACGCGCCGAGCGCTTTCGCGATCAGCCGCTCGTTGTGGCCGATGTCCGTGTCGTCGAGGCAGTACACGTTCGCCGTGTCGATCAGCGTCATGCCGGCATCCAGAGCCGCGTGGATCGTGCGCAGGCTCTGCGCTTCGTCGGGACGCCCTTGGATCGACATCGGCATGCCGCCGAGGCCGATGACCGAGAGCGAGACGGTCGTCGGGCCGAAGGGTCGCGTTCGCATGACGCGAACCGTACCAGAGTGCGTCGTGCCCTTGCGCATCCGGGCATCCCACCGGAACCTCGGACGATGGCTCGTCGCATTCCTTGGATCTTCGCTTCGCTCCTCGCGCTCGGCTGCAACGACCCGGCGCCGCCTCACGATGGTGGGAGCGATGCCGCCGTCGATGCGCCGCTCGGCCCGGACACGGCGGTCGACGCCCTGGCGCAGAGCGATGCGGGGGGAGGCGTTCCGCCCTGGGTGGGCGTGACGCACGGCACGGACAAGCTCCGTCCGCAGTCGACGCTACCGAGCCGTCGGTTCGCGACGATCGAGGCGGCACGCAACGAGTGGGAGCCCTATCAGGTCGCGTTCAGTGGTGGCTTCGAAGGGCGCACGGTCACGAGCGTCGTCGCGAGCGCGCTCACGGGGCCCGGCGGGGCGACGATCGATGCGGCGCACTCCTTTCTCTACATCGAGCCGCTCGTGAACGTGCCGATGCCGTCGAGCAGCGAGGGGGACCTCGGCCTCTGGCCCGATCCGCTGGTGCCGTTCAACGATCTGCTCCTCGGCGAACCGCGGAACGTGCTCCCGATCACGATCCCGATGTTCGAGCTGCGCACCGTCTGGGTCGACGTGCTGGTGCCGGCCGATGCGATGCCGGGTGACTACACGGGCGCGCTCCACGTCACGAGCAGCGAGGGCGACTTCGACGTCCCGGTGCAGCTGCACGTCTTCGACTTCGCGCTTCCGTCGACGCCGACGATGCGCACGATGTTCGGCGGCGTCGGCGATGCGCCCTGCGTCGCGCACCACCGCGGCGCGTGGACCGGCGGCGCGTGGGACGCATGCGCCGATACCGATCCCGACGGCAACGGCGATCGCCTCACCGAGCAGTACCGCGCGCAGTACATGCAGCTCGCGCTCGAGTACCGCATCAGCCTCGGCGGGAGCACGTACATCGGTCCGCACGACGCGGCGGGCCTCGCGCACTTCGACACCGTGTACGGCGGACTGCTCGACGGAACCGCGCCGCGACACCTCACCGGCTCGCACCTCACGACGCTCCAGGTCCAATACAACGGCCCGCCCGATACGGCGCGCACGCAGCTGCTCGTCGATCACGTCCACACCATGGGATGGGACGCGGTCGTGTTCGACTACACGTCCGACGAGCCCGAGTCGCAAGGCGTCTGTCCGAGCGCGGGCTCGTGCCCGACCATCACCGATCGTGCTTCCATCGTCACCGCCGGCGGCGCCCGCTCGCTCGTCACGGCGCAGCTCCGGTTCGCGCAGCCACACGCGTTCGCGAGCGCCGTGCAGATCCTCGTGCCCATCATCAACGACACGCGCGCCGCCAACCCTTCGTTGCCGAGCTACCAGCCGGTGAGCGACTACGCGCCGTGGCTCGCCGCGGACAGCCGCAATCTCCTGTGGTGGTACCAGTCGTGCGAGTCGCACGGCTGCGGTCCGGAAGCGTCGTGTGGGAGCGCGACCGAGGTGGTGCAGGGCTATCCCTCGTACGTGATCGACGTGCAGGCGGTGCAGGGCCGCGCGATGGAGTGGCTCTCCTTCACGCACGGTACGACGGGCGAGCTCTACTTCGACACTGCGTACGCGCTCGCGCGCGCGTGGGACAATCCCTGCTCGTTCGGTGGCGCGGGAGACGGCACCATGTTCTACGCGGGCCGAACCGATCTCATCGGCGGCACGCACGACGTGCCCGTGGCTTCGATCCGCATGGCGCTCGTTCGCGAAGGTCTCGAGGACTACGAGTACCTTCACCTGCTCGCGATGCGCGGCGACACGGCCGATGCGATGAGCATCGCGACGGGCTTCGTGAGCGAGGTCGACGGCCTGCACGCTCGCACCGGCGACGACCTCATGACGGCGCGCCACCGCGTGGCGATGGCCATCGAAGCCCATCCATGACGCTCGATCCGACGCTCCGCGCGCTCGAGCCGGGCGATGCGCGCGCCGTGCATCGCCTCGCGAGCGATCCCGACGTCGCGCGCACGGGCGGTGGCTCACCGTACGACTTCGAGGACGCGTGGATCGCGCGGCTCGCGACGGCCGCGCCCGATCGCCACCTCTTCCTCGGCGCGTTCGACGGCGACGCGCTCCTCGGAGTCGGGATCCTCGATGCGCAGGTGGCGGTCCGACGCCGTCACGTCGGGCGCGTCGCGATCCTCGTCGCATCGCACGTGCGCCGCCGCGGCATCGGCTCCCGGCTCCTCTCGGCGCTCGTCGATTCCGGCGAGCGATGGTTCGGGCACCTGCGCCTCGAGCTGAGCGTGCAGGCGGATCACGAGGCCGCGATCGGTCTGTATCGCAAGCACGGGTTCGAGATCGAGACGCATGCGCGTGCCGACATGTTGCGTGACGGGGTGCTCGTCGACGCAGTCGGCATGGCGCGCCTTCGTCCGGGCTTCGTCGCGCCTGCCGAGCTCGGCGAGCCGCCGCCGGTCCCCGCGCGTGGTGACCGCCTCGCGCCGATCGTGCGGGCACGCCGCAAGAGCGACGCCGCGCAGATGGCGCGGCTGCACTCCGAGCCCTCCGTGATGGAGGGCACTTGGCAGATGCCCTTCCAGACGGAGAGCGCGTGGGCCGCGCGATTCGACGCCACGCCGCCCGGCTCGACCGTCCTGCTCGCGGAGGTCGACGGCGCCATCGTCGGCTCTTCCGGTCTCTTTCCGATCGGCGCGGGCGGACGCAAGAGCCACGCGGCGAGCTTCGGCATCTCCGTCCATCCGAGCGCGCAGGGATGCGGCGTGGGCGATGCGCTGATGCGCGCGATTCTCGATCAAGCGGACCACTGGCTCGGCCTGCGCCGCGTCGAGCTCGACGTGTACGTCGACAACGATCGGGCGCGCGCGCTGTACGAGCGACACGGCTTCGTGACCGAGGGCCGTTGCCACATGATGGCGCTGCGGCGCGGCACGTACGTCGACTCGTTCACGATGGCCCGCGTTCGGCTCTGATATCCTGAGGCTCATGCGCTTCGTCGCCGTCGTCTTCGTCCTCTCTTCTCTGTTCGCCGTCGGTTGCGAGTGCTCTTCCGCGCCTCCGACCAACACGTGCCACACGACGACCGACTGCGCGTCGGGTCTCGAGTGCGTGGACAACCACTGCGCGGCGCCGCGTGATGCAGCAACCGATGCGTTCGTCTCGCGCGTCGACGCGAATCGTTCGGACGCGTTCGTCGCGCCCGTGGACGCCGCCCGCATCGATGCGAACTGCATTCCGGTGACGTGCGCGACGACCGAGATGTGCTTCGACGGCATCGACAACAACTGCGACGGTCACGTCGACGAAGGATGCACGTGCGTCCCGGGCTCGACGGCGCGGTGTCTGCCGGGCATGCCCGACCCGAGCACGCCGCGCTGTTCGTGGGGCGAGATGACGTGCGTCGGTTCGGGCGACTTCGGCGTGTGGGGCGCCTGCGCCGGCGGCGGCGCGACGGACGGCGGCACGTCGCTCTACGGATGTCGTCGCATCGGCATCATGGGCGCGCCGGGCGCGCTCGCGTCGTCGAATTTCCAGGCGTGGCTCGAGATGCAGGGCGCGATCGTCACGCGCTTCCAGGACACGGCGGCCGCACCGGAACTGCACATCGAGGAGCTCAATACGTTCGATCTCGTCGTGATCGACTGGCTCCAGCGCCTCTACACGATGGACGAAGCGAACGTGCTCACCACGTGGGTCAACGCCGGCGGCGGTCTGGTCGCGATGACGGGCCACGACTCGGGCGCGACCGCGGATCGACAGATCTCGCTGCTCGCGACGCTCGGGCCCAACTACGTGCGCGTGCCGTGCACCGCGGGCTGCGGCACGGGCGAGGTCTGCGACGGCGGCATCTGCGTGCTCAACGGTCCGGCGACGCTCTTGCCGAACGCGACGACGGGCGACGGGAGCGGAGGAACGTTGCCGCCGGTCACGTCGGACGGCGGGCTGCCGGTGAGCGTACCGGCATCGATGACGAGCTTCGTCCCGATGGCGCAGATCGGAACGTACGTCGTCGGCGCGGCGGGCCCGATCGGCATGGGCCACGCGCTGCTCTTCGGCGACGAGTGGATCGAGTTCGACAGCGAGTGGTCGACGATGATGGCAATCCCGACGTTCTGGGCGAACACCGTCCACTACGCATCGCCCGATCCGATGATCGCGCCTGCCTGTCCCTGAGCTCGACCGGCGTGGTCCGCGGCGCGGACCCGACGAATTGTGTCGGCCTGGCTCGCGCCGGGCACTCCGGTAGAGGCTCAGAACTGGAAATCGATTCCCGCGAGGAACTGGTAGGCGGCGCTGAACGCGAAGCTCTTGTCGCCAGCGCGGTCCCACCAGAACATCAGATCGAACGCCAGCGGGCGCGCCCACAGTGCGATCAGGCCGTCGGCGAGCACGAAGCGCACGTCGAACGCGGGCTGCAGCGTGAAGTTGCCGAACGTATCCCGGTTGTCGCCGAAGGGGTGATAGCCGTACGCGCGGACGCCGATTCCGACCAAGCCGCTCGGGCGCAGCAGCAGATCGAAGTGCCGGTCGTGGTGCACCTGGATGTCGCCGCCGAGCCGCAGGCCACCGGTGAACATGAAGTAGTCGGGACCGAAGGTGATGATCGGATCGATCTCGAGGAAGAAGCCAGTGTCACGCCCGTCGAAGTGCCAGCCGATGTCGCCCTGCACGCGACCGTGGATGTGGCAGCAGTCGAAGTCGTCGTAGAAGCCTGCCCCCACGCCGACGTAGAACGATCGGTCCGCGCGCGCCGTGGAGGGCGCGGCGAGCGCGAAGAATGCGACGAGACCGAGCGCGAGCGAGAACGATGCGCGTTGCATACGCGCACGATATCGCACTCGCGCTATCGCAACGCGGTCCAGTCGACGCCGGGCACGACCTCGAGGTGCACGTGGTTCGCGTGGGCGTCGTCGTGATGCGGCGTCACGATGACCTCGAACAATTCCGCTGAGGCGCCGGCGCAGATCGCCTCGCGGAGCGCATGGGCCTCGCTCGGCTCGTCGTACGTGCCACAGGGATCGGCGCCGCGCGTGCGCGCGACCCAGTCGTCGAGCACCGAGAACGTGGTCCCGTCGGGCCGCACGAAGCGCAGCGCGTCGATCGCGAGCGCGTGCGAGTGACCGCTCGGATGATGCGAGCTCGCGACGATCGCGCCGGGTCGGAACACCGAGACGTGCTCGATGCCGACGAAGCCAGCGTCGCGCAACGTGGGGCCCCACTCGTAGAGCGCGACGACGAGGCGGCAGTCGAGGATCGCGTGGATCGATCGCGGGTCGCCGCCGTGGGGTCGGACCGTGAGAGCACCGAGCGCGCCGCGAAGACGAACCGGCTGCTCGATCGCGGCGACCGTTCCGCCTTCGTCGCTGGCGTCCTCGTAGTCGATGCCGAGCGAGCCGAGGAGCGCGTGACATTCGCGCGCCGTGAGCGCGCTGACGGCGCGACCGTGCGGAAGGTCGTGAGCGACGGGCGAGAAATCTCGCGGCGCCAGGCGCTCGGTGCCTTCGGGTGGCAGCTGGCCGCAGTCCTCGTCGACGTCCGCTGCGGACAGGCCGGGCGGCTCGTCCGCGACCGCCGACGCGGCGATTCCCAGCAGGAAGCACGTGCTCGCGGCCACGGAGACGAGATGACGACGCATGACGATCGAATCGTCCGAAATTCCGCACCGCTGCGTCCAAGAAGCCGCCAGAGCGTGCACCGATGTACAGCGGTGGCGCGGCCTGGCACGGGAACGACCTTTGCTGTGCACCGCGAAGGCACCGCCCGCGAACGCGATCGGTGTCTCGCGCATCGATAGATGCCGGTCGGGGGGCGTCGCGCGGATCGCGCCGCACCCGCGTGTTGCGAAGTCTTTCTCTTCTCGGGTGCTCCGTCATGTCGCAGCTCGTCTCGCGTGTGCTCTCGGTCTCGATCCTCGCTCTGGCGCTCGTCGCCTGCGGCCGGACGGGGCTCGACGACTTCAGCGACGGCGCGCCGCCGCGCGTCGACGCTGCGATGCCGCTCGATGCGGGCGATGGCGGTCGCGATGCGGGCGACGGTGGGCGGGATGCGGGCGACGCGGGTGACTCGGGCGTGCAGTGCTTCGGCGACTTCGACTGCGACGACGGGCTCTTCTGCGACGGCGTCGAGACGTGCGTCGCCGGTCGATGTCGCCCGGGGACGAGCGTCGTCTGCGACGACGGAATCGCTTGCACCTTCGATCAGTGCCTCGAGTCCGCGCGCGCGTGCAGCTTCGTCCCCGACAACGCGCGCTGTCCCGGTGGCACGTGCGTCCCGGGCATCGGCTGCGAGGTCCACGCGTGCGACTTCGATGCGCAGTGCGACGATCACGTCGTCTGCAACGGCGCCGAGCGCTGCATGCGCAACACGTGCGTCGGCGGAACGATGCTCGTGTGCAACGACGGCATCGACTGCACGATCGACGAGTGCAGCGAGGCGGTCGGCGGCTGCACGCAGATGCCGCTCGACTTCCGCTGCAACGACGGCCGCTTCTGCAACGGCACGGAGGTCTGCTCGCGCACGCGCGGCTGCCTCGCCGGCCCGCCGATCGACTGCAACGACGGCATGGTGTGCACCACCGATGCTTGCGACGAGCGCTCGCGCATGTGCGTCTTCTTCGCACGCGACCAGGACGCCGACGGTGTGATCGCGGCGGCCTGCGGCGGCGGGGACTGCGACGACACGAACGCACGCGTCCACCCGGGCGCTCTCGAGATCTGCACGGACATGATCGACGACGACTGCAACGGCCTGACCGACTGTCTCGATCCGGCGTGCGCGACGCGACCCGAGTGCGTGCGCTGCTTCCCCGAGATCTGCGGCAACGGCATCGACGACGACTGCGATGGTCGTGCGGACTGCCTCGACTCCGACTGCCGTCTCTCGCCGCTCTGCATGTCTTGTCGTCCGGAGATCTGCACGAACGGCGTCGACGACGACTGCGACGGCTTCGCCGACTGCAACGACACCGACTGCTTCGGCAGCCCGTCGTGCATGGTGTGCGCGCCGCGCGAGACCGGGCTCTGTACGAACGGCCGTGACGACGACTGCGACGGCCGCCTCGATTGCGCCGACTCGGACTGCTTCGCCGATCCGGCGTGCCGCACGTGCACGACGAGCGAGGTCGGTCTCTGCACGAACCGGAGCGACGACGACTGCGACGGTCTCGCGGACTGCGCGGACTCCGACTGCCGGCTCGATCCCGCGTGCCGTATGTGCCGCCCGACGGAGATCTTCTGCAGCGACGGCGTCGACGACGACTGCGACGGCGCGATCGACTGCCGCGACAGCGACTGCGGCGGCAGCACGCTCTGCTGCGTCCCGACCGGCGTCGAGATCTGCGACGACATGCGCGACGACGACTGCGACGGTCGCATCGATTGCGTCGATCCCGACTGCAGCGCGAGCCCGCTCTGCTGCGTACCGACGCGCGAGGTGTGCAACGACGGTCGCGACAACGACTGCGACGGCCTCACGGATTGCAGCGACACTGCGAGCTGCGGGCGCGACCCGGCGTGCGCGATGTGCTTCCCCGAGGTCTGCAACGACCGCTTCGACGACGACTGCGACTCGCTCGTCGACTGTGCGGACCCCGACTGCTTCCGCGATCCGATCTGCGTGGTGTGCTCGCCGGTCCCCGAGATCTGCAACGACCGCATCGACAACGACTGCGACACGCTGCGCGACTGTGCGGACCCCGACTGCGCGGGGACGCCCGCGTGCACGAGCTGCGTGCCCGTGCCGGAGAACTGCTTCGACGGCGCCGACAACGACTGCGACACGCTGATCGACTGCGCCGACTCCGACTGCCGTCTCGATCCCGCTTGCCGCGTGTGCGTGCCCGAGATCTGCACGGGCGGCGTCGACGACGATTGCGACGGTCGCACCGACTGCTCGGACAGCGACTGCCAATTCGATCCCGCGTGCCGGATGTGCGCGACCGAGGTCTGCACGAACGGTCGCGACGACGACTGCGATGGCCGGAGCGACTGTGCCGACTCGGACTGCGCACGCAATCCGGCCTGTGAGATGTGCGCACCGTCCGAGATCTGCCGCAACGGCCACGACGACGACTGCGACGGCATGGTCGACTGCGCCGACACCGACTGCGCGGGCAGTCCCGCGTGCACGATCTGTCTGCCGTTCGAGATCTGCTCGACGAGCATCGACGACGACTGCAACGGCCTGACGAACTGCGACGATCCCGCGTGCACGGGCAACCCCGTGTGCATGACCGGATGTCTGCCGAACGAGAGCTCGGGCTGCCGCGACGGCAAGGACAACGACTGCGACGGCCAGACCGACTGTCTCGACTCGGACTGCGCGGGCAACCCGCTCTGCCGCCTCTGCGTCGCCGAGATCTGCAACACCGGCTTCGACGAGGACTGCGACGGCCTCATCGACTGCGACGATCCCGACTGCCAGTTCGATCCCATCTGCGGCGCCTGTCAGCCGCAAGAATTCGCGTGCGAGAACCACTTCGACGACGACTGCGACGGCCGCACCGATTGCCTCGATCCCGACTGCCAGTTCGATCCGCTCTGCTGCATCGCGACGGGACCGGAGAACTGCTCGAACGGGATCGACGACGACTGCGATCAGCAGATCGACTGTGGCGACACCGACTGCAGCGCGACGCCGGCGTGCTGCTTCCCCAACGGGCCGGAGATCTGCAACGACGGGATCGACGACGACTGCAACGGCGCGATCGACTGCGCGGACATGGCCTGCACCGGCACGCCTGCGTGCTGCGTCCCGACGTCGATGATCGAGATCTGCGGCAACGGCCGCGACGACGACTGCAACGGGTCGATCGACTGCGCCGACGTCGCATGTCGCACGAGCCCGACCTGCGCGATGTGCGTGCCGAGCGAGCAGACGATCGCGCAGTGCACGAACGGGATCGACGACGACTGCGACGGCACGAACGACTGCGCGGATCCCTCGTGCGCGCCGTTCCAGTCGCAGATCATGGAGTGTTGCAACGGCGCCGACGACAACGGCAACGGCATCATCGACGAGTTCGGTTGCTCGTGTACGCGGCCGACCGACTGCACCGGGCCGGACTCCACGGTCTGCTACACGCTCCTCGGTGCTTGCGCGCCACGCTGCCAGACGCTCGGCGGCAACGCGTTCTGCTCGCAGCTCGGCGCGGGCGTCACGTGCCGCGCGACGGGCGAGTGCCGATGATCATCGACCGTACGCACAGCGGAAGCCCACGTCGCTCGCGCTCGCGTCGGTCGTGGCCCAGCTGCGCGCCGTGACGCGAAGCGCGGTCGCCGGATGCGCGTACGAGCCGCCGCGCAGGATGCGCGATGCGGAGAGATCCACACCGACGTCGGCCTCGAAATTCGGGACGTCGTTCGTCCACTCCCAGACGTTTCCCGCCATGTCGAGCACGCCGTAGGGGCTCGCGCCGCCGGGGAACGAGCCGACCGGTGCGCTCTCGAGGAAGCCGTCGATCGGATCGGTGCGCAGCGGTGCGCGGCCGTGGTTCGCGAGATGCGACTCGTACACGCGTCCCCACGGAAAGCGACGCGCGTCGTCGTCACCGCGCGCAGCCTTCTCCCACTCGGCCTCGCTCGGCAGGCGTCCCGACACGAATCGGCAGTAGGCGCGCGCGTCGGTCCAGCGCACGCCGACGACGGGATGATCGCTCGCGGCCAGTGGGCTGCTGTCGCGCGTGTGGGAGGGCGCGCACGAGCCGGCCAGCACGCATCGCCGATACGCAGCCTGCGTGACCTCCGTGCGATCGATCCCGAACGTCGGGACGGACACGCGGTGCGCGTCCTCCTCGATCGCGAAGCGCCCGCTCGCGCAGCCGTTCGGATCGAGCGACGGCACCTCGATCTCGAGCTCGGACTCGCAGAGTGAGACCGCGTACACGCGATCGGCATCGCTCGCGCCCATCGTGAACGCACCGCCCGGGATCCACACGATGCTCGGCGCATCGAGCGGTAGCCGTTCCTGAGCGAGCGCCGGAAGCGCGATGAGCGCGAGCAGCACCGCGATGCGCAGCCCCTTCATGCGGTCTTGGCGCGATGCCGCGCGATCATCACGACGGCGAACGCGAAGAGCGCGATCGAGGATATCTGCGACGTCGAGAGCGCATCGAAGAACACGCCGCGGATGCGATCGCCGCGCGTGGTCTCGACGAGGAAGCGCAGGATCGCGTAGCTCGCGGCGTAGAGCAGCACGCGCTGCCCGCTGCCCACGTGCTTGACCGGCATCAACGCGAACGCGAACGCGAGCGCCATCAGACCGAACGACTCGTAGAGCGGCGTCGGGTGGCGCGGCACGCTCGGATGCGACGCGGGCGCCATCGGATCGGTGTACGTGATGGCCCACGGCCCGTGCCACTCGGAGCCGAAACAACATCCGCCGAGCAGGCATCCGACGCGACCGATCGCGTGGCCGGCCGCGATCGCGGGAACCGAGAGATCGAGGATGCGCAGGTACGGCAACGCGAAGCTGCGCGCCGAGAGGTACGACGCGATCGCTGCGGTCGGCACCGCGCCGTAGAACACGAGACCGCCGTTGCGAAGGCCGGTCATCGGATCGCCGGTGCGCGCCCACTCGACGATCACGAACATCAGCCACGAGCCCGCGAACCCCGCGCCCGCGGAGTAGCCGAGCGTCGCGATCGTCGCGCCCACGTCGGCGCGCTGTCGATGGGCGACGCGCGCGATCAGTGCGCACGTGAGGAAGACGCCGATCGCGACGGCGAGACCGTAGCCACCGATCGGACGTCGCACGCCGAAGAGATCGACTTCGGTGACGATCGGCAGCATCGCGCGGTCAGGTCCCGGGCACGGACGGCGGCGGCGTCTGGCTCGGCGCGATCTGCGGCTGCATGCCGGGCGCGCTCGTCGGCGTCCCGATGCCGGGCTGTGCGTACGGCTGGGGCAGACGTGGCGGCGGCGTCCCGTTGCGTAGGACACCTGCATCGGCCGAGTAGGGGCCGGAGTCGACCGCGCCGAGCTCCGGATCGAGGTACATCGCGGTCGTGCACACGTTGCACGCGCCACACGTCAGGGCGACGAGCATCGCGGGGAGCAGGGCAACGAGGCTGGTCACGAGCCCGCCGATCGCGAGCGACTCGCTCTCGCCGCCACCCGCTTTCGCGCGCGAGAGCGCCACACCGCCGAGGATCGTGCCGGCGAGCGCGAGGACGGGGGCCAGGAAGGACAGCATCGTGCCCAGGAACGGAACCCAAGCGAGCAGGGCTCCCGCGAGCGCGCACACGAGCGCGAGCACGCCCAACACGATCGCGCCGATGCCCATCGCGCCCGACTGTCCACGCGCCGCTGCGCGCGGTCAAGCCGTCACATTCCGCCGTCCCCGGCGATGATCGTCGGGACGCGACACACGCCGCCTGCCACGTCCACGCAGGTCTCGTTCGTGTCGCACGGGATGTCGTAGCCGACGGTGCATGCTTGTGTGCAGAGCAGCGTGTCGGGCGCGCAGATCGTGCCGCCCTCGCACTGGGAGTCGTCGGTGCACGCGGTCGTGATCGCGTGGTTTCCTCCGGGAAAGCAGACGCGGTGTCCTTCGAGCGCGGTGCACACGGTGCCGTCGGCGCAGAGGTGTTGGTCGACGGCGGGGCCTCCGTCGAGAGGGCCTGCATCGTAGTCGCACGGTCGCATGCAGAGCCTCGTGTCGCTGGTGCCGGCGTCCGCGCTCGCCGCGCCGGTCGAGAGACAGAGCAGGCCCGCCTGACAATCGGTCTGCACCGTGCAGCGCACGCCGGTGGGGTTGCCACACGAGACGAGCACGAACGCGATCACGGCGACGCTCCAGCGCACGATCGCCGGTCTACCACGTGCTAACAGCCCGCGATGGAAACGAGCGACGTGATCGTGTGCGGCGGCGGCATCGCCGGACTGGCGGCGGCCACGATGCTCGCCGAGCGCGGCGTGCGCGTGACCGTGCTGGAGAAGGAGACGTTCCTGGGCGGTCGCGCGGGGAGCTTCGCCGATCGGCACGCGGACGGAACGCCGTTCGAGATGGAGCGCGGCTTCCACGCGTTCTTCCGGCAGTACTACAACCTGCGTGCGTTGATCGCGCGGGTCGATCCCGAGCTCGCTTGTCTCGCGCCGCTCCACGACTATCCGCTCCTCGGACCGAACGGCGCGTCGGAGAGCTTCGCGGGGCTGCCCAAGCGCACGCCGCTGAATCTGATGGAGCTCGTGCGTCGGACGCCGACGCTCGGTGTGCGTGATCTGCTCGGCGTCGACGTGACGCGCGCGCTCGCGATGATCCGCTTCGATCCGATCGAGACGTATGCGCGCTGGGACGACGTCACGGCGCGCTCGTATCTCGACGGGCTGCGCTTTCCCGACGCCGCGCGGCACATGCTCTTCGACGTGTTCGCGCACTCCTTCTTCAACCCGGAAGAGGACTACTCGGCGGCCGAGCTGCTCGCGATGTTCCACTTCTATTTCCTCGGCAATCCCGAGGGTCTCGTCTTCGACGTGATGCGCCGGCCGTTCGGCGTCGCGCTCTTCGAGCCGCTCGCGAAGTACCTCGAGGCGCGTGGCGTCACGATCCGACGCGGCGCGAGCGTGCGCGCGATCGAGCGCGAGCCGGGGCGTGTGCGCGTGCACGTCGAGGGGGAGACGATCGACGGCAAGGCCGTCGTGCTCGCTCTCGCGGTGCCGGCACTGAAGGACGTCGCGTCGCGCTCGACGGGGCTGCCGAGCTCGCTCGTGGATGGCATCGCGTCGCTCGACGTCACGTGGCCGTTCTCGGTGTTGCGTCTCTTCGTCGATCGCGCACCGCGCGCGGATCGCGCACCGTTCGCCGGCACGACCGGCCTCGGCATCCTCGACAACATCTCGATCTTCGAGAAGCTCGAGGACGAGAGCGCGGCGTGGGCGACCCGCACGGGCGGATCGATCGTCGAGCTCCACGCGTACGCGGTGCCGCCGGCGATGCCCGAGCCCGACGTGCGGGCGGCGCTGATCGAGGGTCTGCATGCGGCGTATCCCGAGATGCGCGAGGCGAAGATCACGGGCGAGCGCTGGCTGCATCGCCGGGACTGCCCGGCGTTTCGTCCAGGAAGTCACGCGCTGCGCCCGCGCCCCGTCACCGAAGCGGCCGAGATCGTGCTCGCGGGCGACTTCGTGAAGATGCCGTTCGCGACGGCGCTGATGGAGCGTGCCGCGACCAGCGGGATGATGGCGGCCAACGCGCTCCTGCGCGATCGCGGCCTGCGCCCGCACGACATCCGTGTGCCGACGAAGCGCGGGATGCTCGCGTAGCATCGGGCGGATGAAGAACACGCATCGCTGTCCGAAGTGCCAGCACGATCGCATCCTCTACATCGCGAACGTCGCCGATCGATATGGAGAGCACCTCAACTCCGACGCCTCGGTGCCGATGAAGATCGCGCACTACACGAAGGACGTCGGCAAGGTGCTCGGCTTCGCGCTGACGAGGTCCGAGCGCGCCGGAGAGCTGGAAGCAGGCGTGTGCCCGCGCTGCGGTTACACCGAGCTCTACGTGAAGCAGCCCGCGGACATCATCGTCGACGGCGTGAACGTGCGCGAGCTCGTCGCCACGCCGAAGTGAGAGCGATTACCTCATCCACAACGCGCGTGACTTCACGGCCTGCGCGAGCACGCCTGCGCTCGGCACGGCGGCCATGACGGCGGCGTAGTCCGCGCTCGTCGCGTCTTCCGAGAGGAAGCGCGCGATGGTCGGTCCGCTGGTCTTCGCGAAGAGATCGACGAACACCCGCTCGGCGCTGCGCGGGTGCGCCGCGAGGTAGGCGAGGAACACGCGATCGAAGAACATCGAGGTCCCGCTGCGCGGCGCGGGGATCGTCGGGGCGCGTAGGCGATCCCATCCGGAGAGCGCGTGCGCGATGACGTCGGCGTCGCGCTGGATGAACGCGAACGCGTAGCCCGTGCTCGGCTTCGCGGCACCGCCCGCCACGCCCACGCGCACGATCCGACCTTCGCCGCGATCGACGTCGGCGGTCGTCATCGGGATGGCGCCGCGCTCGCGCGAGAGCACGCGGAACGAGCCGGCGCCGCGCGCCTCCAGCCACGCGCGGATGTTCTCGGCGTAGTGGTCGAGCTCGAACGGGGCGGGCCCGAAGTACGTGTCTTCCACGAGCGCGCGCCTCGGCGTCTCGGGGAGCACGTACACGAAGTGCGGCCCATCGCTCTGCGAGACGCGCAGATCCATGAGCGTCGCGACCGCAGGCTCGAAGATCGGGCGCTCGACCTCGACCTCGAGGCCCGCGAAGTGCTGCACCCACTGGATGTCGCCTGCGCGTGGGTGGGACGAGATCTCGCCGCGCGCGTCGATCAGCAGCGCCGTTCGCAGCGCGCCGCGATCGGTCTCGATCTCGACGTGTCTTCCGAGATCGCGGATCGCGCCGATCGTGACGCCGAGATCGAGCCGGACGCGATCGTGGCGCGCGAGGATCCGCAGCGCCGTCTCGTAGAAGCGATCCGACGGCAGCGTCTCGTACGGCCGCGCCTCCACGTTGCGCGCGACGCGCCGATCGTGGCCGACGACGTCGATCGCGCGGTAGCGACGCGAGATCGCGTCCTCGAATGGATGCGAGCGCGCGCGGAAGAACGAGAACGTGCGATCACGGCCGTAACCGTCGCGTCGATCGATCACGCGCACGGAGAGCGCGAGGCGCGCCAGGCGCACGGCGATCGAGAGGCCGGCGGCGCCGGCTCCGCACACGACGACGTCGGCGTCGAGCGCGGACATCACTCGGCGAGGAGCGCGCGCGCGAGATCGGGCCAGCCGAGCTTGCGGATTCGCTCGACGGGGACCGCGAGCGTCGAAGCGACACGTGCGAGATCGTCGTCACCCATCGCGGCGACCTGCGCGATCGTCGTGATGCCGAGCTCGCGTAGGGCCTTCTCGTACTTGGGGCCGACACCTTTGATGCGCCGGATCTCCGGCTCGGGCGCCGCTGCCTTCTTCGCCGGAGCCTCCGCCAGACGGGACTCGATCGCCCGCAACCGCGCGTCGACGTCGGCACGTAGCGCTTCTTGCGCGCGCTCCACGGCGACGATGCGGAGATCGAAGCTCTCGGTCGCGCGCCGCACCTCGACGAGGCGCGGGTCGCCTTCGACCGCCGTGACGCGCGTCTCGAGGCTCTCGACGCGTGCACGCCGCGCCTCGAACTGGCGATCGTGCTCGCCCACCGACTGCCGGAGCGTCGCGATCGCGGTCTTGAGCGTGCCGAGCTCGCTGGTGTCCTCGGTCGGCGCCGCGCGCGGCGCTTCGAGCGCCTTCTGAAGGGACTGCGTGGCGGACTCGAGCTGCGTCTCGAGCTGGGCGATGCGCTCGCGCAGCGAGCTCTCGAGCGTGGTCAGCCGCGGATCGAGCGCGTCGAGGCGCGTGTTGGCGCGAACGGCCTCGCCTTCGATGCGCATCGCGATCGAGCGCGATGCGGCCGATTGGATCTCGACCTGCGCCAGACGCTCGCGGAGTGGATCGCTGCCTCCCGGATCGCTCGGACGTCCGGCGGGCGGCGCGCTCGACGGGCGCGGGATCAGCATCGCGGCGGTGAGGCTGCTCGTGGGCGGGATGTCGGAGGGACGCTCGGGCGCTGCGGGCGGCGCGGAAGGACGCGCGCCGATCGTCGTCGCCGCAGGTCGCAGCGGCAGCACCGGCGGGCGGGACGGATCGGTGGCGCGCAAGGCAGGATCGCTGAGGCGAGGCGCGACCTTCGGCATGGTGCCCGTCGTCACGGACGCCGCAGGGAAGGGCCGCTGCGGAATGGACGAAGTCCGCGGCGCGGCCGCAGGCGTGGGCTGGGCCTTGGGGGCGACGATGTGCGGATCGGTTCGCTCGTCGTCGTCTCGATCGTTCACATCGGAAGACACGCGCGCATGGTAACAAAATCCGCCCACGCCAAGCAGTCTGCTTGCGAGGTTGAATCTGGGCGGTATCGAGGCGTCCAATCTCGCCAGGAGCTCGCATGAACCGCATCGCACTCGTCCTCTCGCTCGCGTTCCTGGCTGCCTGCGGCAGCGCCGATCACGGGAGCAGCAACGGCACGACCGAGACCACGACCACGACGACCACCACGACGTCGTCGGGCGACGACACGACGTCTGGCGCGACGCAGAGCGATGCGCCGCAGCTCGTCGTGGGCACGGACGCGTGCACGACCGACGCGGACTGCGTTCCCGGCGGCTGCTGTCATGCGACGTCGTGCGTCGCGCGCGCGAACGCGCCGGCGTGTGGCGAGAGCGTGTGCACGGCCGACTGCCGCTTCGGCACGCTCGACTGCGGCGGCGGCTGTCTCTGCCATCAGGGTCACTGCGCCGCGCAGCTCTCGCAGGCTCCGAACATTCCCGGCGTCACCGACGTTCAGTGATCGAGTGACGAGCGTTCGTCACGTCGCCGCTCGCGCATTCGATCTATCCTCCGGCGAGTCATGCGTGGGGCGCCGTTCCGCGGGCCGAAGGCCGGAGAGCGTCTCGGGCGTTTTCGCATCGAGAGCGCCTGGACGAGCGGTCCGTTCGGGCCGACGGCGCGCGCGCGCATGCTCGCGAGCGATCGACCGGCGAGCCTGCACGCGCTGACCGACGCCGACGTCTCGGAAGATCCGACGGCGTTCTCGCGCATCGCCACGTCGCTGCGCTCGCTCGGCTCTCCCGGCGTTCTCGCCGTGCTCGATGCGTGGACCGAGCAAGACGCGCACATCATCGCCGTCGAAGAGCCCGAAGCCGGAATGACGCCGATGCGGGTCGCCGCGAACCTGCCGACCGCGGGGACCGCGCATCGGCTCGTGACGAGCATCGCGCGCACGCTCGCGCCCGCCCATCGCGCAGGGCTGGTCCACGGCGCGCTCGGGCCGGAGCTGATCGCGTTCGATTCGAGCCGGCAGGC
>CAYSCF010000098.1:0-20570 GCA_964429305.1 uncultured Sandaracinaceae bacterium | reverse complement strand
CCGCCGGTCGATCTCGATCGCGGCACGCTGGCGATCCAGCGCGTCGATCGGCGCCCCTTCCAGGAGTTCATCCTGCGCTTCTTGCGCCAGCAGCTGCTGGAGGTGCGCGCCAAGCATCCCGAGCGCGTGAGCGACATCGACACGCACTTCATCCGCACGATCCGCGACTGGGACCAGCACGTGATCTGCCCGCGCTTCGGCTTTCCGCACCTGAGCGCGTACTACGACGGCGAGAGCGTGGGACCGCGCCTCGCGAGCGTCACGGTGCCGACGCTCGTCGTCGTCGCCGACCGGGATCCGATGATCGCGCTCGACACCGTCGAGCCGTGGATCGCGCGCGTGAGCGAACGAGTGACCGTCGTGCGCAAGCGGCGCGGCGGGCACGTCGCATTCCCGCCCGACGTGGGGCTCTTGCAGGACCGTGGCGCGCCGATGGAGCGCGAGCTCATGGCGTGGATCTCTGCCGAAGTGGTCCGCGTACGCGGACCCGACACCATCGTGTCGGCCGCCTCCGGCGGCACTCCGGCAGCGATCACCGCGCGGTGATCGCCTCCTTCGTGAGGCCCATGTTCTGCGCGACCGAGATGGCGACGAGCGTCGTGCGCCGGAAGAGCGCCGGCGTGAAGATCGTGGCCGCGTCGATCTCGGCGCGCATCTGTTTGCTGCGCGCGTAGACGACCTCGAAGAGCCGCTCCATCCGCCGCGGCGACGGATCGTGCGCGCGCGTGCCGAGCCAGTCCGAGAGCGCGGCGAGCACCCCCATCGGCGTACCACGATGCACGTAGGCATCGATGCCCGACAGATCACTCAGGCTGCGCTGCGATCGATAGGCGACCTCTTCGAGCACCACGAAGTCGTGCTTGCCCTCGAGGTGATGCAGCGCGGTGGCGAGACCGAGCTCGAACGGCATGTTGAAGCGCGGCACGCGCTTGCCCGCGGGGCCCGAGGTCGTGATGCGGCTGAGATCGTGGACCGACGCTTCACACGAGCGCATCAGATCCAGGATCCGCGCGAGACGACCTGCGCCGGCGTCCGGGATCTCGAGCACGCAGCGCGGACGACGGTTCAGCGCGACGAGACCCGACACGAGCGCGACGAAGAGCGGCTCGTACTTCTTGTCGAACGGGCCGTTGACGAAGATGTCGCCCGCGAAGCGCGGCGTGGGCGCGGCATCCTGCCCGAGGACGCTGCTGACGGCGTTTCGATCGGCCGCGCTCGGCTCGAAGGGCTCCCTCCCGGTCATGACGAGGCTGCTACCACGGATTTCCGGCAGGCCACGAGGAAGCATGTGATTTCTGCTAGCGTTCCACCCACATGGCGCATCCCAAGATCGTCTACGCGTCGTACGACGGATTTCTCAAGACGGTGATCGAGTCGTACTGGGAGACGCGCCGGAACTCGGCCCACTTCCTCGCGCTCCTGCTGGCGTCGCGCGAGGCGTGGTCGGTCGCGTGGGCCGGCGTGAAGGCCGAGGACGCGCAGCGACGTGCGCTGATGGGCGCCGGCGGCGCAGCGGCGCTCTACGTGCTCCTGCGTCTCTTCATCGGCGGGCCGATCGGGCTCGTGCTCACGGGCGTCTCGATCGCCTCGCTCGTCGCGGCGTACTCGTCGAACCATCGACGCATCTGGGATCAGCAGGACCGCTATCGCAAGCTGATCGCGGACTACCGCGTGAAGTACGACAAGGTCCGCGCCGACTGGCTCGAGGGCACGATCTCCGAAGAGAACCGCGATCTGATGATCGAGGGGCTGCTCAATCGGTTCATGGAAGAGATGGACGAGGACGCCGAGAGCGGTCGCACGCCCGGCATCACCGGGGACGCGAAGAAGGACAAAGAGAAGGCACGATGAAATCGCCTGAAGGCCTGTCGTGATGAAGAAGATCGGCGTGCTCACTTCCGGCGGCGACGCGCCGGGCATGAACGCAGCAGTCCGCGCGACGACGTTGATCGCGGCCCAAGCGGGCGTCGAGGTCGTCGGGATCCTGCGCGGCTACGAGGGTCTGCTCGATCGCCAGTTCCGCGCGCTGACGCGCAAGATCGGTGACCGGCTCGCGCCGACGCAGGACGTCGAGAACGGCGCGCAGCTCGGCGGCAGCATCCTCGGATCGGCGCGCTGCAAAGCGTTCTACGAGGCGGCGGGCCGGGCGCGCGGCGCGGACGCGTTGAAGGAGCTCGATGGCCTGGTCGTGATCGGCGGCAACGGCTCGCTCACCGGCGCGCGCGCTCTGTGCGTGGAGCACGGCGCGAAGATCGTGGGCATCCCCGCGTCGATCGACAACGACATCGGCTGCACGTCGAGCGCGATCGGCGTCGACACCGCGCTCAACACGATCGTGGAGGCGTGCGATCGGATCTCGGACACGGCGCGCGCACATCGTCGGGCGTTCATCGTCGAGGTGATGGGCCGGCAGTCGGGCTACCTCTGCATGGCGAGCGCCATCGCGGCGGGGGCCGACGCGGCGCTCTTCCGCGAGGACGGCCGCACGCCGGCCGAGCTCGTGAAGGCCGTCGCCGACGTGGTCCGGCGCGGCTTCGAGGGAGACCGCGGCAAGGATCGCATCCTGGTGATCAAGGCCGAGGGCGTGGAGATCCCGTGCACGCGCCTCGCGCGCGAGGTCGAAGAAGCGCTGACGCCGACGCTGGGAGACGTGGAGATCCGCGCGACGGTGCTGGGGCACGTGGTGCGCGGGGGCAATCCGTCGTTCCTGGATCGGATGATCGCGAGCCGGTTCGCGTTGGGCGCGACGACGGCGCTGCTCGCGGGCAAGACGAACGTGATGACCGCGTGGCAGACGTCGAGCGCGGGTGGCGAGGCGACGCAGGATCGAAGCGTGACGCTCTTCGGGCTCGATCGCGTGCTCGAGGAGACGGCGGCGCTGCTCGACGGCACGAGCCTGGTGACGAAGCACCGCGTGGGCCTCATGCAGAAGGCGGCGGGCGTCCTCTCGCTGTGAGCGCGCGATGACGAGATTCCTCGCGCTCTCGCTCTCGCTCTCGCTCTCGCTCTCGCTCTCGCTCTCGCTCTCGCTCTCGCTCGCCCACGCTCAAGCCACCGACCACGTCGCCACCGGCCGCCAGGCGATGCTCGTAGGCCAGTACGACACGGCCGCGAGCGAGGCGCGCCTCGCCGGCACGACGACGGAAGCGGCCACGCTGCTCGGCGAGGCTCTCGCAGCGCGCGGCCATCTCGACGACGCGGAAGCGGCCTTCCGCACCGTCACCGACCGTCCCGAGGCGCACCGCGCGCGCGTGATGCTCGGCCGCCTGCTGATCCGCCGCTCGCGCACCGACGAGGCGCGCCCGATCCTGATGCCGCTCGTGCGCGCCTACAACGACCACACGATCGCGCGCACCGACGCGGAGGGCCTCGCCTACGTCGGCATGGCCGCCGCGATGCTCGGCTCGGCGCACGACGCCAACGACGCCTTCACCGCGAGCGCCCGCGTCGCGCGCGGCCGCGTCGAGACCGAGCTCGAGTGGGCGCAGCTCTTCCTCGCGCACGACGACGCCGGCCATGCCGAGGAGTGCTTGCGCGACGCGCTCGCCACGAGCCCTCACGACGCGCTCGCGCAGGTCCTCTTGGCGCGCGTGCGGCTCGCGCAGAGCTGGGACTTCGGAGCGGCGCGCGACGCGCTCGACGAAGCCCTCGCCGTCAATCCCGCTTCGGTGCCCGCGCTCGTGACGCTCGCCGGCCTCGCCATCCGCGACGAGGACTGGGTCATCGCCGATCGCAGGCTCGACGAGGCGCTCGCCGTCGATCCGACCGACCTCGAGGCCCTCTCGATGCGCGCTGCGCTGCGCTTCGTGTCGTCCGACGCACGCAGCTTCGAGCGCGCCGTCACCGCGGTTCTGCACGAGAGCCCGCGCTACTCGACCGTCTACAGCCTCGTCGCCGACTACGCGGACTGGGCGCACCGCTACGAAGAGATCATCGCTCTCGCGCGTCGCGCTCTCGCGCTCGATCCACAGGACGCCCGCGCCGAGGCCACGCTCGGGATCAACCTGCTGCGCCGTGGCGACGAAGAAGAAGGTCTGAGCGCGCTACGCCTCGCGTTCCGTCGCGACGCCTTCAACGTTCGCGTCTTCAACCTGCTCCGCTTGTTCGAGGGCCCGATCGCGCAGCAGTACGAGACGTTCGAGAGCGCCCCGTTCGTGTTCCGCATGCATCGCGAGGAGCGCGCCGTTCTCGAGCGTTACGTTCCGACGACGCTCGGCGCCGCGTACCAGGACATGCGGCGCCGCTACCACTTCACGCCCGCCGGGCCGCTCCACATCGAGCTCTATGCGACCGCGCAACAGTTCGCGCTGCGCACGACCGGCCTGCCGAGCCTCGGCGCGCAGGGCGTGTGCTTCGGTCGCGTCGTGACCGCGCTCTCGCCGCGCGGCGGCCCGTTCGACTGGGCCGAGATCACGACGCACGAGCTCTCGCACGTCTTCCACGTCCAGATGAGCCACGGCCGCGTGCCGCGCTGGTTCACGGAAGGCCTCGCCGAGCACGAGACGACCCTCGCGCGGCCCGAGTGGCGGCGCGAGGACGACTACCGGCTCTATCGCGCGCTCGCGAGCGGCAACTTCCCGCCGATCCGCGATCTGAGCTTCGCGTTCACGCACGCGCGCTCGTCCGACGCGATGCTCGCGGCGTACTACGGCGCGTGGCGCGTGGTCGCGTACCTCGACGATCGATTCGGGTTCGCGGTGTTCCCGCGAATGCTGCGCGAGTGGGCCCGCGGTCGCTCCACGGCCGAGGTCTTCACGCGCGTGCTGCACGTCGACGTCGACGCGGTCGATCGCGACTTCCGCGCCGCCGAGCTGGCGCGCATGGCGCACCTCGCGAGCGACTTCGCGATCGACGGCTCGGGCGCCTACGATCTCGAGGCCACGCGCGAGCGGGCGCGGCTCGATGCGACCGACGCGAGCGCGCAGTCGGCGCTGGCGGCCGCCGAGCTCAGCAGCGGACACGGCATCGAGGCGCTCGCCGCCGCGCAGGCAACGATCGCGCTCGCGCCGGCGGATCCGACCGCACGCTTCGTGCTCGCCGCGCTCGCCGTCGAGCGGCACGACGCGAGCGAAGCCGAGACGCAGCTCGCCGAGCTCCGACGCGCCGGGCGCGACGGATACGACGTGCAGATCCTGACCGCGGGCGCCGCGACGCTGCGTGAGGATGCCGCCGGGACGCGCGCCGCGCTCGAGCGTGCGATCGCGATCGATCCGACGCGCGTGGATGCGCCGCACACGCTCTTCGTCATCGCCAGCCAGAGCTCCGAGGCGGAGCTGCGCCTGCGCGAGGCGCGCCGACTCGTCGAGATCGACGAGCACGACCGCGACGCGCTGGCGCTGGTTCTCGATTCGCTCGACGCCAGCGGCGACACGGCCGGCCTCGATGCGCTCGTCGAGCGTTCGATCCACACGGATCCCGAGCGCGCGCGCGGACACGAGCTGCTCGCGCGGAGCTACGAGCGCCGCGGAAGGCCCGCCGACGCGCTCTTCGAAGCAGACACGTGGCTCTTGCTGGCGCCGGACCGCGCATCCGACATCCAGGCGATGCGCGCGCGCCTGCTGCATGTGCTCCATCGCGAGCGCGAAGCGAGCGAAGCCGAGCACCTGGCCGCGACGCCGCCGGGTTAGATTCCGGGGCGTGACCCGCGCCACCGGCTTCTCGCTCGTGACCCTGACCTACGTGATCGCGTGCGCCGTCGCGCTCTGGGTCGCGGAATCACTCCCCTACGATCGCGTGTGGACGCTCGGCCTCGCGAGCCTCGCGATGACGCTCGTGTGCTTCACCGCTTCGTTCCTCGCGCGCAACTCGAGCTACTTCGACGCGTACTGGATGGTCGCGCCGCCCGTGACCTGCGCGTGGCTCTGGTGGCATCACGAGCCCGGCACGTCGTCGGTTCGCGCCGGAATCGTCAGCCTGCTCGTCGGCATCTGGGCGGTGCGTCTCACGATCAATTGGATCCGCACCTGGGGTGGGCCGGGCCACGAGGACTGGCGCTACGTCGAGATCCAGAAGAAGACCGGCCGCCTCTACTGGCTCGCCAGCCTCGTCGCAATCCACCTGTTTCCAGCGCTCCTCGTGTGGATCGGATCGATCTCGCTGATCCCGGCGATCGCGACGGGCACGCAGCCACTCGGCGTGATCGACGTCGTCGCGATCCTCGTCACGGGCGGCGCCATCGCCATCGAGGCGATCGCCGACGAGCAGCTTCGCCGTTTCGCGCGGACGAAGAAGTCCGGCGCGATCATGGAAGAGGGCCTCTGGGCCTACTCGCGGCATCCGAACTACTTCGGAGAGATCAGCTTCTGGCTCGGGCTCTTCGTGTTCGCGATCGCGGGCGGCGGCGTCGACGCGTGGCGATGCGTCGCGGGGCCCGTCGCGATGGCAGCGCTCTTCGTGTTCGGAACGATCCCGATGATGGAGACGCGCTCGCTCGAGCGTCGCCCCGCGTACGCAGACGTGCAGAAGCGGGTCTCGATGCTCGTGCCGCTGCCGCGCCGCAAGGGCTGATTCGAGATCGAGCTGCACGAAGAGCGGTTTTCGCTTGCGCGTATTTAACCGTCGAGTTACTTAACTCGCAGGTTGAATATGTCGCCACGCAACGATCGTCTCGACACCACGTTCGCCGCCCTCGCCGATCCCACGCGTCGAGCGATCCTCGCCCGTCTCACGCAGGGCGAGGCCACCGTCAACGAGCTCGCGGCGCCGCACGACATGAGCCTGCCCGCCATCTCGAAGCATCTGAAGGTGCTCGAGCGTGCCGGGCTCGTCGTGCGCGGTCGCGATGCGCAGCGCCGCCCTTGTCGCCTCGCCGCGGAGCCGCTGCGCGAGGTGGCCGAGTGGACCGACGCGTACCGACGCCACTGGGAAGAGAGCTTCGACCGCCTCGACGAGTACTTGAAGGACCTACAGAAGCGCAAAGGAGAGAGCCATGCACGCAGCCGGAAGTGAGAGCAGATCCCGCACAGCCAAGCCCGAGTCCGGCCCCGTCGGCGATCGCGAGATCATCGTCGCGCGCGACTTCGACGCGCCGCGCGAGCTCGTGTACGCCGCGTTCGTCGATCCGAAGCACGTTCCGAAGTGGTGGGGCCCGCGCGGCTACACGCTCGAGACGAGCTCCATCGACGTACGCGTCGGCGGCACCTGGAAGTTCGTGCTGCGCTCGGCCGAGGGCCGCGACTTCACGAATCGCATCGTCTATCGCGAGCTCTCCGCGCCCACGCGCATCGCCTACGACCACGGCTCCGACGTGGACGACGATCCGGCGCGCTTCGCCGTCACGATCACGTTCGATGCGCTCGATGCCGGGCGCACGCGGGTCACGATGCGCTCGCTCTTCCCGACCGCCGCCCAGCGCGACGGCGTGGTCGGCTTCGGCGCCGTGGAGCTCGGTCAGTCCACGCTCGAGAAGGGCGCTGCGCACGTCGACCGCACGCTCTTCGTCGACGTTCATCCGACGGAGCCGAGGGCGACGATCCGACGCCTGCTGCACGCGCCGCGCGCGCTGGTGTGGGAGGCGATGACGCGGCCCGAGCACGTCGCGCACTGGTACGGGCCGCGAGCGACGCGCATGACGCAGTGCTCGATCGATCTGCGCGTCGGCGGGAAGTACCGCTTCGTGATGCGCGGACGCGACGGGAGCGAGCAGGCCTTCAGCGGCGTCTATCGCGAGATCACGCCGCCCGAGCGCATCGTTCAGACGTGGAGCTGGGAGGGCGCACCGAACGCATCGTCGGTCGAGTCGATGCGGCTGATCGACCTCGGCGGTCGCACGCTCGTCGAGACGAGTGTCGAGCACTCCTCGCGGCAGAACCTCGAGATGCACGTGTTGCACGGCATGGAGGCCGGAGCGAACGAGACGTACGCGCGCCTCGACGAGACGCTCGCTCGCATCCGCGCGCTGCCCGACGGCATCCTCCTCGAGCGCACGTTCGCCGCGCCTCGCGCACTGGTCTTCCAGGCCTGGACGGACGCGACGCATTTCTCGAAGTGGTTCGGTCCCGACGGCGTGTCGGTGCAGGAGTGCGAGATCGACGCTCGTGTCGGTGGTGTCATCCGCTTCGTGCATCGGCTCCCGGACGGGCGCGCGATTCGCGTCGCCGGCACCTTCGGGGAGGTGGATCGCGATCGGAAGATCACCTTCACCACGGCGTTCGTCGACGAGGGCGGCAAGCCCGCATCGCCCTTCCCGCTTCCGAAGTTTCCACGTGACGCGCGTCTGACGACCACGGTCATGCTCGAAGATGCGCCCGGCGGCACGAAGCAAATCGTGCGTCAGGTCGTCGAGCCTGCGGCGCTTCGCGACGATCCCGAGGTCCGGAGCGAGCGCGCGATGGCCAGCGAGGGGTGGAAGCAGACCCTCGACCAGCTCGATCGGTTCGTACGCGCGTCGCACTGAGCGTGCTAAGCACGCGGCGCCGTGGACGAGCTCCCGACGTCGACGCCCCTGCTCGCAGGCCTCTCGCGCGCGAACGTCACGTTCGATGCGGCGTTGGCCGCGCTCGCGACCGCCGGGCGGGTGGACCTCACGGGTCTGCCCGCGTCGGCGGCCGCGCTGCTCTTGAGCCGCGCCGCGACGACGGAAGCGCCCTTCGTCGTGGTGACGCCGGACGCGGAGAGCGCACGGCACGTCGCGGCGGATCTCTCGTTCTTCTTCGCCGAGGTCGGCGCGGACGCGAGCGAGGGTGACGGCAGCAAGACCGTCCTCGTCTTTCCGACCAGCGACACGACGCCGTTCGCCGACGTGGCGCCGGATCGACGCGCCGCGATGGAGCGCCTCTCGACGCTCTTCCATCTCGCGCACGAGCTGCCTTTCCGTGCGCTGGTGGCGCCCGCCGCGGCGCTCGCACGACGCGTTCCGCCACGGGACGAGCTCACGCGACGCTCGATCGTCGTGCGTGCCGAGGGCGAGCTCGATCGCGACAAGCTGATCCGCACGCTGAGCGAGAGCGGTTATCTGCGCGTGCCCGTCGTCGAGGACGCCGGCACGTTCGCCGTCCGCGGCGCGCTGATCGACGTGTTCCCGACCAACGCGCGCTTCCCAGTGCGGATCGAGCTCGACGACTGGCTCGTCATGTCGATCAAGGTCTTCGACCCCGAGGACCAGCGCACGCTCCGCACGACGAACGAGATCACCCTGCACCCGGCGCGCGAAGCGCTGATGGGCCCGAGCGAGCTCGCTGTCGCGCGTCAGAAGATCCGCGAGCTGTGCGAGAGCATCGATCTGCCGACGCGCGCGACGAAGGCGATGCTCGACGATCTCGAGGCGGGGCGGCTCGTGATCGGTATCGAGGGCTTGCTTCCGGCGTTCTACGAGTCGCTCGAGTCGATCTTCGACTGCGTCCCGAAGAGCGCGCGCTTCGCCGTGCTCGACCCGGCGGCGGTCGCGACCGCGCTGCACGAGGAGCTGGATGCGGCTCGTGCCGATCGCTCGGCGAAAGAGACCGCGAAGTCGCCGGCGTTTCCGATCGAGTCGCTCTACGTCGACGAGGATGCGCTCGCGGCCGGGCTGGCAGCGCGGCGCTTGGCGATCTTCCATCGCATCGCATCGATCGGCGCGCCCGAGGAAGGCGCGTCCGCCCTTGCCGCGCTCGAATCCGTCGGCACGAGTCAGGTCTTCTCGCTCGGCGGCGAAGATCATGCGCTCCTCGTCGCGACGCTCAACCAGCAGCGCGCCGGCCGTGGTCGCGACGACGCGCTGGCGCCGCTCGCGGAGAGTGCACGCGTGTGGCTCGACGCGGGGATGCGCGTGCTCGTCGCCGCACGCACGCGCACGCAGGCCGAGCGTCTCGCGTCGCTGCTGAAGGGCTATGGCCTCAAGCCGGCCGGCACGGCTGCGCCCTTCGCGCCCGAGATCCTCGGACAGCGGCCACCCGGCGCGATCGAGATCGTCATCGGCGCGGTCGCGAGCGGCTTCGTCCTCGCGACGCTCGGCCTCGTGCTCATCACCGAAGAAGAGATCTTCGGAACACGCGCGCATCGCGCCAAGCAGCGCAAGAAGCGCACGGGCGGCTCCAGCAAGCCGTTCCTCGAGGATCTGCGGCAGCTCGAGCGCGGTGACTACGTCGTCCACGTCGACCACGGCATCGGCAAGTACCTCGGCCTCGAGAAGAAGGCGCTCGGTCAGTCGCAGCTCGAGCAGCTGCGTGGCGAGAAGCCGCTGCTCGTGGAGGTGCTCGTCGTCGAGTACGCGGGCGGCGATCGGCTCTTTCTGCCGGTCACGCGCCTGCATCAGATCCAGAAGCTCTCGGGCGGCGAGGGGCAGTCGCCCAAGATCGATCGCCTCGGCGGCCAGACGTTCTCCAAGACCAAGGCGAAGGTCCGCAAGCACGTCCAGGAGATGGCCGACGAGCTCTTGCGTCTCTACGCGCAGCGCGCCGCGACGAAGCGCCCGCCCCTACCGCCGCCCGATCGCAGCTACGCCGAGCTCGAGGCGACGTTCCCGTTCGAAGAGACCGTCGATCAGCAGAAGGCGATCGAAGAAGTGTTGAGCGATCTCGAGGCCGAGACGCCGATGGATCGCATCGTCTGCGGCGACGTCGGCTTCGGCAAGACCGAGGTCGCGATCCGGGCGGCGTTCCGCGTCGCGATGAGCGGTCGGCAGGTCGCGGTGCTGTGTCCGACGACCGTGCTCGCGCAACAGCACCTCTCGACGTTCGCGAACCGCATGCGCACGTATCCGCTGCGGATCGAGGGCCTCTCGCGCTTCGTCGACAGCAAGAAGGAAGGCGAGACGCTCGCCGGCATGAAGGAGGGCAAGGTCGACATCGTCGTCGGCACGCATCGCCTCCTCAGCAAGGACGTGCACTTCAAGGACCTGGGCCTGCTCGTCGTCGACGAAGAGCAGCGCTTCGGCGTGACGCACAAGGAGCGCGTGAAGAAGCTGCGCACCGAGGTCGACGTGCTCACGCTCACCGCGACGCCGATCCCGCGCACGCTCCAGCTCGCGGTCGGCGGCCTGCGCGATCTCTCGCTCATCGCCACGCCACCGACCGATCGACGCGCCGTGCGCACGTTCGTCACGCGCTGGGACGATCACCTGTTGAAGGAAGCGATCCAGCGCGAGCTGGCGCGCGGCGGGCAGGCGTTCTTCGTCTACAACCGTATCGAGGGCCTGTACGAGCGCGCCGCGAAGCTCCAGGCGCTCCTGCCCGACGCGCGATTCGCGGTCGCGCACGGTCAGATGAGCGAGGGCGCCCTCGAGCAGACGATGAGCGATTTCGTCGCGGGCAAGTACGACGTGCTCTGTGCGACGGCGATCATCGAGAGCGGCCTCGACATCCCGCGCGCGAACACGATCTTGATCGATCGCGCGGACTCGTTCGGCCTGGCGCAGCTCTACCAGCTCCGCGGCCGCGTCGGACGATCGCGCGAGCGCGCGTACTGCTACCTGATCACGCCGCCCGTCTCGGCGCTGACGGAAGAGGCACGCGCACGCATCGAGGCGCTCGAGCGCTTCAGCGAGCTCGGCGCGGGCTTCCAGGTCGCCTCGCTCGACATGGAGCTGCGTGGCGCGGGCGACGTGCTCGGCGCGGAGCAGAGCGGATCGCTCGCCAGCGTGGGGTTCGACCTCTTCCTGCGGATGCTGGAGGAAGCGGTCGCCGAGCTCCGCGGTCAGCCGCTCGTGCGCGAGGTCGAGACGGAGCTGACGCTCGAGACGCCGGTGTATCTGCCGGAGACCTACGTCGACGACGTGGGCCTGCGCCTCTCGTTCTACAAGCGCTTCGCGAGCGCCGAGGACGAGAGCGATGTCGCCGAGATCGCTGCCGAGCTCGAGGATCGCTTCGGCCCGCCGCCGCCGGAGGCGATGACGTACGTGCGCGCGATGCGCCTGCGGGCGCCGCTGCGTGCCTATCAGGTGCTCGGCTGCGAAGCGACGAAGGAGCGCGTCACGCTGCACCTGCGCGAGGACACGCCGCTCGATCCAGCCAAGGTCATGGCCAAGGTCGCCACCAAGAACAGCCCGTGGCGCCTGACGCCGGACATGAAGCTCACGCGACGGTTCCCGGCGGAGCTCGGCGGCGACTCGCTCGACCGGGTCGAGCAGCTGCTGCGCGAGCTCGCCGAGCTCGTCAAGACGCCGCGCTGATCGGCGGGCCGAAGATCAGGCCGCGACGCGCTTCATCGCGCGCTCGCCGGCGCGCTCGATCTTCTTCGCGGTCGTCGTGACCTTCTTCGCGACGCTCTTGGCGGCGCGCTCGACCGACTTCTCCGCGTTGCGAACCGCACGACCGAGCTTGCTCGTCGTCGACTTCGCAGCAGTCTTCGCGCGCGTGGCGCCCGTCTTCGCGGCCGCGCGTGCGCGGGCCATCGGCTTCTTCGGGCTCTTCTTCGTGGTCTTGCTCGTCGCCATGATCGTTCTCCACGCGCCACGCTCGGAAAGTCGAGCGATGCGGCGCGCGCCGTCTTCAGCAACATCGAGGCCGACGTTTCACGCGTGCTGCGCGTGCATTTGCGTGCCGTGCACGCCACACGCGCGACAGGATGCGACGCGCGGAATGCAGAACGAGCGAGAGGCGAGGAGAACGAGGAGGCGAGGAGAACGAGGAGGCGAGGAGGACGCCACGTCGGCGCCGATTGGCGGGAGCTCTCGATGCGCCGGAAGACAGCGATGCTGGATGCTCTCCTCGCCTCCATTCCTCCTCGCCTCCTCGATTGTCCGGAAAAAAACGAAGGCCGCCTGGTTTCCCAGACGGCCCCGTCCCCTCACTTGCCCGTTCCTGTCGACGCGAACGTCGACCCTCAGCTCTGCTTGACGACCTTCACCTTGATGGTGCCGGTCACTTCGTAGCCGAGCTTGATCGTCACGTCGTACTCGCCGATGGCCTTGATGGGCTCCGCGAGCAGGATCTTCTTCTTGTCGATCTTCTGGCCCTTCTTCTCGAGCGCGTCGGCGATGTCCTTCGTGCTCACCGAGCCGAAGAGCTTGTCGCCCTCGCCGACCTGGACCGGGATCTCGACCGACACGCCGTCGAGCGTCTTGGCGACCGCACCCGCGTCCGCCTTGAGCTTCGCCGCACGCGCGATCGCGACCTTCTTCTCGTGCTCGACCTGCACGATGTTGCCGCGGCTCGCCACGACCGCGAGACCACGCGGAAGCAGGAAGTTGCGCGCGTAGCCGGGCTTGACCTTCACGATCTCGCCGGACTTGCCGAGCTTCTCGACGTCGTCCTTCAGAACGACCTGGATGTTCGCTGCCATGATCACTTACCCGACGTGTAGGGGAGGAGCGCGATCTTGCGCGCGAGCTTGATCTGCTGGGTGAGCTGCCGCTGCTGCGTGGCGTTGAGGCCCGTGATGCGGCGCGGAACGATCTTGCCGCGCTCGCTCACGAAGTGGCGGAGCGTGTTCGGATCCTTGTAGTCGAAGATGAAGTCGGGGCCGGCCACGAAGGACGGCGCGCGCTTCTTCCCCATGCGACGGCGCATGCCGTCGTCGCCCATGCCGCCCTGGCCTCCACGGCCACCGCTCGAGCTGCCTCGCTCGCCATCACGTCCGCCGTCCATCGGCGGTCTCGCAAAGAACTTCATTTGTATGTCTCCTTATCGAAGTGAAAATCGTTGGAGGACGCGATCAGGCGTCCGCGTCTCCGGAGTCCTTTTCCTCGTTCTGCGGAGGAAGAACTTCGTCGAGGTTCGGGATGTCGTCGTCGTCCATGCCGTAGTCGTCGTTGTTGCGCTCGCGCGGCTTGACGTTGAGGCCCAGGCGCTCTTCGACCGTCGGCTCGACCTCGTCGGGGCTCGGCGCCTCGATGCGGGCGAACTTCACCTGCTCGGGGTCGACCGTGACCTTGTCGAGCGCCTCGACGACCGTGTCGAGCTTGACCGTCTGGAAGCGGACGACCGCGTCGGCGTTGCGCAGGTTGCGCTCGATCTCGGCGACGAGGTCGCCGTAGCCGACCATGCGCACGCAGACGAACACGCCGCGGGTCGCCTTGTTGATCGGGTACGCCAGCTTGCGGCGGCCCCACTGGTCGACCTTCGTGATCTTGCCGCCGAGCTTGCTCACGACCTCTTGGAGGCGCGTGGCGATCTTGTCGGCGTCGTCCGCATCGACCTGCGGATTCAGGATGTAGACGAGCTCGTACTCGCGCGGAAGACGCTTCTGCGGAGCGAGCTGGGGAACGATCGACTGAGTCTCTGCCATTCTCTTCCTCTTGGACTGGCTCTCTCGAGCCTTGGCACCCGTCGCATACGGCGGGAGCGAGGTGCCGACTCCCTCACTAGCGAGGGGCCGGCGTTTCCCCGGAAATCACGCCTTCTTGGGAGAAGGGCTCTTTCCGTGAACCCGATTCATGGCCGCGGGGACACCCAGCTGGATGACCGCCTCGGCCGCGAGGGCCGCCGCAGATAGCACGTCCGGAAGCTCTGCGCTCTCCATGGCGTCGAAATCCCCGAGCACCCAGGACTCCGTCGTGCCCCGCGGGGGCTTCCCGATGCCGATCCGCACCCGGACGAAGTCCGCCCCGCAGTGCTGCATGATCGAGCGGATGCCGTTGTTTCCGGCATGACCGCCGCCCAGCTTGATGCGGACGTCCTTCCACGGAAGGTCGAGCTCGTCGTGCATCACGAGCACGTTCGCGAGCGGGACCTTGAAGAAGGCCATCGCCTTCTGCACCGATTCACCGCTCAGGTTCATGTACGTCTGCGGCGCGAGCAGGACGAGGTCCTCGCCTGAAAACGATGCCTTCGTCCACAGGCCGGAGAACTTGTCCTTCATCGGGCCGGCCGACCATCGGCTCGCCACGAGATCGAGCGCGCGGAAACCGACGTTGTGCCGGTTCCGCGCGTACTGCGATCCAGGATTGCCGAGGCCGACGACCAGCCACATCACGACACCAAAGCGGAGCTAGACGATCCGCACACCGAAGCGAAGCGGAACGAGCTGGCGACCTGAAACGAGTCAGGCCGCCAGAGCGATCACTTCTTCTTCGCGTCCTTGGCCGGAGCGGCGGCCTTCGCGTCCTTCGCGCCTGCCGCCGGAGCCGCTGCGCCTGCCGCCGGAGCTGCTGCACCTGCCGCCGGAGCTGCTGCGCCCGCGACCGGAGCCGCGCCCGGAACCGCCGCGACCGTTCCGTAGAACTCCTCGTCGGTCTTCTCCTTCTCCTTCGTCTCGACGGAGACGACGGGGCGCTCGGGCGGGTACGCCACGGCGACGCCAGCAGGAAGTGCGAGGTCCTTCACGCGGATCGCCTGGTGCAGATCGAGCGACGTGACGTCGACCTCGATCTTCGCCGGGATCTTGTCGGGCGCGCCGAGCACGGGGAGCGAACGGTAGATGACGCGCAGGACGCCGCCCGCCGCGACACCGGCCGCACGACCCTTCGTGATGAACGGCACCTTCGTCCGCACGGCGCGATCACGCGCGACGGAGTAGAAGTCGACGTGCAGCACCTTGCGCGAGAGCGGGTCGACCTCGAGGTCACGAACGACCGCGAGCTCTTTCTGTCCGCCGAACTCGAGCGTGACGATCTGATTGCGACCGAACTCGCCACCGACCAGGTCGGTCACGTCGTCCGGGCTCACCGTCAGGTTCGCGGGCGTCTTGCCCGGTCCATAGAACACCGCAGGGATCAGCCCCTTCATCCGGAGCTGACGCGCGGGCCCCTTTCCGCCTGCCGTGCGGACCTCAGCCTTGAGCGTCTGGGTTTCCATCTAACTACTCGCCTTCGTTGCATGCCTCGTGCGCGCCAAGCCGCGCCGAGAAAGTCGGCCGGGTTAGCGCGCGAGGCGGAAGTGATCAAGGAGGATTCGCGCGCGCGTCATCCGCAGCCGCCGGTGATGCCGGGCGCGGTGCGACACGGATCACTCGTGCACACGAACGTCTCGCACGTGTAGCAGGTGCCAGCGGTGCTTCCCGGGCACGGATGCGGATCCACGACGCGCAGCCGGACGTTGTTCGGGTTCATCGTCGTCTCGCCGGTGTCGGTGGTGATCGTGTTGTCGTTGCACGTCGCGGGCGGATACATCGCATCGCACGAGGTCTCGGCAGCACAGAGCGTCGCGCGCGCGCCGTGGTTGATGCCGAGCGCGTCGCGCGCGCCGCAGCAATCGCTGCGATGGACTTGGATGACGCAGTTCATCAGCGCGAGCGCCGGCGTCGCGCCAGCCGCATCGCGCGGCGCCGCCCCCAGCGCGCTGCTCCAGCCCGCGCACTCGACGCCCGGCACGCAGACGGGGCCCGTGTCGCGCACTGGCGGCACCCACGCATCGTTCGGCGCGACCCACGCATCGACACCGGGCGCGGTCCACGCATCGACGCCGGGCGCAGTCCACGCGTCGGTCGGCGTTCCGCCATCGGTGCCGGGCGCGATCCACGCATCGACGAGCGCGCCGCCGTCGTTGCCCGGAACGACGCTCGCGTCACGCGCGACGCCGGTGTCGTCGTTCAAGCGATTCGTGTCGGGATCGATGACCGCCGAGCAACCCATCGCGAAACAGGACGTGAGCCCCAGCACGCACGCCGATAAGAAAAGACGCATCCGCACCTCCGTACAAGCAGCCAAGTTCCATCAGCGTACGCACTCGCGCGCGCGCTTGTCATGGGGCCACGGTAGGCAGACGCCTGCGATGTCGGATGATGCGCGCGGCTCAGACGAAGAGGCTCGAGACGCTGTCCGAGTTGTGGATGCGCTTGATGGCCTCGCCGAGCAGACGCGCGACGCTGAGCACGGTGAACTTCCCGGACGCGAGCGCCTCGGGGCCCAGCGGGATCGTGTTCGTGACCACGACCTCTTCGATCGCACTCTCGACGATCCGCTTGATCGCCGGACCCGAGCAGACGGGATGCGTCGCGATCGCGAGCACGCGCTTGGCGCCGCGCTCCTTCAGCGCCTGTGCGGCGTTCGTGAGCGTGCCCGCGGTGTCGATCATGTCGTCGACGATGACGCAGTCGCGACCGTCGACGTCGCCGATGATGTTCATGACCTCGCTGACGTTCGCCTTCGCCCGTCGCTTGTCGATGATCGCGAGCTCACCGCGGAGCCGCTTGGCATACGCGCGCGCACGCTCGACGCCGCCCGCGTCCGGCGAGACGAAGACGGTCTCTTCCTTCAGCTTCGGGCGCAGCGCCTCGAGGAAGACTGGCATCGCGAAGAGGTGATCGAAGGGCACGTTGAAGAAGCCCTGGATCTGCCCCGCGTGCAGATCCATCGAGAGCACGCGCGAGACGCCGCTGGCGCTCAGCAGATCCGCGACGAGCTTCGCCGTGATCGGCGTGCGCGGCGCGACCTTGCGATCCTGTCGGCCGTAGCCGTAGTACGGGATCACCGCCGTGATCGATCCGGCCGACGCGCGCTTGAGCGCATCGACCGTCACGAGCAGCTCCATCAGGTTGTCGTTCACCGGAGCGCACGTGGGCTGCACCACGTAGACATCCACGCCGCGAACGTTCTCCTGGATCTCGGCGAACACCTCACCATCGGAGAAGTTCGAGATCTTCAGGCGCCCGACCGGCAGCTGGAGGTACTCGGCGATCGACTCCGCGAGGTGCGGGTTCGCGTGGCCGGAGAAGATGCAGATCGACTTGAACACTGCCTACCTCTCCTGTCACGGTCGCCGGCCTCGAAGCATCCGAGGAGCACGAGCGCGGCCGGAGTACCAAACGGGCGCGCTCGGGTCAACGCGGTGCGTCGCGAACGGAAATGAACTCGTCTACGAATCGGCGCCCTACTCGTGTCCTGGTGGTCGACGCCGTCCGCGGCGCGGCTGTTTTGTGCATGATCCAGTGGCACTGCGCCGACGCGTGGATCGGCGGGCCGCTCCGCGACGGTGAAGCATTTCGCTGGACGAGGATCGTCGGCGGCTTCGCAGCACCACTCTTTCTCTTGCTCGCGGGCGTCTCCGCCGCGCTCGTGTTCCGTCCCGACCGCGTCTGGTCGGGCGTTCGGCGCGGCCTCGGCATCGTGATCGGTGGCTACGCGTTCAAGCTCTTCGCGTGGGCCGTCGACTACGGCGCGCTCGTCGAGTCGCGCAACTGGCTCGCGATCGCGCTCGATGCCGCGCTCTTGTTCGCGCTCTGGAAGGCCGTCGAAGAAAAGGCCGAGCCGCGAAGGCGCGTGCTGCTCGCGCTGCTCGCGGCGATCCTCTGGCTGGGCACCTGGTTCGCGCTGAACGACACGACGCGCACGCCGTCGCTAGTCGCGCGGCTCGACGTGCTGCAGGGCATCGGCGCGTCGCTCGTCGTCGTGAACGGTGTGCTCTACGCCGCCGCGCGCCTGCGGACCGCGACCGCTGTTCTGGCCCTGCTCGCGATCGTCGTCGCGCTCGCTACGCCATCGTTCGTCGGCGTGGACCTCTCTTACCTGCCGACGCGCGTGGCCGACTACGTCGCGCGAACGACGAGTGATCCGATGTCGAGCGGCGCTCGCTTCCCGCTCTTTCCGTGGCTCGCGTACACGCTGCTCGGCGCGGCGATCGGCCATGCGGTGCGCGCGCGATCGCTGGCGGCTCCGTGGGACGTGCCGTTCCTGCGCAGCGGCGCGCTCGCGCTCGTGATCGGCGGCGCGCTCTCGGTCGCGCTCTTCGAGCCGATGCCGACGGCGCAGTGGATCCTCGTGCGCAGCGAGCAGTCGCGGAACCTGGTGCGCCTGCTGTGGAACGCGTCGGTCGCGATCTCGTTCGCAGGCCTCGGCTCGGTGCTGCTGCCGCGCCTGCTTCCGCTGCAGCGCGCGGTGCTCTCGCTCGGACGCCACTCGCTCGTCGTCTACGTCGTGCACCTCGAGATCTCGTGGGGTCTGCTCTGCAGCCCCATCCGACAGACGTTCGGCTTCGGCGCATGGGCGGTGGGGACGGCGCTCCTGCTCGCATCGATGATCGCGCTCGCCGCGTGGCTCGACGCGCGCGAGGCCCGCCCGAAAGTGGGGGATGCCATCCGAGTGGTCGAGGCGTAGGCGCTGGGAGCATGACCCTCTTCGAATCGGACTACGCGCGGTTGGAGATCGACGAGCGACGGCGGGTCATCCGCTACACGCGCTCGAGCAAGCCGTTCGCTTCGATCGACGACGCGCTCGCGACGTTCCGCGCGGTCGGTCTGGCGAGCAGTCAGATCGATCGCTCGCGCTACGGTCTGCTCAGCGACGTGCGCGAGGCGCCCGGCCGCAACGACCCCGCGTTCGAGGCCGCGGTCGCCAAGCATCGCAACGATCTCTTCGCCGGCTTCGCCAAACGCGCGTCGTTGGTCCGCACGGTCGCCGGCGCGCTCCAGGTGCAGCGCATCAACCGCGAGATGCACTCGCCCGACGTCCACGTATTCCACGACGAAGCAGAAGCGCTCGCTTACCTCGCTGCGCACTGAGAGCGCCTGGCACGCGTGTGCAGCGCGGCGTGCAGTGCGCTGCACGGTCGATCGTGAAACGCGGGCGAATCGCGCGGCATCGCGGCTGCAATGCCTCGTCGCATGCAACGCACTCTGTTCGCCGCATCGCTCGCGCTCGCTCTGACCCTCACGCTCGCTCCCCGCGCCGCGGCGCAGGACATCGGCGGCGCTATCACCGGAGTCGCCGTCGGAAGCGCGCTCGGGCTCAGCTCGCTCGGCCTCGCGATCGCCGACATGGTCTCGTTCGCGCAGGACACGCCGTTCGACGTCGGCCTGGCCGTTACCGACTTCGTCGTCGGCATGCTGTCCATCGGTGCCGGGATCGCGCTCGCGTGCTTCGTCGCCGACCGTGACGACCACTCGCCCGTCCTCCCCGCGTTCAGCGCTGCCAGCATCGCGCTCGGCATCCTGCAGATCGTGCACGGCGGCTGGTCGCTCGGAGCCAGACACCACGGCGAGGCGCCGCCACCGACGCTCGCGGTCGCACCGACGAGCGGCGGCGCGACGGTGTCGATCTCGGGATCGTTCTGAGGCGGTGCGAGCCGGATGATTCGAGAGCTACGCTCGAGCGCGTGGACGAGAGCTACTGGCACCGGCGCTGGCGCGAGGGACAGATCGGATTCCACGCCGACGCGCCCAACCCCTGGCTCGTCGCGCACGTCGGCGCGCTCGAGCGCGGCGCGCGGCGCGTGCTCGTTCCGCTCTGCGGCAAGTCGATCGACCTCGCGTTCCTCGCCGCGCACGGCTTCGAGGTGGTCGGCGTCGAGCTCGTGGCCGAAGCGGCCGAGGCGTTCTTCGCGGAGTCGGGCTTGTCGGTCACGCGTGCTCGTCGTGGAGACGCGGTCTCCCTCCAGGGTCACGGCATCGAGATCGTGGTCGCCGACTTTCTCGCGCTCGCTCCCGACGCGCTCGGATCGTTCGACGCGTTCTACGATCGCGCGGCGCTGATCGCTCTGCCGGAGGCCATGCGCGAGCACTACGCGGTCGCGCTGACGCGCATGCTGCGTGCGGAAGCGACCGGGCTCGTGGTGACGCTCGAGCACGCGGGGCCGAGCGACGAGCCTCCCTTCTCCGTGCCGCCCGCGGAGGTCGCGGCGCTCTATCGGGGATGGCGCGTGACGTCGCTGGGCACGCGTGCGCGAGCGGGCGGGCAGGAGCACGCGTTGCTCGTCGATCGCGTCTGACGCTCAGTGCGCGTCGGTGCCGACGTCGTCGTTCGCATCCGCGCCGACGTCGTCGTTCGCATCGGCGCGACGGTA
>CAYSCF010000097.1:0-20633 GCA_964429305.1 uncultured Sandaracinaceae bacterium | reverse complement strand
GCATCGGCCGATGCGCCGACCCACATCCACTCGTGGCTCGCGGCAGCGTACGCGGAGCTCCCGCCGACACAGCTCGATCTGCACGTCCACGATCTCCCGCTCGAGGGGCTTCCGTGGACGTGCGCGTACGCAGCCGGCTCGGTCGTCGGCGACCTCGTGATGACGCTCGGCTCCGATCAGCCCGCGCTCGACGGCGCACTGGCGGTCTCGAACCTGCACGTGCTCGATCCCGAGGACGGCATGCAGCGCGGCGACGCGGTCCACGCGGAGCTCTCCTTCGGGACCGAGAACGAAGAGCGCGGGACACGCGCCTCGATCTGCATGCTCGTCTCCGAAGAGGCAGGCGATCACACGTCGATCGCGGAGTGCCCGTCCATCGCGCAGCTCCAGGCGAACGATCACGCGCTCACGCCGGCCGAGGGTGAGGCGGCCTTCGTCGTCGGCGTGCCGCTCGCTTTCGCAGGACGCCTCTCGGTCCCGAGCGTCGCGTGGGAGCAGCCGCTCTTCTTCTGGAGCGATTTCGAGGATGCCCATCTCGCGCCCTTGCTCGCGTTCATCCCCGGGATCGTGGATGCCGACATCGTCGCGAACGGCACGGCGAGCGCCGTCGGCCCGTTCGCCACCGCGGTGCTCTCGGGCGGTCTCGATCTGCGCGAGGGGCACGCGCGCATCGCGAGCGTCGGGCAGCACCTGCACGGCATCGAGGGCGTGCTGCGTCTCGCACCCGGCCGTCTTTCGCTCCCCGCCGATCATCCTTTGCTGGTACGCGACGGCGACGGAACGGTTCAGGTGACGGGCGACGTAGATTTCCAGGGCCTCGCGCCGTCGCACGCGGAGATCGTGATCGCGCCGAACGCATTTCCCGTACGTCGCGAGGGCGCGACGCTCGCCTCGTTGACGGGGCGCGCACGCGCGGTCGTGGACATCCGCGACCAAGACGTCGACGTGACGGTCACGACCGAGCCTCTCGAGATCACGCTGCCGCCCTCGCTCGCGGGATCGGTCCAGGGTCTCGATCGCCGTCGCGACGTGCTCATCGTCGGTGACGACGCCCCCGAGCTCGCGGACCGCGGCCACACTGCGTTCCCGTATCACATCCACGTCGATGCTCCGGCGCTCACCGTCACGCGAAACGACTTCGAAGCGCACGTCGCTGCGCATCTCGACGTCACGTACGACGATCCGAACCTCTACATCGGCGGTCTGGCCGAGATCACCAACGGTACGTTCGAGATTCTCGGTAAGCGCTTCACGGTGCAGCACGGCGCGATCCAGTTCGACATCACCTCGCCCGAGCTCGACCCCGACATCTCGATCGTCGCCGTCTATGCGTTGCCGGGCAGGCGCGGCGCCACGATCACGATCACGGTGAGCGGTCACCTCTCGAACATCGCGGTCGACTTCTCCTCGACCGAATCGAGCGACACCGGCGAGATCCTCGCGCTGCTGGTCAGCGGTCGCACGAGCCGACCGCAGGACGCGTCGAGCGCGCAACAGGCCGGCGATCAAGCCGCGAACTTCGTCGCGGGCCTCACCGCCGGCATCCTCACGCTCGGTCTCCAACAACAGTTCGGAGGCGACTTCGTCCCGAACGTCGCGATCGAGACGGGTGGCTACGGATCGGTCGGCGTGCGCGTCGGCTTCAACGCGGACTGGATCATCCCGGACTTCCTGCGCGACGTGGTGCTCGACGCCTATCTCGAGGGCTTCTTCGGAAACACGACGCAGCAGCAGGCGCAGCAGCAAGGCGGCGGCTCGGGCGGCGTGAACGGCGGCGCGAGCATCGAGCTGCAGCTTCCGTTGAACGGCGTGCTGAGCGGAACGTTCGTGCCGCCGACGAGCTGGGGCGCGGACCTGGTGTGGGAGCCCTGACGTCGCGCGCCGAGGCCTCGTCGATCACTGCCTCGTGATGTTGCTCGACATGCTGAGGATACCGAAGCCCGTGCAGTTGTCGGTGAGCACGACCACCAGCGCTTGGCGGCAAGCTCCGTCGAACGTCACCCTCACGCTCGATTCCTGCGTGCTCGCGCACTCGTTCGAGGTGCTTCCCGGCCCTGGCGCGAAGGCGAGGACCATCCCGTCCCAGCTGTAGGTTCCGACGAAACGCCCTGCGTCGGCGGAGTACGTTCCGTCGGCGCCGAGTGCCAGCGCCATCACGACGCCGCCGTTGGTGCGGTAGGTCCCGACGATGCTGCAGACGCCGGGCCCCGTGTCCACGACGGCGTGCCCCGCATCCACGGCGCTGCTCGCGTCCGCCGTCACGACCGCTGCGTCGCTGCCGTCGTCGGCGGCGCCGGTGCAGCAGATAGCACCCCGGCAGGGCGAGCCAGAGGAGCGAGAGCAGGATCGCGGGGAGGGCGCGCATGGCGAGAGTATGGAGCGAGCGAGAGCGAGAGCGAGAGCGAGAGCGAGAGCGAGAGCGAGAGGGCTCGCTCGTACTCGTGCTCAGACCTCCAGGATCCGGACCGTCGGAAAACGCACCGCCAGCCTCCCCAGATCGGTCGGGTCCGACGTGTACACCACTCCGCCACCACGCAGGGCCGCCGATGCCATCACGATTGCGTCAGCGAGCGTAGCGCGTGGAACGCCCGCCAGCGCTTCGCCCGCGGCACGACACAGAGTGGACGGCATGTCTTCGAGCTCGACGAAGCGCAGGATCTCTTCACGCGCATCGGTTCGACCGCGCCACCACTCGACGTGGACGATCGCGGGCACGATCGGCACCAACCCACGTCGTGTGATGGCGCGCAGTGCCTCGGTCGCGCGCGGCTTTCGTCGCTCCAGGGCGATCAGCATCCCCGTGTCGAACGTGAACGTCACGCCGCGCGGCGCTTCTTACGGCTCGGCGGCGCCTGCCACTCGGCCTCCACGCGTCGGATCGCATCGCCCGTGAGCGGCGGGATACCGTGCTTCTCGAAGTACGCCTCGGCCGCAGCCAGCTTCACTTCGCGCGCGGCGACGTCCGCGAGGAGGGCCGAGACGTTGCCCTTGTGCCGTCGGGCAGCGAGCGCCTTGAGGTTGCGCAGCGTCGCCTCGTCGAGGGAGAAGCTCGTCGTCTTGGTGCGGCCGGGTCGCATACTGGCACTGTAGCACAGCGTGCATGCGCGCCCGCCGCCGAGGGCCCGACGTCACGGGCCTACGGAACAGAAGCCGGAGTTCCCGTCCGCGGTGGCCACGCATGTGCTCCCGCCCGTGCAAGCGACCGAGGTGCCGTCCAAGTTGCAGCCCACGTAGCACCGGCCGGCGCCGGCTGGGTCGCCGGCCATGTGCAGGCAGACGCCCGTATGGACGCACTGAGCCACGTTCGTGCACGCCTCTCCGATCGCGACGTCGCCTCCGACGTAGCAGACGTGCGTGGGACCGGGCTGCAGCGGCAGACACGCGGAGCCGTCGTCGCAGATCGTCTCGTTGATCGTGCAGCCCGCCATGCATTGATCGGTTCCGTCGAGCGCGACCACGCAGGCATAGGCGAAGGGGCAGGGCGAGTGAGGCCCGCACCCGCGGCCCATGCTCGGGCCCTTGCAGCTCAGGGCGAGCGCAGAGCCCGACGCGATCACCAGCAGCAAGACGTGATGGAGCGAGATGCGCATGGTCGGTTCCCCAGACGGGGAGCGTACCCGAGCTGCAGTGATCACCGCGTCGCGAAGGTCGGGCTCGCGACGGGCACTTCGCGCTCGGTGCGGCGGCCGCCGCGCTCGAACTTCAGCGTGCCGTCGTCGATGCGGTCGTAGCGGATCGCGAGCGTGTCGAGCGCGTAGTTCATGTAGAGGCGCCACGGGCGCTTCGTGCCCTGCTTCGGCAGCGCGGCGGCGGCGCGCTGCACGTAGCCGGAAGAGAACGTGAGGAACGGGGCTTCCAACACGTCCGGATCCGGGCGCGGCGTGCACATGCGCATGCCTGTCGAGTCCATGTGCTTGAGCAATCGGCACACGTACTCGCTCGTGAGGTCGGCCTTGAGCGTCCAGCTCGCGTTCGTGTAGCCGAACGCGAGCGCGAGGTTCGGCACGTCCTGGATCATCATGCCCTTGTAGAGGAGCTTCTCGCTCACGGGCACGCGCTGGCCATCGACGCGCAGCTCGATGCCGCCGAGGAAGAGCACCTTGAGCCCGGTCGCGGTGACGATGATGTCGGCCTCGAGCTCGCGGCCGGACTTCAGCAGGATCCCCTTCTCCGTGAAGCGATCGATGTGATCGGTGACGACCTCGGCGTTGCCTTCGCGGATCGTCTGGAAGAGATCGCCGTCGGGCACCGCGCAGAGGCGCTGATCCCACGGATTGTATGAAGGAGTGAAGTGCGCGATGTCGGATTTGTCGCCGATCTCCTTCTTCGCGAGCCCGACGAGCCAGCTCTTCACGCGGTCGGGGCGACGGCGCGACATCTGGTAGAGGAACATGCCCAAGCCCACGTTCTTCCAGCGCGTGATGCCGTACGCGACCTTGCTCGGCAGCCGTGCGCGCAGCGCGTTCGCGATCTTGTCGCGCGACGGCACGGACGCGATGTACGTCGGCGAGCGCTGCAGCATCGTCACGTGCGCGGCCGTCTTGGCCATCTCGGGCACGAGCGTGACGGCGGTCGCGCCGCTGCCGATCACGACGACTTTCTTGTTCGTGTAGTCGAGGCCCTCGGGCCACTTCTGTGGATGCACCACCGTGCCGCGGAACGAATCGCGCCCGGCGAACTCCGGATCGTATCCGCCGGCGTAGTCGTAGTAGCCCGTGCAGGAGTAGACGAAGTCACACGTGCGCGTCTCGCTCGTGCCGTCCTTCTTCGTGATGTCGAGCGTCCAGCGGGCGCTCTCGCTCGACCACGACATACGCGTGACGCGCTGGCCGTAGCGGATCTTGTCCTCGATGCGGTGCTCGGTCACGACCTCGCGCAGGTAGCGCATGATCGAGGCGCCATCGGCGAGCGTCTTGTCTTCCATCCACGGCTTGAACGAGAAGCCGAACGTGTACATGTCCGAGTCGGAGCGGATGCCGGGATAGCGGAAGAGGTCCCAGGTGCCGCCGATCGAATCGCGTGTCTCGAGCAGGACGACCTTCTTCTCGGGGCATCGCATCGCGAGGTGCGCCGCCGCGCCGATGCCGCTCAGGCCCGCGCCGATGATGATGACGTCCGTGTGCTCGGTCATGCGCGAAAGCGTACTCGATGTCGCGAGCGCCGGAGCCAAACGCGAGCCCGCTTCGAGGTCGCATGCTTCCATCCGCGCGGCGCGCCGTCGCGACGCAGGATCGCGAAGTGAGCGCGCATCGCTCCACCCGCGTTCAGAGCCCGTAGCGCGCGTGCACGTGCAGCACGGTGCTCTCCTGACCGTGCGTGAAGTGCGCCGACTGGAACGACGGCGGCCCGAGCCCGGGCGCCGCGTCGTTGCTGAACGCGAACCCCTCTTGCGGGAAGCCGAAGAAGTCGCGGTTCATGTGCCCGTCGTCGTCCTCGTCGTGCAGCAGCGCGAACGCGTACGTGCCGGGCGCGACGTCCGCGAACACGCAGCGCGCCTGACGATGCACGACCTGCGCGACGCACGTCGCGATCTCGCGGCCCTCGTTCGTCCAGCCGTCGGGCGACGCGTAGAGCGCGCCGCGTACTTCGCCGCGATCCGAGCGGAGGCTCGCGACGTCGGCGACCACGTCGATGCCGTCGGCGGCCGCGCCGAGGGGGACGAGCGAGACGAGGCTGGCGGCGAGAACGATCGATGCGGGTGGTCGAAGCGACATGAGGACCTCGCGTGTCTGACCCCAGACAGAGCAGCGCTCGTGCCATCGTTTCGCGCGAGCGAAGCCCCGTATTTCGCGGTCGTTCACGAGATCCGGTGTCGGAATGTCCGAGCTTCCGGCCGATGGGTGTCTGGACGTCTGACAGGCCGGCGACTGGGCGGTCTCGGCACGCTCCGGCGCAACGCCACGTGCGGTTGCTGCACGTCGACCGCGTTTCTCCGGCATTTCCCGCACGGACCGATGATTGCTTATGCTCTGGGAAGCCGATGGCTCATGGACTCACGCTCGCGCTGGCCGCGACGCTCGCGCTGGCCTCCACCTGGTTCAGCGGGTGCGATCGCCATCCGGAGGACCCTTCGGACGGCGGGCCGTTCGGGCGTCGCGATGCGCAGATTCCGGAGGACACGCTCCACGACGCGGGCCCACCTCCGACGCTCGGGCCCTGCACCGACACTTCGGCGTGTGGCGCAGGCACCGGCGTGACCTGCCTGACCAACGTCCCCGGCGGCGCGTGCACGCAGCGATGCGGAGACGACACCGAGTGTGGCGCAGGCGCGACGTGCGTCGCCAACCTCTGCTTGTGGGCGTGCCAGCCCGGCACCGGCGAGTGCATACGACACGCGGGCGCGTGCCTGTCGACGATGAGCGGCGCGTACTGCGCGCCGATCTGTTATCCGGCGGGCCACGAGCCGCCGGGCTATCCGAGCTGCGGCCCCGGCCTCGTGTGCGATCCGTACTCGTCGACCTGCGTCACGACGCTCGGCACCGGCGCGGAGAACGGGGCGCCTTGTCGCGACGGCGTGGAGTGTCGCGGTGGCGACTGCTTCGTGCAGGACGACGCCCGCGGCGGCGGCTTCTATCAGGGCATGTGCGTCTCGTACGGCATCACCCAGAACAGCGCGTCCATCGTGGCCGGCGGTCGCCTCCCGCAGGGAAGCTGCCCGGATGGCAGCGCAGAGATCGACAGCAGCTTCGTGTCCAGCCCCGGCGGCGACCTCGGCATCTGCTTTCCGACGTGCACGACGGATGCGCAGTGCCGCGTCGGCTATGCGTGCACGCATCTCGAGACCTTGTCTCCGCCACTCGTCGATGGTTTCTGTCTTCCGCTCGACTGCACGATGCAGGCGTGTCCGAGTGGGACGACGTGCAGCAGCACCAGCCCGAGCTGGACCGGTCACCCGGTGTGCGTCAGGACGCCATGAAGCGCGCGTTGCTTCGCCCGTGCGTGCTGGGCGCGTCGATCGCGCTCGCGGCCTGCGGCGCGAAGACGGGCCTGCGGATCCCGACGTTCGACGGCGGTATGGACGCGGCGCGCATCCCCGACGTCGGGATCGACGCGCCGGATGCGCCCGATGCACACGACGCGTTCTCGCCCGACGTGCCGGACACTCTCACGTGCATCACGGGTCGCTTCCCGCTCTTGCGCGGCACGACGGAGGTGATGTTCGTGATCGATCGCTCGGGCTCGATGGCGTCGAACCTCGACGGCAGCAGCACGCCGCCGCGACGTTGGGACGTGCTGCACGACGCGCTCGCGATGACGCTCCCGCCCTTCCAGGACACGCTCGCGATGGGCGCGTTCGCGTATCCGCGCCGCTTCGACGGGAGCGTCGTGCGCAGCTGCCAGCTCACGCGCGTGATCGACTCGGACACGGCGCTGAACAACGCCGACGGCGTGCTCTCGGTCCTGACGATGAGCGATCCGTGGGGCGCGACGCCGACGTCGGACGCGATCGACTTCGCGGGCTCGACGCTGCTGCCGCGCGTGACGATCGATCACTCGGTGACGATCGTGCTGAGCACCGACGGCGGCCCCAACTGCAACGTGGGGCTCGATCCGGACACTTGCGAGTGCACCTCGCTCGGGCCGATGGGCATGCCGACCTGCAACGGGATGCCGACCGAGTGCCTCGACGACGTACGCACGACATCGACGATCGCGGGGCTCGCCGCGCGCGGCATCGCGACCTTCGTCATCGGCCTCGATGGTGACGCCGAGCCCGCGGAGGTGCGCGCGCTCGGGGAGATGGCGCGCGCCGGCGGTCGACCGAACACGCGCGCGGGCGAGCCGGCGTACTACAGCGCGCGTCAGCCGGCGCAGGTGCAGGCGGCCATCGAGACCATCGAGCGCTCCATCACGCGCTGTACGCTGCGCTCACCGTCGCGGCCCGACGACCCGAACGCCGTCACGGTGACGCTCGATGGGATGCCCATCGCGCGAGACACGACGCACATGGACGGCTGGGACTGGACCGACCTCGACTTCGGCCACGTCGCGTTCTTCGGCCCCGCGTGCGACACGGTTGCCGCCTCCACGAGCGATCCCGAGATGCTCGTGGGCTGCACCGACCGCTAGCGGGCACGCCGGAAGATCACTGCCCCGTGGCGAACGCCCAGCGCGTCCGCGCGATGGCGGCGTCGACCCGGGCGTTGAGCGCTTCGAGACGCGCGCGCGTCTGATCGATCTCGGCGTCGAGGAGCTCGAGCGTGGTCGCACGGCCCGCGGCGTAGAGCGAGCGGCGCGAGACGTACGTCGCCTCGGCAGCGCGCAGACCATCGGTCGTGGTGTCGAGCGCCGCGCGTGCGTCGCGCACGCCCTGCCACGCGGTGACGACCTCGGTGCGGATCGCGTCGCGCATCGCATCGAGCTGCGCGCTCGCCGCGTCACGTCGCGCCTCGGCCGCGTGCGTCGCAGGAACGGCGATGCCGAGATCGTTCGGGCTCCACGTGAGGCTCACGCCGACCTGCCACGTCGTGTCGAAGCGATCCTGCTGCGGCACGAAGCGCGGGTTCGGGTTCGCGGTGAGCACCTGGCCGAGGCCGACGATCTGCGGCCAGAAGCCCGCGCTCGCGACGGCGGCCTGGCGATCGGCGGCGTGCACGCTCGCGGCGATCGCGCGCAGCTCGGGGCGGTTGTCGTACGCAGTCTGCACCGAGTCGCTCGGCGTGCGCGTCACGTCCGGAAGGCTCGGCGTGAGCGCATCGCCGATCGCGAAGTCGCCCGTCTCGCCGTCGTGCAGGATCGTGTGCAGGCGATCGACGAGCGCGGCATCGAGATCGTGAGCACGTGCCGCGAGCAGCTCGGCGGCGGCGACCTGCGCTTCGACGCGCGTGGCATCGGCCTCGGGAAGGACGCCGGCAGCGACGAACGAGCGGGCTTGGCGCAGATGATCCTGGATCGTCGCGAGCGCCTGATCGGCGACCAACGCCTGCAGGCGCGCCCGCGTCCACGTGTAGTACGCGATGCGTGCGTCCGATCCGATGCGGCGACGCGTCGCCTCCGCGGTCGCGACCGCGGCATCTCGCGTCGACTGCGCAGCCTCGACGCCTGGCGCGACACGCAAGAGATAGTCGGTGAGCGGGATCGAGAGCTGCGCCTGCAGATACGTCTGGTTCAAGAGCACGGGGAACTGGAAGCCGAACGCATAGAGCGGCTGCGACGAGGCGATCGGTTGACCGCTCGTCGCACCGGGCGCGGCTACGAGCGTGCCGAGCGCGGGCATCGTGATGTCGGACATGCGCGTGTAGCTCGCGCCGAGCGTCACGCGCGGGAAGTAGCCGGCCAGCGCCTGATCGACCGCGAGCCCCGCCGCCTGCAGCTCGGCCGCGCGCGCGCGGATGTCGGCGCTCGTCTCGACAGCGCGCGTCGCCACGTCGTCGGCCGAGAGCCCGCCGGCCACGGCGAGCGCTGCACCGAGCCGCTCCTCGAGAATGGGCCCGACCTCGCTGGCCTCGCGCGCGGCCTCCGTGGGAGATGCGACGTCCTGCGCGGACGCGATCGACGTGATCGAGCAGAGCAGAGTGACGAGAGCGAGCGAACGTTGGGACGACATGACAACACTCCTCCAGCAACGCACCGAGTGGTGCGAGCGAGACGAACATCGGGGACTGCCAGACGCGTCAGGCGGCGCTAATGAGCGCCTTCGACCTTCACGTCCGTCTTGGGCTTCTCGATCATCAGGACCACCAACAGGCCGGTCGCGAACACCACCGCGGCCCACGCAAACGACTGATCGAACGCCCGCACCATGGCCTGGCCGTAGACGCGATTGGCGAGGCTAGCGACCGAGGCCATCACGGGATCCGCGGTCGTCGCGAGCGCGCCGTGCTGCGCTTGGAGCAGCGCATCGCTCGTCTCCGCGCTCGTCGCCGTGAGGTGCTCGCCGAGGTACGCGCTCTGCTCGTGCCCGAGGTGATCGAGCAGCGTGCTCATCCACGCCGTGCCGATCGAGCCACCGAGCTCACGCGTCAGGTTGAACAAGCCCGTCGCGTTCGGGCGCAGCTTGTTCGAGAGGTTCGAGAGCGAGAGCACCGAGAGCGGCACGAAGATGAACGGCAGACCGATCGCGCGTAGGCGCATCGAATAGACGAGATCTTCGAACCCGGATGCGGGCGTGAGCTGGGTGTTGACCCACATGCTGTAGGCGACGATCACGACGCCGATCGCGACGAGCACGCGTCCGTCGAACCGGCCCGCGAAGCGGCCCACGAGCGGCATCATGATGATCTGGATCAGGCCCGCATCGAGGAACACGAGCCCGATGTCGAGCGCGCTGTAGTGCAGGATCGAGCCGCAATACAGAGAGAAGAGGAACGAGCCGGAGAAGAGGCTCAAGCCGACGAGGAAGTTGATGACCGTGCCGGCCGTGTAGCTTCGGTTCAAGAACACGCGGAAGTCGACGACCGGGTTCTTCGTCTCGAGCTCGTGCACGACGAACGTGATCAGGCAGACGACCGCGGTGATCGAGAGGAACGTGATCAGCGGCGACTCGAACCAGCCGTCACGATGGCCTTCTTCGAGCGTGTACTGCAGCGACGACATGCCGACCGCGAGCAGGCCGATGCCCGTCCAGTCCACCGGATCCGTCGTCGGCTTGAAGCTCGGCTGCTCGATGACGCGCCACGCGAGGGCGGCCGCACCGAGACCGATCGGCACGTTGATGTAGAAGATCCAGTGCCAGCTCGCGACGTCGATCATGTAGCCGCCGATCGTCGGGCCGAGCAGCGGGCCGGTGATCGCGCCGAGGCCGTAGAGCGCGCCGGCCATCGCGTGCTCGCGACGCGGATAGCGCGCGAAGAGAATGCCTTGCGCCGTCGGGATGATCGCGCCGCCGCCGATGCCCTGCAGCACGCGGAACATGACGAGCGACGGCAGGTTCCACGCGAGACCGCAGAGCGCGCTCGCCGCCGTGAACATGAGGAGCGAGAAGACGAAGTAGCGGCGATAGCCGAAGCGACGCTGCAGCCAGCCGGTGAGCGGGATGACGACGATGTTCGCCATCATGTAGCCGACCGAGATCCAGCCGATCTGATCGATGGGCGTGCCGAAGCTCGCGCGGATGTCGTTGAGCGCGACGTTGACGATCGAGATGTCGAGCACCGCCATGAGCGCGGCGAGCATCACGGCGATCGTGACGAGCACCTTCGGTCCTTGGACCTCGGTCGGCTCTTCCATCGGCTTCTGTGCTTCGGTGCTCATGGCTCGTCTTCGTCTTCGATCAGTGCGCAGCCGGCGCGGCGACGTTCACGACGGTCGTCGCGGACAAGCCCGGGACCAGGCGCGCGCCATGGGCGTCGTCGATCGCGATGCGCACCGGCACGCGCTGGACGACCTTCGTGAAGTTGCCCGACGCGTTGTCGGGCGGGATCAGCGAGAAGCGCGCGCCCGTCGCACCGGCGAGGCTCTCCACGTGGCCGCGCACCTCGATGCCGTCGAACGCGTCGACCTCGATCGTCACCGGCTGGCCCGGCTGCATGTGCGCGATCTGGTCTTCCTTGAAGTTCGCGACGACCCAGAGCTCTTCGCTTCCGACGATCGCGAGCATCGCGCGGTCCGGGCCGACCATCGCGCCCGGCTCCACCGTGCGGCGCGAGACGTATCCGGTGATCGGCGCGCGCACCGTCGCGTACTCGAGCTGCAGCTCGGCGAGATGGACGGCGGACGTCGTCGCCTGGATGCGCGCGTCGGCCTGCGCGACCGCGGCCTGCGCCGCGGCGACCTGATCGGGGCCTGCCGCCGCCTGCACGATGCGACCCTGCGCGGTGTCGATCTGTCCCATCCACGTCGCCCGGCCGGTCTGCGCCGCGGCGAGCGCTGCTTCGGACTGCGCGAGCGTCGCGACCGCCTGGTCGTACGCGGCCTGGCGCGAGTCGAGCTCCGCCTGCGCCACGCTGTGATCGGCGAAGAGATGCTGCGCGCGCCCGAGCTCGGTCTGCGCGAGCGAGACGCGCGAGCGAGCGGCCGTGATCTGCGCCTCGGCCGACTGAATGGTCGCGGCGACGCTCGACAGACCCGCGCGTGCGGACGTCAGACCACCGCGCGCCTGCTGATCGCTCGAGCTGACGGTCGCCTGCGTCAACGTCAGCTGCGCCTGCGCGGCATCGCGTGCGGCGACGGCAGCCGCGGCATCGGCACGCGCTGCGGCGAGACGCGTCTCGATGTCGCTAGGATCGATACGCACGAGCGGGTCGCCCGCCTGCACCAGCTGGTTGTCCTCGACCAGCACTTCCGAGACCTGTCCGGCGACGCGCGCCGCCACGTTCACGATGTGGCCTTCCACCTGCGCGTCGTCGGTCGACTCGAGGCCGCGGTTCATCCACCAGTACGCCCCGGTGCCGCCGGCCGCGAGCACCGCGAGCACGACGAATACGATGCGAGCGCGCGAGCGAGGCGCGGGAGCCGTCGGAGGAGCCGAGACGGCGGGAGGAGGCGCGGGCGCCGTTTCGGTCTGGGAGGTCGTCATCTCGGTGGAGGGACGCACGATTCGGAGGCCCGAGTCATCGGTTCCGTTCGGCGAGCTCGAAGGCGCTGCGTTGCTCATGGCGTCGTCCCATTTCACCTCGCGTGCCACGCGGAAAATCGCGCGTTTGCGGCGCGGGCGCGCCGCGGAAGGCCGACGCTGTCGGGTTTCCGGCAGGTCCTCCTGTCGGAGGCCCCTACAGACCAACGCAGTCGCCTCCCCTCTTGGCGAGCACGCGCGGGCCGAGCACGCTGCGACAATGGTGGATCCCGAAAGACGTTCGGCCGCTCCCGGCGCTGGCCCCGTTCTCGCAACGGAGACGGCGATCGCCAGAGTCCTGAGGCGAAGGAGCGCGAGCGTGTCGAGCGAAGTCGTCACCCCGGAAGAGCGGTACACGGCCATGAGCGAGCGGCTCATGCTCGAGCACGGCAACGAGTGGATGAAGCAGCGCCCGCGCTTCTATTGGCGCACGACGCTCATCCACATCGTGCTGACGTGGGCCGCGGGCCTCTCGTGGGCGCGCTTCGGGATCGTGGCGCTGGTGCACATCGCGCTCCAGTCGTGGTTCTTCGTGCTCGCGCGCCGCGCCGAGAAGCAGCCTTTCCCGCGCAGCGAGATCCTGTCCACGTCGCTCGTGATGATGTTCGCCAACGTCGTCATCGTGATGGCCACTGGCGGTCTCTCGAGCCCGTTCCTCCCGTCGATGTTCGCGACGGTTGCCATCTGCGCGAGCGCGTTCGGCGAGGCGCCCGAGACCCGCATGGTGATCACCATGTTCGTCGGCGCGCTGATCGCCATGGCCGTGGCGCCGACCAGCGTGACGGGCCCTGCATGGCCGGACGAGTGGTACCGGACCGCGATGGTGATCTCGCTCTCGTACTCGGTGTGGCTGACGTCGAACAAGGTCATCGAGACGACGGACGTCTATGTGCGAGCGGGCGCGCTCGCGGCGGCCGCGCGGGATGATCTCTTGTCGGCGCGCACGGAGCGCGTGAACGCGCTCGAGGGCATGGCGGCGCGCGTCGCGCACGATCTCAAGAACCCGCTCGCGGCGATCGCGGGCCTGACCGAACTGCTCGAGCGCGGCGCGACCGATCCGCGCACGAAGGAGCGCCTCCACGTCGTGAACGAGGAGTGCGCACGCATGGGCGTGACGCTGCGCGACTACCTCGCGATGAGCCGACCGATCGAAGAGCTCGTCCCGATGCAGCAGCCGCTCGGGCCGATCGTCGATCGCGTACTGACGCTCTTCGAGGCGCGCGCGGCGACCAACGACGTCACGCTCGTGCGCGAGAGCGGTGATGCCACGGCCGAGGTGGACGCCAAGCGCCTGGAGGAAGCGTTGCTGAATCTCGTCGCGAACGCGATCGAGGCGAGCCCGCGAGGCGCGACGATCGAGGTCGGCGTGCGCGACGAGCGCGAGCGAGCGCTCGTCGAGGTTCGCGATCACGGCGAAGGCATGTCGGCGCACGTGCTCGCGCGCATCGGCACGCCCTATTTCACGACGCGCGAGACGGGCACGGGGCTCGGCGTCGCGCTCAGCCGCACGATCATCAAGCAGCACGGCGGCGAGCTCGTGCACGAGAGCAAGGAAGGCGAGGGCACGCGAGCATGCATCGCGCTGCCCCATCACCAGCCCCAGCTGGCCGAGGCATCATGAGCCGCGTCCTCGTCGTCGACGACGAGCCGGGCGTGCTCTACATGGCGCGCGAGGTCCTCGTCGATCGCGGGCACGACGTCGTCGCGGTCGGATCCGGGGCGGAGGCGCTCAAGCATCTCGACGAGCCGTTCGACGTCGTGCTCACCGATCTCGCGATGCCCGGCATGGACGGCCTCGCGCTGCTCGAGAAGATCCGCGAGCGCGATCCCGAGCTGCCCGTGATCTTGATGACGGCGCACGGCAACGAGCGCGTCGCGGTCCGCGCCATGAAAGAGGGCGCGTACGACTATCTCGGCAAGCCGGTGAACATCGACGAGCTCGGCCTCGTGGTCGAGCGGGCCGCCGAGGCGCGATCGCTGCGAGGCGAGAATCGCAAGCTCGCGGCCGAGCATGCGTTGGGCCGGCGGTTCGTCGCCGAGAGCCTGCCGATGCGCAAGCTGATGGCATCGATCGAGCGCGTCGCGGCGAAGGACGTCACCGTCCTCGTGCGCGGCGAGACGGGGACGGGCAAGGAGCTCGTCGCGTCGCTCGTGCACGCGAGCAGCAAGCGCAAGGACAAGGCGCTCGTCCGCTTCAACTGCGCAGCGCTCCCGGCCGATCTCGCGGAGACCGAGCTCTTCGGCCACGTGAAGGGCGCGTTCACCGGCGCGATCGCGAACCGCAGCGGCTTCTTCGCGCAGGCCGACCACGGCACGCTCGTGCTCGACGAGGTCGGCGAGCTCCCGCTCAATCTGCAGCCGAAGCTGTTGCGCGCGATCCAGGAAGGCGAGATCCAGCCCGTCGGTTCGGGCCGCGTCGAGAAGGTCGACGTGCGTCTGATCGCGTGCACGAACCGCGATCTGCTCGCCGAGGTGAAAGCGGGCCGCTTCCGCGAAGACCTCTACTACCGGCTCGCGGTCGTCGAGCTCTGGGTGCCGCCGCTGCGCGAGCGTGTCGACGAGATCCCGGCGCTCGCGCGTGAGATCGGTCGTCGACAGGCCGAGAAGTTCGGGGTGCGCGGGGTCGTGCTCTCGGACGCGCTGGTCGAGGCGCTGGTCCGTCAGAGCTGGCCCGGCAACGTGAGACAGCTCGAGAACGCGATCGCGCGCGTCATCGCGCTCTCGACCGGCGGGATCGTCGGCCCGGAGCTCTTGACGGTGAGCGCGCCCAGCACCGGTGAGGTATCCGTGGCTCACTCCAACGACGATCACGACGCGCCCCCACCGAGCAACGAGCGCGCATCGCTGCGCGAGCAGGTCGAAGCGTTCGAGCGCGGTCTCGTCACGCGCGCACTCGAAGAGACGCACGGCAACCAGAGCGAAGCCGCGCGCCGCCTCGGCCTCGGCCGCGCGACGCTGATCGACAAGATGAAGAAGTACGGCCTCTCCGGCCGCCCCTGACAGGGTCACTCCACACCCAGGCAACCACCCGGATTCACGGCGAACTGGCGGCCGAATGTGAATTTCGTCACGCGCGCGAGATCTCCCTCAAAAGAAGCCAGATACGCGTTCTCTGTGACGGATTGCGCATCCTGCCGCCGGAGCGCAGAGATTTCGCGTGTTTGGGACCGTGTGGAGTGACCCCGGTAGTGGGGGGCGAGGGGCGTTGTCCGTGACGCGCGAGCCCGGTTCGGGCGTCGAGGACGAGTGGCTCTGGGGCTGGGACACGATGCCCGGCATCGTTTCCGTGTGGGCCGAGCTCGACGGGCGCGCGATCGTGTGGCGGCGCATCGAGGGCGCGCTCGTCCGCGAGGACGAACGCTATCGGCCGTGGGCGCTGCTCGCGTTCGTGCCGGACGTGCTGCCGCGCGATGCCCAGGTGCGCGAGCTCGAGGGACCCGGCGCACTCCGCTTCGTGGTGAGCGCGGGCGATGGTCGCGCGCTGCAGCAGTCCATTCTACGCGCGGCGGCGACGCAGCACGGTCGGTCGGTGGCGAGCCTCAAGGCGCTCGGTGACGACCTCGCGATGATGCTCCCGCCCGAAGAGCAGTATCTGGTCGCGACCGGACGAAACTACTTCCGCGATCTCGCGTTCGCCGATCTTCGTCGCGCGCAGATCGATCTCGAGACGACCGGGCTCGATCCCAATCGCGATCGCGTCTTCTTGATCGCCGCGCGCGATCCCGAGGGCGTCGCACGAACGCTGGAGAGCGAAGGCGAGGGCGATCGTGCGGAGGCCGACCTCTTGCTGCGCCTGATCGCGTGGGTGCGTGCGAGCGATCCCGACGTGATCGAGAACCACAACCTCCATGGTTTCGACCTGCCGTTCCTCGCCGAACGATCGCGGCGGCTCGGCGTTCCGCTCGCGCTCGGTCGTGCAGGCGCGCCCGGTCTGCGGCGTCGTCCCTCCGCGCGCGGCGCCTCGATCGGGCCCGGCAAGGTGGATCGCGACGAGGACGACGATCCGATGCGCCGTGCGCGCTTCACGGTGCCGGGGCGCGAGCTCGTCGACACGATGGACGCGGTTCGCCGCCACGACTTCGCCGCGCGCGATCTGCCGGGGCATGGCCTCAAGGTCGTCGCGCGTCATCTCGGTCTCTCGCGCGCCGATCGCGAAGAGATCCCCGGACGCGACATCGCGCGCGTGTGGAAGACGGATCCGGATCGCGTGCGTCGCTACGCGATCGACGACGTGAACGACGCGGAAGGTCTCGCTCGCACGCTCGGTGGCGCAGCGTTCGCGCTCGCGAAGATGGCGCCCCGTCGCTACGAGCGGCTCGCCGATGCCGGGCCCGCGACGGGCGTGATCGATCCTCTACTCCTTCGCGCGTACCTCCGATCGAACGCCGCGCTACCGGGGCACGATGGCGGCGACGGGACTCAGCACCAAGGCGCCGCGCTACACCTGTTCGCGATCGGCGTCGCGCATCGAATCGTGAAGGCCGACGTCGCGAGCCTCTATCCGTCGCTGATGCGCGCGCATCGCATCGGGCCCTCGCGCGATCGGCTCGGCGCGTTGCTCGCGCTCGTCGATCGCCTCGTGGAGCAACGCCTGGCCGCGAAGGCCGCCGGGCGCGCCGCACCGAAGGGCTCGAGCGCGCGTCACGAGAACGAGGCGCTCTCCGCGGCGATGAAGCTGCTCGTGAACTCCGCGTACGGCTACATGGGGGCGGTCGGGCTCACGCGCTTCTCGGACGTGCACGCGGCGAACGAGGTGACGCGACGCGGGCGCGAGCTCCTCGATCTCGTCTGCCGCGAGCTCGCGTCCCGTGGCGTCACGCTCCTCGAGGCCGACACGGACGGCGTGTACTTCGCGGTGCCCGAGTCGTTCACGGAAGAGGACGAGCGGCGCGTCGTCGCCGAGGTCGATGCGATCCTGCCCGCGCGCGTGAAGCTCGAGTACGACGGCCGCTACGCATCGATGCTCTCGCACGAGCCGAAGAACTACGCGCTGCGCACGCTGGACGGGAAGGTGCTGCTCAAGGGTGTCGCGTTCCGATCGAGCCGCGCCGAGCCCTTCGGCGAGCGTTTCCTCCGCGAGGCGGTTGCCGCGCTCTTCGATGGCGACGTCGCCCGTGTCCGCGAGATCTACGTGCGCACCGTGATCTCGCTGCGCCGCCGCGAGATCCGCACGTTCGACGTGACGACGCGCGCGCGGCTCAGCAAGACGGCGAGCGAGTACCTCGGCTCGCGTCGCGATCGGCGCGAGCTCGTGTACGAAGCGCTGCTCGCGGCGGGTCGGACCGAGTGGTCGCTCGGAGAAAAGGTGCGCGTGTATCGCGCGAACGGTGGCCGCGCTGCGCTGCTGGCACTCGACGAAGACGACGGCACGGGCGCGGCCGATCCGCGCGACTACGACGTCGACTACTACCAGCGCACGCTGCACGAGGGTTTCGCGACGCGTATCGAGCGCGCCCTCGAGCCCAGGGTGTTCGCCGCGGTCTTCGACGATCCGATGCAGCCATCGCTCTTCGCCGACGCGCTCGACGAGGCGCGCCCGACGCTCACGATCCTGCCGCGGGAGTGATCCCCCTACTGGACCTCGAGCTCGACGCGCTCGTCAGCGCCCGGTCGCACGCGGATGCTGCGCGTCACGGTCGGCTGCTCGAAGCCTGCCGCGACGCGATGCGATCCGGGACGGAGGCGCGCATCGACCGGTGCGCGGCCTGCGAAGCGTCCGTCGATCCAGATCATGCCCCACGGGCTCGCGACGATGTGGAGATGGCCCTGCGCCTCCTCGGCGCGATGATCGCTGTCCGCTGCCGTTGCGACGACTGCGGTCTCGGGAGGTGCGGATGCGACCGACGTGGGCGGCGCAGCCTCGACGGTGGGCGCGACCGTCGTCGGCGGCACGATCGTCGTCGGCGGTGCGATCGCGACGCTCGTCGGTGGCGCGCCCGCGACGCTCGTGGGCGGTGGGATCGGCGCTATCGACGTCGGCGGCGCCACCGCGATCGGCTGCGCCTGCTGGGCGTTGCTCAGCATCACGTACACGCCGCCGAACGTCGCGACCGACACGCACGCGAGCAGCGCGAGGCCGATCACGAGCGCCGTCATCGCCGTCGAGCGCGGTGCCGCGACAGGCGCACCGTTCGGGACCGTCGGGCCGGTGTGCGGCGCGACCATCGGCGTCGGCTGGCTGACGACCGCGTTCGCGGACCACGTCGCGCCGAGCGCCGGATCCGACACGAGGCCCTGCGAAGCGCTCTCCGATGCCGCCGCAGACACACGCTCGGCATGCGCCGCGCGCACCAACGCACCGAGCTGACGACGCGCCACGATCGGCGCCGGCAACATCGGCGCGAGGCGCTCGACGACCGCGTGTCCGTTCGCGGGACGATTCTCCTTCTGGTGGGAGAGCAGCGCCTCGATCGTCTCGCGCAGCTCGCGCGGCGCGTCGGGCGCGAGCTCGTCGATCGAGCGACGCTCGTTCTTCGCGATGAGCATCACGAGGCGCGCGTCCGAGTCGGAGTCGAACGGACGACAACCGGCGAGCATCTCGTAGCCCATCACGCCCAACGCGAACATGTCGGCGCGCGGATCGAGCGCCGCGCCGTCGAGCTGCTCGGGCGCCATGTACGCGAACTTGCCGCGCATCGCCGTCGCCGTCGCTTTGTCGCCGCTGAGCGCTTTCGCGATGCCGAAGTCGGCGACCTTCACCTCGCCTGCGTTGCTCAGCAGAACGTTCGACGGCGAGAGATCCCGGTGCACGACGCCTTCGTGCGCGCCATCGGCGCCGTGTGCTTCGTGCAGCGCGTGCGCGATCTCGGAGAGCACGTGGCCCACGAGATCGGCGGGCAGTCTTCGATCGGGCGCGAGCTCGATCACGTGATCGAGATCGGTGCCCTCGACCAGCTCCATCACGAGATAGGGCGTGCCTTGATCCTCGCCGACGTCGAGGACCTGCACGATGTTCGCGTGCCGGAGCTTCGCCGTGATGTTCGCTTCGCGGCTGAAGAGGCGCCGCGCCGTCTGATCACGCGCGTACGCGGGCAAGATGCGCTTGAGGCACACCCGCTGCTCGATGGTGTGCATGCGCCGGACCGCGATGAAGGTCTCGGCCATGCCGCCCGCTCCGAGCCGACGCTCGATCGCGTACGGCCCGACCCGGCTGGGCGTGTCCGCCATCGCGCGTCAGCCTAACATTGCCGAAGTGGTCCGCGGAGCGGACCCGCCGGAATTCTACGCGCCCGGCTTGCCGGGCACTTCGGCACGCTGATCACGCCACGCCGCGGCGGCGCTGCTTGCGCGCCATCGGCGCAGCGACGCCAGGCTTGGCGGCGCGCGCTGCGGCCTTCTCGCGCGTGTCGTCGAGCTCGGCCTGCGCCGCGGCAGCTGCCTCGGGATCCGCCTCCGCGGCCAGACGCGCTGCTTCGGCTGCGGCCGCGTTCTTCTCGGCGAGCTCCTTGGAGAACGCCGCCTCGTCCGCGCGCAGGTGACAGACCTTGTACTTCTTGCCGGATCCGCAGTGACACGGATCGTTGCGATTGAGCTTGGTGATGGCGCCTTCCCTCCGCGCCGAACCTAACACGCAACGCCCCCTCGGCGCCGCCGAGAAGAGGCCATGCGACGCCGCATCGAGGCCCTGGCCGACCGCTTCGAGGAGTTCGTCTCCGAAGACGACCACGACTGCCTGCTGATCACCTGCTCGGACGACGGCGTCGGGCTGGTGGGCGCGGCCGTGGATCTGATGGAGCAGCGGGGCTCGATCGACGTGTCGATCCCGTTCTTCGAGCCATTCGTCGGCATCGCGGACCTCGATGCGCGCGTGGCAGCACTCGCCGAGGAGCTCGCCGAGCTCAGGCCGCACGAACGCGTCATCGAGGAGACGGTCGTCGCGCGCATGACGTCGCTCGCGACCGATCTCGAGCGAGTCGGGGACGTGCGCCTCGTTCTCTGGCTCGTCCCATCGCGGATCGAGAGCACAACTCGCTATCTCGAGACGGTGCGTGGGCTCGTGCGCGACGCCTCGCCGAACCGTACGCGCGTGCGCCTCGCCGTACGGGAGCTCGATGACGGATCGGTCGCACGTGCGCTCCGAGGCGACGGCTACGGCCTGCTCGAAGCGGGGCTCCGCGAGTCGCGCACCGGCGGAAGGGTA
>CAYSCF010000096.1:0-20791 GCA_964429305.1 uncultured Sandaracinaceae bacterium | reverse complement strand
TCGAAGCGGGACTCGACTCGTCGCGAACGGGCTCTCGTGACGCACTCCTCGAAGAGGCCGAAGACCCCTCGGTCCCCCTCGCCGCTCGCTGCGCTTCGCTGCTCACCGTCGCGAACATCGAGATCGCAGAGGGCCGTGCCGAAGGCGCACTCGTCCTCCTCGGGCGCCTGGCAACCATCTACGCTGCGCTGGACGACGCTTCTTCGCGCGCACTCTGCTTCCTGCTCGCGGGCAGCGCGCTTCTGCACCTGAACCGGGTGGACGAAGCGCGCATGCGAACGAGCCAAGCGTTCGCCATCGCTGCGGATGCGGGTGCCATCGGCGTTGCGCTGAGCAGTGCGTCGCTCGCGGGACACCTGGCGGTGCGTGTCGGTGACCTCGTGGAAGCCGAGCATCACTTCGACGTCGGTGCGCGTCTGGCGGGCACCGTCAGCGCTCCGACGATCGTCGCGGATTTGCTGACGCGGCGTGCCGAGGCGCTGCAGGGGATCGGACGCGGCGATGCGGCGCGTGATGCCCTGCGCTGCGCGGTCGAGGCAGCGCGACGCGGTGATCAGAGGACCCAGGAGCTCGTTGCGCTGCGGCGGCTCTTCGACCTCGACGTCGAGGTCGAAGAGCGCGGCGCGATCCACGCACGCCTCCACGAGCTCGGAGCCACACCGACCGCCGGCTGCTGCCACGGACGCGCGTCGTGACGGAGCCTCGAGGTGCATGGGACCGCGCGGCCGACGTGATCGCGAACGTGCGACGGAGCCTCCGCGCGTACGTGCCGGCGCCGACACCCGACATGCCCCCCGCAGCGATCGTGATGATTCGGGCGCTCGAAGGCCCGATCGACGGGCTCTTGTCGGCACCGCCGCCGTCGCAGGGATGGTTCGGCGAGCCGCAAGTGGTCGTCGCGGCGGCGGTCGGGCTCACGTCGCTCGCCGGCAACGTCGTCGACACGGCGGGTGCCGTCGTCGGGTCGGCGCTGCCGAGCATCCCGCTGCCGCCCGCGTGCCTGGGCCTGAGCATCCATCTGGGGCTGCCGCACTTGCATGCGCCGCCCCCGGCGCCCCCACTTCTCAGTCTCGGTCCGTACATCGCGGTCGGGGCGCTCAACGTGCGCGTGAGCATGCTGCCCGTGCTCCGCACAGGAGACGTGGGGATCTCGCCGACGTGCCTCGCGCCTCCGTTCCAGGTCTTCACCGGCTCGTCGACGGTGTTCGTCGGTGGGCATCGCGCCGCACGGATGCTCGACATCAGCGAGCACTGTCCCGTCATCAACGTTGCAGGCCCGGGCGCCGCGGCGGTCAACGCGATCTCGAACCTCGTCTCCGCCGTCTCGCTCGTCTCGCTCGCCACGGGCACGGTCGCGCACGTGGCGGCGGCCGTTTCTGCGGGCAGGTCGGACGACGTGCCCGAGGAGGTGGTCGAGGAACAGGTCGCGGCCGAGCTGGGCGCCATCCAGCTCAACGTCGCTCAGACGGCGGCGGATGCCGCGCTCAACGCGATTCATCCGCTGATCGGCATGCCGCGCCCGCTCTCGCCTGGGGTCGGCCTCATCATCCCGGCGGGACCCGCCCCGCGCGTGCTCATCGGCGGCTGCTCGATGCCGGACCTGCTCCCGATCGCTCTCGGATTGGTCACGCGATTGCGACGTCGCGTGCTCGCGTGGCGCATCCGAGCCGGCCGTCGCCTGCGACAAGGTCGCAGCCTGCGGTGTGCGATCTTCGGTCACCCCGTCGACGCGGTCGACGGCCGCGTCTTCGCCGATCACACGGACGTCGTCCACCACACGCTCACGTTCGCGCGCCGCTACGACACGCGCGTGGGCGCCGGCGACTGCGGCGTTGGCATGAGGCACGTCTTCGAGCGTTCGCTCGAGGTCTGGCTGCATCGTGTGACGTATGTCGACGAGAACGGCGCCCGTACGGAGCTCGCCGCGTTTCGCGGTCGCGACCGCGTAACGCTCGGTGGATGCGTCGCGACGCGACTCGGCGACGGGCGCTACGAGATCACGGATCGCGGCGAGACGATGTGCTTCGTCGCGACGCCAGGCGTGCGCGCGGCGCGGCTCGTCGAGATTCGTCGCGGTGATTCTTCGATCGCGATCGAGCAGGACGCCGAAGGCCGATTTCTCGCCGCGCGCCGCGACTCACGATCCCTGAGCGTTCGTCGCGATTCCGACGGCCACATCACGTCGGTGCACGACGAGCGCGGCATCGAGCGCGCCGCGTTCGCGTACGACGATGGCTGTCTCGTCGCGGCGCGCAACGCGGAGGGGGCCGAAGAGCGGTTCGCGTACGACGCCGCGCGTCGATTGATCGAGTGGATCGATCCGCGCGGCTACCGATTCGTGTGGCGCTACGACGTCGAAGGGCGCTGCACGCACACGAATGGCGAGAGCGGCCAGTGGGCGTGTGATTTCTTCTACGGGAAGAACGTCACGACCGTCACGCACGCGAACGGGCTCGTCGAGACGATCCAGTACGACGCGTACGGCGTCGTTCTGTTGATCAAGCGATCGGACGGGACGTTGCTGATTCGCGAGCAAGACGAGACGGGTCGCATCGTGCGCGAGCGCGACGGTGCAGGCCGCGTCGTCGAGATGGTCTACGACGAGGACGGCGCGCTGATCGCGCGTCGCGATCGCTTCGGCAACGAGGTGCCGCCCGACGAGGACCCGCGCGCCGAGAGCCCGCTGGCTCGCGTGTTGCCCGAGACGCATGCCGCGCGGCTCGGCATCGCGCCCGGGACCGAGGACTGTCGGGATCACATCCCCGAGTCACTCGCATCGCTCGCCGCGTGGGCGCTGCCGACGCCGTCGCCCATCCGAGAAGCATCGATCGAGAACGATGCGCTCGGTCGTCCGATCCGCTTCGTGGATGCCCGCGGCGCGCTCACCGCTCTTCGTCGCGATGCTGCCGGGAACGCGGTCGAGATCATCGATCGCGATCGACGTGCGACGCGCATCGAGATCACCGGCTGGAATCTCGCCGGGGGCGTCGTCGATCCGATCGGACGCCGCGTCGACGCGACGTACACGTCGACGGAAGAAGTGGCGAGTTACCGCGACGCGAGTGGCGCGCTCACCGAGTACGGGCGCGATGCCGCCGATCGCCTGACCTCGGTCACGCGCGACGGCGTGCTCGTCGAGCGATACGCGCACGACGCGGCCGGTCGTCTCATCGAGAAGAAGGACGCGGGCGATCGGACGCTGCTGCGCGTCTCGCATCACGCCAACGCGCTCCCCGCGCGGATCGATCTGACCGAAGGCGGATCGATCGAGCTCGACTACGACGCACGCGGCCGCGTCACGCGCGCGAAGCTCGGCGAGCACGACGCGCGGCTCGAGCGCGACGCCGATCGCACGATCCTCTTCGATCGGATCGAGGGACGCGGCATCCGGCGCTGGCGGCTCGGCCTACGCGAGACGACGTCGCTGCTCGAGCGCTTCGAGACGCGCATCGATCGCACCGGCGATCTCACGGTCGTTCGCGATCCCGCAGGCGGCCTTTCGAGCTTCGATGCACGCCTCGGTCGCGTGGTTCGCCGACTCGCGAACGGCACGACGGAGATCCTCGCGCTCGATCCCGAGGGCCGCCTGGAGGGCCGGCTAGCGCACCGACGAACGAGCGACGGCGCGATCGCGAGCTGGGCCGTTCGCTACGAGCGCAGCGCGGAAGGCGATCTGCTCTCGGTCTGGGACACGGCGCGCGGCGAGCGTCGCTTCGAGATCGACGAGGCCCATCGGCTCGAAGCCGAGATCGACGAGCGCGGCACGCGCCACTCGTACGCACACGCACCGAACGACGAGCTCGCACACCCCATCGCGCTCGTGCACGACGCCCGCGGTCGCGTAGCCGAGCGCGACGGTGATCGATTCACGTACGACAGCCTCGATCAGCTCGTCCGCGTCGATCTCGCGAGCGGCGCGAAGTGGCGCGGCAGCTACGACGGTCTGGGCCGCCTGCGCCGCTTCGGCATCGAAGGCGCGCAGACCTTTCTCTACTGGGACGGCGACCGCATCGCCGCCGAGGTCGCCCCCAGCGGCGCGCTACGCGTCCACGTCTACGCCGACGCGCGCGCGCTGATCCCGTTCGCGTTCGTCGACTACACGAGCGCCGACGCCGACCCCGCGAGCGGCCGTGCCTACTACGTCTTCCACGACGCGTCGGGCATGCCGACGCAGATCGAGGACGCGAGGGGGCGCACGGTCTGGTGGGTGGATCGGGTCGACCCCTACGGCGCGCTCGCGATCCACGAAGGCGCCGAGCTCGACTACGCGCTGCGCTGGCCCGGCCACTATTTCGATCGCGATCTCTCGCTCCATCACAACCGCTTCCGCGCATACGACCCCGCGCTCGCGCGGTATCTCCAGCCCGATCCGATCGGCCACGCCGGCAGCCCGCAGAGCCTCTTCGCGTACGCGCCGAACCCACTCGTCGACGTCGACGTGCTGGGGCTCGACTACACGACGCGCCCCGCGCACACGATCGAGGAGCCGACCGAAGGGCATCCCCTCCATCAGGACCGGCCCGGAACGCTTCGCAACTGCCTCGGCCGATTGATCGACGCAGTCACGTCGCAGTTCGTCCACGACCCGAACGCTCCCGAGAGCTCGCGTGCGCAGCCGAACGTTCACATGACGCGAGAGGAGATCACCGCAGGTCGACGGGCGAGACTGAATGAGGAGAGCGAGCCGGTGAGAACGTATCTGGCGGAGCGGCGCACCGCGCTCGACCAGGCGGAGGTAGCTCGGGCTCGGGGCGACACGGAGGCAGCGAACGCAGCACAAGGCCGCGCGAATCGCGCGACCGAGCACATCGGAGAAGAGGCGGCGCATGCGGAGGTGATGGCTCAACATCCAGACGCCGAGCTGTTGTATGCGGGGAGTGGCCCGGGACAGTTCGACGGCGTCTATCGTATTCCCGGAGACCCGCCCCGCATTCTCGTGGTCGAGGCCAAGGGCGGCACTGCGCGCGAATCGTCCTCGCGTGCGTTCGGTGGCGATCAGGTTCAGCAGGGGACTCCGGAGTACTTGGGCGCAGTAGCGCACAGCCAGAATCAGCGCGGCATCGCGACGGCAAACGAGCCGATGCGCGACGCGGCGCGTGCCGTTCTCAGTGCGGGCGACGACGTCGAGTACATTTGCGTGTGCCAGCCGATCCGTGATGGCAACAAGTTGGGCGACATTCGCGCGTATCGCTATGGCGCATCGACACGCGACGACGCGGCGACGAGCTCGCCCGGCGCGCCCCGCGGCCCACCGCAGCCAACTTCTCCTTGATTGCGCAACGACTCGAGCGACGAAGCGATAACCCCACATGCCGACCTTCCCGAGCCATTCGCTCCGAACCCTCCCGCCGAGCACGCACACCGAGCTGGTCGGTGGTCTCGAGCGCGACATCCCTCCGAAGCTCATTTCGGCGCCACCGGCTGCAGCTGCCGCGACATCGCTGATCGAGAGCGATCTCTCGATCGCCCTGCTCCACGACGAGCGCCCCCTCGTGAAGCGCGCTCTCGGCGCGCTCGTGGATGCGTCGGTCATCGTCTGGACGACCTCCGCGCGTCGCGGTCCGGTGTCGTTCATCTTCGACGGCCGCTCGTACTCGGCCCAGGCGGGCCCGCTGCATTGGACCGCGACGGACTCGTACTGGGTGAACGGCGCGTTGCGTGCGCTCACGATTCGGCGTCAGGACGCGCTGAGCGCGGCCTTGTCGTTTCCTCCTGAACTGCTCAACGGCGCTTCCAACGCGATCAGCGACGAGTGGCGCTTCGCGCTGTTCGAAGCACTGCGAAGCCTCCTCCTCGGAGAGCCCGACGTGACCGGCGAGCGCATCACGCGCGCGAAACAACTGACCAACCCAGCCATCGCGACCGTCGGCGGCCCTCGTTACGCCCGGCGCGCCCTGAGCGAGCTCGAGATGATGGAGGCGATCGTCGCGCGCGATCAGAGCGCGTTCACGCGCGCGAGCTGGCGGGCGCTGGAGGCGCATCGAGCACTCTTCGGAAGAGGCCGCGAGCGCAACTACTCGGGTTGCTTCTTCGCGTTCCGCGTCGTCGGACTCGCAGCGCTGGCGTTCGATCTCGGTCTGCAGTGGGAAATCGACTGCGCGTACACGCCGCGGTGGCTCGTGGAAGGACGTGTGTGATGGCGGACTTCGAGGTCTTCTCGATCGATCTTCAAGCACTCGACCGCGTCGTCGGCTCCCGAGACCAACGCCTGGTCGAGGCCATCGTCACGCCGGACGATCCCCCGGAGCTCCGCGTCGCGATGCGGTCGATCGTGGGGACGGGCACGCGACCCTTCGTGGGTGATGCCTACTCGCTCGCGCGAACGACTTTGCGAATCTGTCGCGTCGTCGGGCGTCGCGTGAACGCGAACACCTCGGATCTCTTGAATGGAACCTCCCTTGCCCGCGTCGTCGAGATCACTCGAGGGCTGGGAATCGACACGGGGGTCGACGAGCTCGTTGCGACCGACGTCGTTCCGATTCGGGGCCTTCCGGTCGATGTCGACATGCGCTTCGGTGTGATCGACGTTCGGCGCATTCCCGAGGCGTTCGCTCAGTGGTCTCGCGCACGCCCGGCCGATGCGCACGACGACGACGTCGATGGGATTCTGGCAGAGATGCTCGATTGGCTCGAAGTTTCCGCTGCGCGCCGCGAGTCGCTCGTCGGCATCTACTGGGCCTGAGATTTCGTTCGCGCGGCTTGCGCAGAACGTCCGAGCGCCGTGCCTCCCTCTGTTATCGTCGGCGCATGCGCTTCCGCGTCGCCTGCGCCTTGCTGCTCGTCGCCTGCACCGACCCTCCGCCGCCCGTGGACGCCGGCGGTGATGCGGCTTCGACCGACGCGTACATGCCGCGCACCGACGCTGCGATCGTGCTGCCGCAGACGGACGAGCCGCTGAAGGGCCCGTTCGTGATGCAGCCGACCACGACGTCGGTGCTCGTCCGTTGGGAGACGGTGCTCGAGCCCGCACACGTCGAGGTGGACTACGCGCCGCAGGCCGGCGGCACGATGCAGACCGCGACGGGCAGCGCGCACCTCACGAACGTGCAGCTCGAGTACTACGGTGCGCGGCAGCACCCGGACATCCCCGGCGACTACTACGTCAGCGAGGTCACGATCAGCGGACTGACGCCCGCGACTTGCTACACGTACGCCATCGCCGGCTACCCCGACGATCACGGGCGCTTCTGCACCATGCACGAGGCCACCGATCACACGACGCCGATTCATCTCTACGCGATCGGCGACACGAGCCCGGCGGTGCAGAACACGCTGCGGATCCTCTCTCACACCGATCCGGCGGCGCAGGACCTCACGATCCACGTGGGCGATCTCCAGTACTACTCGACGATCGTCGAGAGCCAGTCGCTCTGGTTCGATCTGATGCAGCCGCTGCTGCGCGCGAACGCCTTCATGCCGTGCGAGGGCAACCACGAGTCGGAGCTCGCGCACGAGCTCGACGACATCTACGCGCGCCTCTTCGATCATCCGGGCGACACGACCGACACGACCTGGTGGTTCCACTTCCAGACAGGCGGCGTGCACTTCGTCTCGCTCTCGACGGAGCGCGACATCTCGATGAGCAGCGATCAGTGGATGTGGTTCTCGGACACGATGGATCGCATCGAGGCCGAGCCCGGCTATCGCTTCACCATCGTCTACTATCATCGGCCGATCTACAGCGTCGCTTCGTACAGCCCGAACCTCGACAACCGCGCTGCGATCGAGGCTGTCATCACGCATCACCGCGTGCCGATGGTTCTCGCAGGCCACATGCACGACTACGAGCGCTTCCAGATCGGCAACATCACGCACATCACGACGGGCTCGGGCGGATTCAGCGATCCGATGGACACGCTCGACGATCTCGTCGCGACGTTTCCCGCAGACGCGGCCCGGCGCGTCGTCTACGGAGCCTTCTTCGAGGCCATGCAGATCGACATCGTCCCGGACACGGCGACGCCTGGCGGTGACTTGATCCAGGCGCGCGTGCTCGACGACATGGGCATGGAGCGCGACACGTTCGAGATCCACGTGCCGCCGCCGTGATCCGCGGCGGCATGCTATTTCTCCGTTCGTGACCCGCTCGCTCCTGCCCGCCGCTGCGGCCCTGTTCGCGCTCGGCTGCGTGCGTGGCTATCCGCAGCCCTCGATCGACGAGCCGCACGCCGACATCCAGATCCGCGTCGTGCATCACGCGGAGATCTCGCCCGAGTACGACGAGCAGGTCCGCATCCAGAGCTACGGCGTCAGCTTCACCGAGTCCCACGCGGGCGTCCGGCAGACGACGTTGCGCGTCCGGCCCGAGGCCACCGCGTGGACCTTCCAGACCGACTTCTTCCACTCGGTCACGACGTGGCAGACGCAGACGTACTGGCAGTCGCAGAGCTATCTCTGTGGATCGACGCGCTACGGCCCTCAGTACTGCTCGCGCTCGGTGCCGATGACGCGCACGGTGCCGGTCACGGTCCACGTGCCCGACGGTGGCTGCTCGACCGACATGGAGCAGATCCCACTCGCGGGGGCCGTCTATCTCGTGCAGTACGAGTTCATCGCGAACGGGGTCTGTCAGGCGAGCTGTCAGCGCCTGATCGCAGGGCCCAACGGAGCCCTGCTGGCCACGGCGTGCGGCGCGAGCGAGCCGGTGCCCGACGGCGTGGTTCCGCCTTCGGCCTTCGTCGATGCGCCGCTCAGCGCGCCACCGCAGGCAACGGAATTCCCGTCGGGCTCAACCTCGGGCGGTGAAGTGCTTCCGGCGCCCCCGGCCAGTTACACTGGGGCGTCTTCTCTCGGAGCGCCTCGATGATCGCCCGCGCCGTTTTGATCTGGATGCTTCTCGCCGTCGCCACCGTGGCGTCTGCGCAGGAGGGCGACGTCCAGGCAGCGGCCGCCGCGTTCGGCGAAGCGCAGCGCGCGCAGCTGCGAGGCGACTTCGCGCAAGCGGCCGACCTCTTCGAGATCGCCGACCGTGCGGCGCCGAGCCCTGCGGCGCTCCGATCGGCGATTCGCAATCATCGTGCGGCCGGACAACCGGCGCGCGCGGCGACGCTCTCGGCCGAGGCCCAGACGCGCTATCCGGGCGACGCCGAGACCAGCGCGCTCGCGACCGAGACGCTCACCGCGCTCACGCCATCGCTCGGTCACGTCAGCCTGCGCTGCGCGACCGAGTGCACGGTGACGCTCGATGGTCGCGCGCTCGTCGCGCACGCGATCACCAGCTACGAGGTCTACGTCGAGCCGGGCGCACACGCGATCGTCGGATCGTGGCGCGGTGCGGGCGTGGATCGCCAGACCGTCGATGCGCACGCAGCCGAAGCGATCACCCTCGAGCTCGTGGCGCCCGCCGTGGAGCCGCAGCCCGAGCCCGAGCCCGTCGTCGAGCCAGTGGTCACGCCGGAGCCCGAGCCGACCCCTGCGCCGCCGCCGCCCGCGTCGAGCGGTGTGCATCCCGCGCTCTTCGGGACGCTGACGGGCCTCGCGCTCGTCGGCCTCGCGATCACGATCTGGTCGGGCATCGACACGCTGAACGGCGCCGCCGAGTACCGCGCGAATCCCACGCATGCGGGCTACGACGATGGCATCTCGCGCGAGCTGCGCACGAACGTTCTCATCGGCGTCACGTCGGCGCTCGGCATCGCGGCGCTGATCAGCGTCTTCTTCACCGACTGGGACGACATCACGCCCGGGCCCGACGAGCGCATCACGCTGCGCCCGTCGTTCTACGGCTCGTTCGACGGCGGCGGCATCACGCTGCGCGGAGGGTTCGCGCTGTGACCTCCGCTGCCGAGAGCGATCCCGAGGTCGAAGTGGGGATCGATGCGCTCCCGCCCGCCGAGCCGCATCCGCGGCGCATGCTCGATCGCTACGAGATCATCGCGCAGATCGCGAAGGGCGGGATGGGCACCGTCTATCTCGCGCGACGCGAAGGCGCGGGCGGATTCGAGCGCCTGTCGGCGATCAAGATCCTGCACGAGCACCTCGCCGAGGACGACACGTTCGTCTCGATGCTGCTCGACGAGGCCCGCACGGCCGCGCACATCCACCACCCGAACGCGATCGGCATCGACGACGTCGCGGAGAGCCCCGTCGGCCACTACCTCGTGATGGGGTACGTCGACGGCTACAACCTCGCGCAGATCATGACGGAGCCGTCGCTCGGCGAGAGCGATCGCATCCGCATCTGCGCGCGTCTGATCGTCGATGCGGCGCAAGGCCTGCACGCCGCGCACACCGCGAAGAACGCGAAGGGCGAGCGCCTCGGCATCGTGCATCGCGACGTCTCGCCGCAGAACGTGCTCGTCGGTCGGGACGGGATGGGCCGCATCGTCGACTTCGGAATCGCGCTCGCGGCCTCGCGCATCGTCGCATCGCGGCCGGGCACCCTGAAGGGCAAGCCGCAGTACATGGCGCCCGAGCAGGCGCGCGGTGAGCCGTGCGATGCGCGCACCGACGTGTTCGCGCTCGGCGTGGTGCTCTGGGAGGCGCTCACGCTCGAGCGTCTCTTCTACGGCGAGATGGACGTCGCGATCCTCGTGCAGGTGATGGACTGCGTCGTGCCCGATCCGCGCGAGCGCAATCCGAAGGCGCCAGCGGGGCTCGCCGAGGTCGCGCTGAAGGCGCTGGCGAAGCGCCCGGACGATCGATACGCGAGCGCGCGCGAGCTGGCCACGGCGATCGAGCGCGCAGGCGCCAGCAGCTGGATCGCGTCGACGGCCGAGGTCGAAGAAGTGATCGCGCGCGTGTTCGCGGAGGAGAGCGCGCTCAAGGAAGAGGCCGTTCGTCGTCACCTCGCCTCGTCCACCGGCGCGAGCGAGCCGATCCAGAAGGGCCAGCTCGGCCTCGTGCCGCGCCTGCTGCCCAAGAAGCTCGCCCCCAAGCGCGCCGAGATGGCCACGCGCGCGAGCGGTCGCAGCGAGGTGCCGTCGGGCGTGCGCGCGCGCAGCGGCGAGATCGACGTGCCGCCTGCGTTGGCATCCGCGGATGCGTCGATGCCAGCGACCTCGATATCGAAGCCGCGCATCGAGGCTCCTGCGCCGAAGGCGAGCCGCGCGGGCATCGTGCTCGCCGCGCTCGGTCTGTTCGTCCTCGTCGCCGCGGCGGCGTTCTGGGCCTCGGGACGAACGGAGACCGCGCCACCGCCGAGCGCGATCGCGGCTCCGCCGACGTCGGTGACCTCGCCTCCGGAAACGACGGTCGTCGCGCCGCCACCTCCCTCGTCGGTCGCCGTTCCCGCTCCGGTCGTCGATGTCGCGCCGGTCGTCGAGGCCGCACACGAAGAAGAGCACGAGCACGGTCATCACCGTGCGCCGCACGAGACGCCCCCGACCACGACGACGACCACTGCGACGCCCCCGAGCTCTTCGATCACGATCGAGACCAACCCCTACCTCTCGCACTGAGCTCCTCGAGCCTCGATGATGCGCATTCGAACCGTCACGCTCTGCCTCTCGCTCGCCACGACCGGCTGCTTCGGCAATTTCGACGCGCACCTCTATCAGGCGCGCGAGAGCGACTCCGGAACGATGGCCGACGCAGGCATTCCTACGCTCGCGCTCGGCGACTTCTGCATGAACGGCACGTCGGTCCCATCGATCCCGCGGCCGGCGAGCGCGACGGAGGCCGAGTCGACCGCCTACAACGTCGACACGAGCGGCCTGACCGACGACGTCCGCGAAGTCGCAGCGTGCACGGGTGCGCGCGAGCAAGGGAACGACGGCTTCGCTTCGATCATGATGCTCGCGAACGAGCGTTGGCACTTCCATCTGCGACGCCCGAGCGGCGGCGCGAATGCGTCGCTCTACATCCTGATGTCCGACTGCGACGAGCGTGCGTGCTCGGGCGGTCAGGATCTCTGCGGCGACTCGAGCGACGAGCACTTCACGTTCGTGGCGCCGAGCGATGGTCTGTATTACTTGGGCGTCGACTCGGACGCGCCCGGTGGCTTCTCGGGCGAGCTCGACGTGATCCATCCGGTGTGCGGCGATCACACGCGCGAGCACAGCGAGGGCTGCGACGACGGCAACACGACGCCCGGTGATGGCTGCGACGCGATCTGTCGCGCCGAGCTCACCACCGGGATGGCGGAGGTCGAGGCCAACGACGACACGTTCTCCGCGAACCACGTCATCATCGGCACCACGAGCGCCACGACATCGGTCCTCGGCCACATCGCGTCCGCATGCGAGAGTGACGTGTTCGCGATCGACGTCCCCGCCGGCGAGACCGCGTCGATCACCGCGAGCGTCGCGCTCACGGCCGGCGGATGTCCTGCCGACGCGACGATCCCGATCTCGCTCGCCGTGCTCGCGCTGGATGGCTCGACGGCGCTCGCGACGACGACGCTCGCCAGCAGCGGAGGCTGCCCCATGGTCGGCGGTGCGGGATCACCGCTCGCTGCGCTGACGCCGGGCCTCTACTACGTGCGCATCCGATCGATCGGGAACACCGCGCCGGACCGTCCGCTCGACTACACGCTCTCGATCGCCGCCACGTTCACGCCCTGATCTCTTGCCGGAGTGGTCCGCGAAAGCGGGCCCGACGCAATTGCGTCGGCTCGCCCAGGCGAGCACTCCTGCAGAGATCACTCGTCGCCACGCGCGCCACGGTCGCGCTTCTTGGCCGACTGTCGCTGCTTGTCGTCGAGGCGTCGTCGCACGGAGCCGCGCGACGGCTTCGTCGGCCGGCGAGTCTTGGGCACGAAGAGCGCTTGCCGGATCAGCTCGGCCAGCTTCTCTCGCGCATCGTCCAGGTTGCGCGGCTGATCGCGCGTGAGCTGGCTCGTCACGAGGAGGAATCCTTCGCCGTCGATCCGGTTCCGCGCGAGCGTCTTGAGCCGCATCTTCACGATGGGCGAGAGCTCGCTCGCCTCCACGTCGAAGCGCAGATCGACCTTCGACGACACCTTGTTGACGTTCTGGCCGCCGGGGCCACCGCTACGCGCCGCGCTCCAGCTCAAGTGCCGCGCGGGGATCACCACGCGCTCGTTCACCGCCAGGTCTTCCACGCACCGAGCGTTGCGCGCTCTGCGTTCCTCCGCAACGCTCGGGCCTCGTGCGCGATCGGATCATCCTCGGCCTCTCGATCGTCGTGCTCTTCGGCGGGCTCGCCGTCTGGGCATACACGGGCCGCGGCGTGAACGACGATCAGGATCGCCGGCAGTACATCCAGTCTCTGCGCGAGCCGCCCGCGCTCGGCGTCGAGCTCCATCCCGCCGACCCGCGCGGTACGGCGGTCGCCGAAGCGTTTCGTCGGGCGGGGCTCGGCGAAGCGCCGCTGCGGATCCTGCTCGAGCGCGATCACCGCCCGATCGTCGGCGTCGCGGTGCCCTCGCGCGACGCGATGCGCGTGTGGGAAGCGCTCCGCGACGTGCAGAGCGAGACGCATCTCGCGCCCGTGATCCTCGGCGATGGCTTCTCGCTGGCGCGACACGCCGATGCAGCAGCGCACACGTCGGCCTCCATCGACTCGGTGCTCCATCGCGCGAGCACTCTCGATCTCGATGCGTGGCTCGCGTCGCAGCCGGCACCCGATCCGGGGACACCGATACCGGTCGCGCCTCGACCCGAGCGCTGGCAGTCGATCACGGATCCGGTGCTCGGCGTTCCGATCCTCGACGTGGCGATCGCGCTGTTGCCGGTGACGAACGCATCGGACGCTCCCGCGTGGCTCGCGTTCGGAAATTGGTCCGGCTGTCCGGACGCCTCCGTCCACGTCGCGATCCTTCGGCGGCTCGAGGCGCTCGCTTCGGTGCAGCTGGTCGCGATCACCAGCGATCGCGTCGAGCTGCGCGTGATCACGCCGCCGGCGGACGCGTCAGTGCGTACGCGCATCGCCGAGCTGCTCGCGCGCTGGGATCCATCGGCATTCGCCGCGGATCGCGGTACCATCGCGTCGTGGTCCAGCACGGTCGTCACCTCGCGCTCGTGGTCGCTCTCGTTTCCGCGCTCGCGCTGATCGCCTGCGATCCTGCTCCGATGACGCAGCCCGACGTGGACGCGAACGGCGTCGATGCCGGGCACGCCGCCGACACGGGCCTGCCCGCGCCGGACGCGGCCATCGTGCTCGAGGACGCGTACGTCGTTCCTGCGCCCGACGCCGGCGGCTGCCAGCTGATGTTGCCGGCCGACACGCACGTCGCCGATCGCCATGCGTGCACGTTCGACATCGGCGCGCAGTCGAGCGCGACGCTCGGCATCACGACCGCGCAGGCCGCGCAGATCCCGATCGATCACATCGTCATCGTCACGCAGGAGAATCGGTCGTTCGATCACTACTTCGCGACGTGGGACGGAGATCTCAGCGATCCTCTCCCCGCGTCCTATCGCAACGCCGACGATGCGGGCCACTCGGTCGCTCCGCACCATCTGACCTCGCACTGTCTCGAGGCCGATCCGGGCCACCAGTGGACCAACATGCACAACGGTTGGCACGACGGTGCGATGGACGGGTGGGTGGCGAACGCCGACACGGCGACATCCGACGGGCACTACGCCATCGGCTACTACACCGCGGCCGACATGCCTTTCTATCACTGGCTCTCGCACACGTTCGCGATCTCCGATCACCACTTCTGCGACTCGCTCGGAGGCACGTGGTCCAATCGAGCGTTCCTCTACACGGGCAGCTCGCACGGCGTGCACTCGACGGGCGAGATGACGATCCCCGATGCGCGCACCATCTACGACGCGCTCGACGACGCCCACGTGGGCTGGGGCGTGTACTCGAGCAGCGGCATCCGTCAGGACGTGCTCGGATGGACGACGTCGCACGCGGGCGTACACACGTTCAACACGTTCCTCGCGCAGCTCGCCGACGGCTCGCTGCCGGCCGTGTCGTTCGTCGATCCGGCCGGGGCAGAGGACGAGCACCCGGTGCACGACATCGGCGGCGGGGAGCAGTGGGCGCGCCGCATCTACGAAGGCGCGATCGCGAGCCCGCTCTGGGGCTCGATCGCCATCTTCTACACGTACGACGAGAACGGCGGGCTCTTCGATCACGTCAATCCGCCCAACGCGTGCCTCCCCGACGCGACGCTGACGGAGTTCGATCGCTACGGCGCGCGCGTGCCGCTCTACGTGATCAGCCCGTGGGCGCGGCCCTCGTTCGTCGGCCACGTCGCCAACTCGCACACGTCGATCCTGCGCTTCGTCGAGCTGCGCTTCGGCCTGCCGGCGCTCTCCGCGCGCGATGCGAACTCGAACGCGATGCTCGAGTACTTCGACTTCTGCCAACCGAGCTTCCCCACGGGCCCCGCGGCGCCCATGCCGTTCGGACTGAGCGGCTGCTGATGCGTGTCGGCCTCCTCGCGTTGCTGCTCGTGCTCGTCGGGTGCTCGCATCCGGCCCCGCCCGAGCGCGATCCCTCGCTCGACGACTTCGCGGACTTCCAGACCTGGACGCGCACGCCGTTGCCGACCACCGACGTCTATCCGCATGCGGTCTACTCCAACACGCTCGCGAACGCGGGCGCGCCTTGGCAGCTCGGTGCTGCGTTCGTGCGCGCCGAGGAGTCCGGGCCGCCGCAGGCGTGGCTTCTGCACGGCATGATCCGCCGCGGCGGCGACTTCAACGCGGGTCTCGCGACCGGATGGGAGTTCTTCGGGCTCTTCGTCGACGAGCACGGAGCCACGCAGCTGATCTGGCGGGGCGCACATCCGCCGCTCGGCGCGGGATACATCACCGACGACACGAACGTGCCGGACGTCGGGCCGAACGGCCTTCCGGACGGCGACTGCAACGGCTGCCACCGCGATCCCGACGCCGTCATCCGATATCGTTGACGCGTCTCCGTCGGTCACAGCGTGCGGCCGGCGCCCAGCGGCGGCGTGCGCGAGATTCACGCGTGCGAGGAATCCGCCGCGAAGCTCGGCGGCATGGGCCATGCTGAAGGACGCCGCATGCGCGCTCCGGTCGGCATCGCCCTGGCTCTCTCGCTCGCTCTGACGGGCTGCTACGGGTCTCACGTTCGCTCGGTGGATGGGGGCCCGATGCCCGACGCCGCGACGTGTGATCCGGCTTCGCGCCCTCGGTGTGTGGAGCGCGAGTCGCCGTGCGACGAGCTCACGCTGGTCGAGCCCGCGTGCATCTCGGCGGCGTGGCAGTGCCCCGACGGAGCGATGCTCTACGCGCGCCCGTGGAACGACGACCGATGCTTGCCGCTTCGTGACGCCCCGCTCTTCGCCGACGGCGTTCACGAGTCGCCCGTGCCTGTGCCGATCGGGGATCACTGCGAGTGGATCTTCCCGTACCAGGACGGCGCGAGCGTGCAGCTCCTGGGAGTCGCGAGCGGCACGAGCTGCGCGTCTCTCGGAGCGGTCACCGAGCCGATCGATCTGCCGCATGCTGCCGACACCTACGTGAACGTGGAGGCGGCGATCGTCACGCCGAGCGGCACCCGATTGCTCTCTCGCGCGTGGGCGTTCGATGCGAGCACGGCCTTCGGCGTGCGCGCGCTCGGCGTGGAGCTCGGTCGCGTCGATGCGAGCGCGCTGCGCTTCGATGGGACGTTTCTCTTCGGCGGCAGGACCGATCTCGGGGATGCGGCGATCGTGGTCGACGGCTTCGCGTACGCGTACGGGCATCCGTCGACGGCGATGGGCCTCGAGGCGGACATGGTCGTCGGTCGCGCGCCCATCGATGCGGTCGACGACGATGCAGCGTGGGAGATCCTCGGCATGGGTGGATGGGGAAGCGGCGAAGCCGTTCCCGTGTTCGGCTCGGGCCCGCATCGCTCGGCGGTCGTGCGCGATCCGCGCGGCAACGGCTATCTCCACGTGTATGCGGCCGGGTTCGGCAGCGACCTTCGATTGAACACCGCGCCCGCGCCGGAAGGCCCGTGGACGGCTGCGATCACGCTGGCGCCGTGCGAGCTCCCTGCCGACGATCCGGGCGCGTACTGCGCCGGCCCGCAGGTCCATCGGGAGCTGCTCGATCCGCTCGCACCGAGCGAGCTGGTCGTGAGCTACTCGATCGGCAGCACGAGCGCGGATCAAGCCGATCGGCGCATGCGGAATCCGGATGCGTACTGGCCGAGGATCGTGCGAGTCGCGCTGCCGTAGAGGCGGCACGGTGGATGCACTGCCCCGAGCATGCCCACCGAAAACAGCGAGAATGTGCCGCGCGGAACGTGGAACGACGACAACGCGTCGAGCGGCGAGGCGACGGCGCGACGTTCTGTCAGCGGCCCCTATCGCGACGAGCGCGACACGATGCGCGCCCGACGCGCGGCGCTCGAGCGCGAGATGCGCGAGGTCGATCTCCTCCTCGAGGCGCAGACGCGTGTCGAGCGCGAGCTCGCGCGCGCGAGCGGCGCTCTCTCGTCGGCCTCACGGCCTGGCCGGCTGGCGACGATCGCACGGTGGGCGTCGCGCGCCGTGATGGCATCGATGCCGGCGCTGCTCGTGGGCGCCGCGTTGCTCGTCTACGTGCTGCCGATGCGCGAGCCACCGCGCACGGTCGTGCACGTCGGGCCGAGCGTGCTGCGCGTCGCGCGCGATCAGTACGTCGTCGAGCGTCAGGTCGTCGATTCGATCGCGACCAACCGCGGCGGCACCGTGCTGCTCGAGCCCGTCGTGGAGAAGGACGCGATCATCGGGCTGCGCATCGTGACGTTTCCATGGATGCGCGAGCTCGGTCTCGAGCGCGGCGACGTGATCCTCGCCGTCGACGATCGCGACATCGCTGCACCGGATGGTGCACGTGCCGCGTACGACGCGATCCGCGTCCAGGATCATTTCGAGATCGTCGTGCGACGTCAGGGCGAAGTGCGGCACCTCCGCTACGACATGATCGGGATCTGATCGTCAGAGATCGGTGCGGCCGCTGATCACGCCGGTCAGCGTCCCGTCGAGCAGGCCGAGCAGCGATCGCTCGACGCTCGTGCTCGGCGGCACGCTCTCGACGATGCGACCGAGCTCCACGCCGCCGCGTCGGACGACGATGGTCGGGACGTAGCGCAAGCCGGCGCTCTCGGTGAATCCGGGCGCCGTCTTGGCGCGATCGACTCCGATGAACCGGATCGTGAAGGGCAGGGCGCCATGCGTCTCGGCCTGCGCGAGCGCGCGAAAGACACGCGAGATCTCACGACGGCTGTCGCCGCACCAGGTGCCGAGAAAGACGTCGACGTCGGCGCCGGGCGCGACCGTCGCCAGATGATCGGCGGCGTCGCGATCGAAACTCGTCCCGGCGATGGCGTCGCGCCACGCTGGGAGCTCGCTCTCGATCTCGGCGCGCGACGTCGGACCGAGGATCTCGCCGTGCGGACCGTGATGGGCATCGGGAGGATGGGTCACGACCGACGGCGTAGCGCTCCCGCAGGCCGCGAGCACGAGAGCCAGAAGCAAGGGCCTCATACCGAGCGGAGACGTCGGAGCACGGCGACCTTCGCGCCCGCCGCCCCCGGATCGCTGCCCGTCGGCTTGCGCGGCGGAAGCGACGTCACGAGGCGCTCGATCACGGGCAGCGCACGGATCAAAGCGGCCTCCGCATGCAGCTCGCTGATGGCCGGCGAGGGGAACACGAGCACCAAACGATAGATCGTGGCGAACGTGCGCGTCAGGGACTCCTCGTTCGGAGCGCTCTCGCGCACGGCCGCGATCGCGCGCATCGCACGCAACGCGCGGGCCTCCCGCGAGCCGGCCGGATAGTCCTCGAGCCGCTCGACGTCGCGCAGCAGCGCCGTCGTGTCGTTGGCAGGCAGTGCTTTTTCGGCGGCGCGCGCCCGAACGAGCGCGGTGTCGATCGGCTCGGGCCCGTCGAGCGCGATGCCGAGGGTGTCGAGCGTGCGCGCGAGCTTGGACAGGAACACGGCGTCGTCGACGTCGAGATCGGCGCGGCCCGGCTCGGAGCTGCCCCAGATCTCGGGCGAGCTCTCGTCGATCACCCACGCGCTCTCCGCGCGCGCGCGATGGACCAGCAGATCGAGCGTGTCCTCCAGCGTGCGTGCGATCGGCTCCCGATCGTCGCGGCCCTGCGGGAGCGCGACGCTGGCGACGAGGCCGGAGAAAGACGCGGCGAGGGTCGCGAGCGCGGCGCGCTTGGCCTCGGGATCGGCCGGCGGCGTGGCGAAGAGCGCGACGACACGGAAGTCGCCCTCGAGGTGCGCCCAGATCGCGCCGGCATCGGGCTGGCCGCCCAGCTCGACGCGCGCGTCCGTGGCGTCGAGCTCGCGCGTCACGAGGGCCAGGAAACGATGAACCGGCTGCACGGCCGCACTCTAGCAGGACCGCTCTTCGCGTGGACGTAGTAGAGGTGGTGGATGACCGAGCAGCGGTTTCGCGTCGGATCCGCGCTCGTTCTGGCGCTCGCGATCGGCCTCTTCGTCGTGCTCCGTTGGGGCGCGCCGCTGGGCGGGCTGGTGTTCGCCGTCACCTTCGCGATCGGCGCGCTGGTCGCGACCGTCTCGCTGCGTCGTCGCTCACGCGTGCTCGCGGCCCCGTTTCCGGAGGCGCACCGCGCGATCCTCCTGAAGGACGTCGAGGCGTACCGGCGTCTATCGGACACCGACAAGAAGCGCTTCGAGGGCGACGTCGCGATCTTTCTCGCCGAGCAGAACATCACGGGCCCACGCGGCGCGAAGATCGACGACGAGCTGCGCGTTCTCGTCGCCGCATCGGCGACGATCGTCGCGTTCGGCCGACCGGGCTTCCGCTATCCGACGACGCGCGACGTGGTCGTGTACGAGGGAACCTTCGACGAGAGCTACGCCGTCGGCGCGAAGGACGCGAACCTGCTCGGCATGGTGCACGGCGCGGGGCCGATCCTCTTCTCGGCGCGCGCCCTACGCGAGGGCTTCCGTCAGCCGCACGACGCGAGCAACGTGGGCCTCCACGAGTTCGCGCACGTCCTCGACTTCGATGGCGGCCGTGCCGACGGCGTCCCGGCGTTCATGCCGTGGCAGGCAGTGAAGCCGTGGATCGCGCTCATGCACGCCGAGACGAAGCGCATCGAGCACCATCAATCGCTGTTGCGCGACTACGCGGCGACGAACGAGGCCGAGTTCTTCGCCGTCGCGACGGAGATGTTCTTCGAGCAGCCAGAGCGCATGAAGCAGCAGCGCCCCGAGCTCTACGAGCTCTTGCGATCGACGTACGGACAGGACCCGGTGACGCGCTGAGCCGGATGGTTTCCGATGATCGCGATCACCGTCTCTGCCATCATGCGCTCATGGGCCCCACGCGCGTTGCGCTCGTCGCGCTGATCGCCGTCGGCTGTGCGCCGCGCGTCGGATCGGACTGTCCGCCGGCCGCCGACATGCTCGCGCACACGCTCGTGTATCGCCGCGATGGCTTGCCCGCGTACGCAGGTCAGGCGCTCATGATCACGTCGTGCGGAGGCGGCGCGTTCTGCCACTCCGAGGGCGCGACGGAGCGCTACGGCGCGCCGAGCGATCTGAACTTCGATCCCGAGCTCGCCGATCAGGTGCCCGATCCGACCACGGGCAACGCGCGACTGCGACGCGCGCAGGTCGGCATCTTCGATCACCGCGACGACATCTGGGGAACGATCGTCGGCGGCACGATGCCGCCCGGCGCGGTCGGCGCGCGCGTGCAGCAGCGGCCCTACGTGACGTTCGACGGAACCGGTAACGCGACGCCCATCCCCGGCATCGACACGCCGGCGGGCCGCGAGACGCTGCGCAACTGGCTCGCCTGCAGCGCACCGGTCGTCGAGCGCACGTTCGGTCTCGACTCCGGCACGCAGTGCTCGGACGATGCCGACTGTCCGCTCACGGGCTCTTGCGATCTCGGAACGCGTCACTGCGAGCGCGTGGGCCCGACCGTGCCGTACGCGAC
>CAYSCF010000095.1:0-21268 GCA_964429305.1 uncultured Sandaracinaceae bacterium | reverse complement strand
AAAAGAACGCTCGGGGTCAGTGCATGCGTGCGAGCGCCGACTCGATGCGCGACCGGTCCGCCGAGCGTGGCCAACGCGCGAAGAACGCGTCCGCGGCGGCGCGCGCATCGCTCGCGCGACCGAGCCGCGCGAGATCGAGGATGATCAGCGCCTCGCGATCTTCGGAGGAAGGGCTCGACGGAAAGCGCGCGCGATGTTCGAGGGCGAGCGCGAGCGAAGCGGACGGCTCGTGCTCGCGCGTGGCGCGCATCAGGAGCGCGCCATCGGTCTCGACGGGCACGACGCTCGAGGGCGGAGGCGGCGGGGGCCGCGGCGTCACGTGGGCGATCCGAACGTAAGCGTCCACGCCGACGTCGACGACGTCCGCGTCGGGCTCGGCCCATGCATCGACGACGACAGCAGCATCCACCGCGTCGACCGATGCGCGCGGCGACGAAGACCAAGACCAAGACCAAGACGAGATCACGAGCGCGATCACGCCCGCCCCGATCGCGACCGCACCGACGCCTGCCGCGATCTTCGCCGCCGCGCCGCCGCCGCCACTTCCACCACCACCGCCACCGGCGCTCGCGAGCACGCCGGCGAGGACGCGATCGAGCATCGCGTCGTTCGCGCTCTCGCCGCGAGCTGCTTCCAGCATGTCCCGAAGCGCACGGTCCTGCGCCGGATCGTCGCGCAGGCGAACGGGCTCTCGCTCTTCGCTCATCGCGCGCCTCCTTCCCGCACGTAGGCCTTCTTCAGATCGTCACGCGCTGCGTACAAGCGGGCGTACGCCGTCATCAGCGGGCACTCGAGCACGGCCGCGACCTCTTTCATCGGCAGCTCCTCGAGCTCGAAGAGCACGAGCACTTCGCGCTTGTCGGCGGAGAGCGAATCGAGCGCTCGATCGAGCATCGCGACGCGCTCGCGCCGCTCGAGCTCCTTCAGCTCGGGCGCCGATCCCGCGCGCTCCGGCAGCTCCGCCGTGGGGCGCTCGCGCCGCACGTACGCGCTCTTGCGATGATCCGACGCCACGCGTAGCGCGATCCCGTAGATCCACGTGCGCAGCTGCGAGCGTCCCTCGAAGCTGCCGAGCTTGCGGTGCACGACGACGAACACCTCTTGCAGCACGTCGGGCGCGTCCGCCTCGCTCACGCCGAGACGCCGCAGCGCGCGATGGATCGACGGAGCGTGCTCGCGGAACACCGCCGTGAAGTCGCGCGTCGAAGCTGGAGCGGTCTGCACCACGAACGTGTGTGGACGCAGCGTGCGGGTTTTTTGAAGCGCGCGAAAGAGCGGCACGCGCGGTGCACTCGATCTCCGCCGGAGGAACGGGCCATGAACGAGCGTCTGAACGGAAAGAAGATCGCCATTCTCGCCACGAGCGGCTTCGAGCAGTCCGAGCTCGAGGTGCCGCGCGACGCGCTGAAGAAGGCGGGCGCCGAAGTGACGGTGATCTCGCTCGACGGAAAGCCGATCACCGGCGTGACGCACCACGAGAAGGGCCGCGAGGTGAAGGCCGATCTCGCGCTCGCGGACGCCAGCGCGTCGCGCTTCGATGCGCTCGTGCTGCCGGGCGGCGTCGCGAACCCGGACGCTCTACGGATCGATGCCGGGGCAGTGGCGCTCGTGCGCGCTTTCGGTGAGGCAGGCAAGCCGATCGCCGCGATCTGCCACGGACCGTGGACGCTCATCGACGCAGGGCTCGTGAAGGGCAAGACCGTCACGTCGTGGCCTTCGCTCCACACCGATCTCACCAACGCGGGCGCGAAGTGGATCGATCGCGAGGTCGTGCGCGACGGGCGGCTCGTGACGAGCCGAAAGCCGGACGATCTTTCCGCGTTCATGCGCGAGACGATCGCGATGATCGCCGAGGCCTGAGGGCGGCACGCGCGATGCTCCACTTCTACGCGAGAGGTCAGTCATGAACACGGATCACATCGTCAATCTCGGTGTCAGTCTCGCGAAGCATCCCGAAGTGCGCGCGGCTGCGAAGAAGCTCGCTTCCAAGATCCCGGCGGGCGCGCTCGCGTTCGCGGGCATCGGCGGCACGAGCACGGCCGTGATCGCGGGCGGCGTCCTCGGCGCGTTCGCGGTCGGCACGGCGACGGGCGTGGCGCTCGTCCTGCTGATGGGCCCCAACGGTGATCAGAACCGCAAGGAGCTGGTCCGTCGCGTCGGCGCACTGCGCAAGCAGATCGTCCAGGCCACGCGTCGCGCGACGCACGAGGTGCAGGTGACGACGCACAACCGCGTCGGCTCGCCCTTCCACGTGCCGTCACCCGACGACACGCTCATTCCGCGGGCGTAGTCTCGAGCTCGAGATCGGCGTCGTCCGCGATGGCGACGTCGATCTCTTGTCGGCGTGCGCCACGCTTGAGCATGCCGCGCGAGGTCGGCTTGAAGCCCACGCGCTCCAGCGCCTTGCCGAGCACCGAGGTCTCGGCCGAGACGCCGTCCACCTGCGCGATCGACATCGCGCCGCGCACGCCGCGATCGATCGGCTCCGCGAGCGTCTTGGCGATCACGTCGACGTCGCTCGGCTCTTGCCCGAGGAACGTGAGCATCGTGCGCTCCGCGCGGCCGATCCACGCGAGCAGCCGTCCGTCGGCCGCGATCACGACGAGCGCGCCCTCGGCCCGCATCGGCTTCTGACCGTTCTCGCGCTTGGGCCACGAAAGCGCCGCGCCCCAGGCATTCGCGGGATCCGTCGCGGCGAGCAAGAGAGGCTTCGCGTCTTTGCGCGGCTCGCGCTCGGCGCGAAGCGGTTCGTCCGCGCCGGGCAGCGCGAACTGCGCGGCACCGAGGCCCTCGATGAAGTAGCCGCGCCGCACGCGGCCGGCATCTTCCATCGCGCGCAGCACGTCGTAGACGGCGCTCATGCCGCCGGGGATGCCTTCGATCGCGAGCGCCTCGCGCACGAGCACGCCATGACGCAAGAGCAGGGAACGAACGAGGGCCGTACGACGCTCCGTCTCCGTCGGCGAGACCGACGGCACGAGCAGCGACCAGCGCCCTTCGCTGCCGGGCAGGATCCGCGAGCTCGGAATGCCGGGCCTGCGCCGCTCTTCGCCGCGCGCACGTGATCGCAGCGGCGCGAGCGTGTCGTTGGTGACCTCGCCCGACCACACGAGCTCCCAGAGCGCTTCCAGCACGTCGGGTGGAAATGCCGCGGCCCCGCGCGTGAGCTCGTGGAAGAAGACGGCGCCGCGCGCGGCGAGATGCGCGCGCAGCTTGTCGTGCAGCGGGCCTTCGTGCGGCACGACCGGCGGGGCGAGCAGCTCGTACGACGCGCGCGAATACAGCGCGATACGGCCGCCGCCGTTGGCCGACGCTTCGATGCCACGCCACACGATCTCTCCGCTCGCGAGGAGCGCATCGAGATCGCCCGTGTGGTAGCCGCTCACGCGCGCCGGCAAGACGTCGCGCTCGAGCGCGACGAACGGAATGGGCGTGCCCTCGATCTTCTCGATCGCCGCGAGCAGGGCCGGCTCGCCGCGCTTGGGACGATCGAGGCCGTGCCAGCGGACGAGAAAGCGCGCGTACGCTTCGTGGCTGACCGGCTCGACCTCCTTGCGCAGCGCGGCGAGCGAGCGGCGTTTGATCGAGCGCAGGATCTCCGCGTCGCACCAGTCGATGCCGCTGCGACGCGGATCGATCTCGCCGCGCACGACGCGACCGCGCGTGAGCAGCGTCTCGAGCACGCGTAGGACCGCCTCTTCGCTCGCGCCCAGACGCGCCGCGACCTCGCTCGGTACGAAGGGCCCGTGCGTGCGCGCGTAGCGCGAGACGAGATCGAGCATCGGCGCTTCGACCTTCGATAGGTACGCCTCGGCGAGACCAGGCGGTGGCATGGCGCCCACCGCGTCGCGGTAGCGCGCAGCGTCCTCCACCGCGATGAATCGCTCTTGCCCCGCGATGCGGATCGCGATCACACGTCGCTTGTCGAGGAGCGGCTGCAGGATCGCGGAGCGCCGATCACCGAGCCGAACATCGAGCTCGGCGCCGTTCTGATCACCGAGCAAGAGCAAGAGATCGTGCAGCTCGTCGGGATCGTCGATCGCGCGCTCGCTGCGCTGCGCCCAGCGCTCGACGTCGGTGACGGCGTCGGGATCGAGCAGCTCGCGCAGCTCCGCTTGGCCGAGCAGCTCCTTGAGCTGCGCGTGATCGATCGAGAGCGCTTGCGCGCGACGCTCGGCCAGCGGCGCGTCTGCGTCGTAGACGAAGTTGCCGACGTAACCGAAGAGCAGCGACGCGCTGAACGGTGACGCGCGCTCGGCATCGACCGACACCAGCCGCAGCGTGCCCTTTGCGACGTCGCGCATCATCGTGACCAGCGACGGAACGTCGAACACGTCTTCCAGACACTCGCGGTACGTCTCGAGCAGCATCGGAAACGAGGGGAAGCGCGAGGCGACCGCCAGCAGATCCGATGCGCGCTTGCGCTGCGCCCAGAGCGGCGAGCGCTTGCCCGGCGTGCGACGCGGCAAGAGCAACGCGCGCGCGGCGGCCTCGCGGAAGTGGCTCGCGAAGAGCGGCGTCTCGCCGAGCGATCGCACGAGGATCTCTTCGACCTCGTCGGCTGCCGGGAAGAGCGATGCGACGTCGGGCGGCTCGTCGTCATCGGGGAAGCGCAGCACCATTCCATCGTCGGAATAGACCGATTCGCACTCGATCCCGAGCTGCTCGCGCGCCTTCGTCACGATGCAGCTCGAGAGCGGCGCGTGCACGCGCGCGCCGAATGGCGACAGGATGCAGACGCGGTAGTCGCCGATCTCGTCCTTGAAGCGCTCGATGACGATCGTGCGATCGTTCGGTACCTCGTAGGGCTTCTCGCCCTGATCGCGGACGTAGCGAACGAGGTTCGCGGCCGCGCGCGCGTCGAGGAAGTGCTCGGTGGTCAGGCGCGCGATCGCTCCTTCATCGGTGGCGCGCTCGAGGAAGCGCGTGAGCGCGCCGATGCCGCGTCCGAGACCCGCGCTGCGACCGACACGATCGCCGCGCCAGAACGGCATCTTGCCGGGCTGGCCGGGCGCGGGCACGACCATGACGCGGTCTTGCGTGATGTTGGTGATGCGCCAGCTCGTGGCGCCGAGCACGAAGATCTCGCCCTCGCGCGCCTCGAACACCATCTCTTCGTCGAGCTCGCCGACGCGCTTGCTCGCTTTCGTCTCCGCGCCCGTGTCGAGGAACACGCCGTACAGACCGCGGTCGGGAATGACGCCGCCGTTGATGATCGCGAGGCGCTGCGTTCCCTTGCGCGGCGTGAGCGTGTCCGTCTCGCGATCCCACGTCAGGCGCGGTCGCAGCTCCGCGAACTCGTCCGAGGGATACCGGCCCGAGAGCATGTCGAGCACGCCCTCGAGGATGTTCCGCGTGAGCTCGGAGAAGGGCGCCGCGCCGCGGACGAGATCGTGCAGCGCCGCCACGGTGATGGCGCCTTCCGTGCCGACGATCGCCGCGATCTGCTGCGCGAGCACGTCCAGCGGGTTGCGCAGGATGCGCGTCTCTTCGATCTCGCCCGCGCGCATGCGACGCGCTGCTTCGGCGGACGCGAGCAGATCCGCGCGATGTTTCGGGAAGATGGTCCCGCTCGGCGTGCCGCCGACGTGATGGCTCGCGCGACCGACGCGCTGGATGCCGCTCGCGACCGAGGGTGGCGCTTCGATCTGCACGACGAGATCGACCGCGCCGAGATCGAGGCCGAGCTCGAGCGAGCTCGTCGCGACGATGCACGGCAATCGCCCGCTCTTGAGCGCGTCCTCGATCTGCACGCGCTCCTCCCGCGCCACGCTTCCGTGATGCGCACGAGCGATCTCTTCGCCCGCCGTCTCGTTCAGCGCCGCCGCGAGCCGCTCGGAGAGGCGTCGGTTGTTGACGAACACCATCGTCGATCGGTGCGATCGCACCAACTCGACCAGGCGTGGATGGATGCTCGTCCAGATCGATCGCGGCGGGCCGCCCTCTTTCGAATCGCCTCGGATCGCGCCCGGGCGCTCGCTCGCGCCGAGCTGCGTCATGTCGTCGACGGGCACCTCGATCTTGAGCTCGATCTGTTTCTCGGCGCGCGCGTCGGCGATCGCCACCGGCCGCGGCACGAACGCGCCATCGGCGTTTGCGTGCATCCCACCGAGCAATCGCGCGACCTCTTCGATGGGCCGCTGCGTCGCCGACAGACCGATGCGCTGCAGCGGCGGCGCGTCCTTCGGCCGCAGCGCTTCGAGACGCTCGAGCGAGAGGAAGAGGTGCGCGCCGCGCTTGGTCGGCGCGACCGCGTGGATCTCGTCGACGATCACCGTGTCGACGGAGCGCAGCATCTCGCGCGCGCCGCTCGTCAGCATCAGATAGAGCGACTCCGGCGTCGTGATCAGCAGATCGGGCGGGCGTCGCAGCATGCGCGCGCGTTCGCTCGCCGGCGTGTCGCCCGTGCGCATCGCCGTCTCGAGACCGCGGAACGGGACGCGCAGCCGCTCGGCCGTCTGCGTGATGCCCGCGAGCGGCGAGCGCAGGTTGCGCTCGATGTCGTGCGCGAGCGCCTTCAGCGGCGAGACGTACAGGATGCGGCAGCGCGCCTCTTTGCTCGGCGCGTCCGAGCTGATGGCGCGATCGATCGCCGCGAGGAATGCCGCGAGCGTCTTGCCCGAGCCCGTCGGCGCGAGCAGCAGCGTGCTCTGCCCATCGAGGATGCTCGGCCAAGCCGCGCGCTGCGCATCGGTCGGGCGATCGAACGTCTCGGCGAACCACGTGCGCGTGGCCGCTGAGAAGCGATCGAGGACGTCTTCGCCTCGCTTGGTCGAGCCCCGAGCCACGACGGACAATGGAGCACGAGCTTCCCGCAGAAGCGAGCTAGCCGATCGGGGTTCGTTGCCACCCGGATGTCAGGAATCGGCCTCGAGGTTCTTCACGACGCGCTCGAGGTAGCCGAGCAGCTGCGCGCGCTCGGCGGCGGTGAAGCCCTCCATCGCGCGCTCGGCGATCGACACCAGCGCCTCTCTCGCGCGCGGCAATCGCGACTTCGCTTTGCGCGAGAGGGAGAGGTGCGTCGCACGTTTGTCGGTCGGGTGCGGCTCGCGCGTGACGAGACCGTCGCGCTCCATGCGGCCGATCAGCGCGGCCATCGTGGGCTGCTCGACGTGGGCGTAGGCCGCGAGATCACGCTGCAGCAGCGGTCCCTGCTCGTCCAGCGCCGTGACGACCGGCAGATAGGCCATGCCGAAATCGAGAGGGCGGAGCTGTCTCTCGAAGTGCCGCATCAGCAAGCGCGAGGCGTGGCTGATCCAGAACGAAGGCTGGGCCTTCGGATCCCACGCGGGCTCGTCGTGCTTCATAGGATCCTATGAATAACGGCCGCGAGATCGACACGCCAGAGGGCTATTCGCGTTCTCGCGTCATGAGCGTCGCGTGGCGATCGTCGATCATCGCGGGCTCGTGCATGTCGGCGAGCGCGTCGTGCGAGGGACCGCCATCGTGGCCGGGCTCGCGCGGCAGGAAGCGCCGAGACGGATCGTGCGGCGCGCCGCGGGTCCGCCACTCGAAGTGCAGGTGGGGCGCGCGCGCGAAGCCGGTCTGACCGACCGCAGCCACGCGCTGACCACGCGCGACGTACTGACCGGCGAACACGAAGATCTCGCGACAGTGGGCGTAGAGCGCCGAGCTTCCATCGCCGTGCAGCACGATGAGCACGTTGCCCATGCCCGTGATGCCGTTGTCCGCGTACATCACGAGACCGCCGCGCGCCGCGACGATGTCGGCGCCCTCGGCTGCGCCGATGTCGACGCCGTCGTGCCGCGTGTGCGCGAGGCCAGCATCGCGCGTGAAGCCGAAGCCGCGGCCCATGTGGCCGGACGGAACCGGAAAGGTCAGGTGCGTGTCGTCGTCGATCCCGCTCGTCGCGGCGAGCCACTCGTCGAACGCGGGCTCGTGCATCATCTGCATCGCCGTCGCGCGATGACCGAGACCCAGCCACGCGGCGAGCTCGGCGGCCGGGCCCGAGGGGGTGGGTACGGCGCGCGCGCCCTGACAGAACTGGCGGTATCCGCCGCGCGTTCGGCAGCGACGGGGCATTCGTGCGCGTTGCCGGGCGGGCTCGAGAGGCAGCGACGCCTCGGCGCCGGACCACCAGATGGCCGAAGTCCGCTCCTCCAAGATCACGCGGCCGACCGCCGTCCGCGCCTCTTCGGAGCGCGCGTCGCCTGTGGACGGATGTGCATCACTGGCCGTCGGGCTCGTCTCGGCCATCGCGACGAACGTGTGCTCGTCCTCATCCAGCTGCTCCTGCGCCGACGTCGCCGACGGCAGCACCGTGAGCGAGAGAAGGACGCCGAGCGCTGTGGATAACCGAGCCACGAACAGAAGACGCTAAGCGAGCCCCCGAGGGTCGCGGAAGCGTTTTCCGGGAAATCGGCCTTCGCCACGCACTTTTTCAGGGCACATCGGAGGATCTGTAGGCCCATGTGCGCGCGCCTTTCTTGCCGATCGATCACGGGTCGAGGCAAATGCCATCGATGGTCGGTGTGCAGCGCGGGAGCGTCGTCGTTCCTGGCAATCACGACGGTGTTCACGCGGGGCATCAAGCGCTCCTCGCGCGCGCACGCGTGCTGGCTGCAGAGCGGGGCCTCGACGTCGTGGCGCTCACGTTCGATCCCCATCCGATGGTGACGGTCGCGCCCGAGCGTGCGCCGGTCCCGCTGACGACGCTGACCCGCCGCACCGAGCTCTTGCTGGCGTCGGGCGCCGATCGCGTCGAGGTCGCGCACTTCGATGCTGCGTACGCCGCGCAGAGCGCCGAGCAGTGGATCACGAACGAGCTCGCGGGCCGCTTGCGTGCGCAGGCGGTCGTCGTCGGCGTCGATTTTCGGTTCGGCAAAGGCCGCGGCGGCGATCTGGAGAGCCTGCGATCGATCGGTGCCGCGCGCGGTATCGCCGTCGACGCGGTCGGCGAGGTCCAGGTGTCTGGCACCTTCGAGCGTGCGTCATCGACGGCCATCCGCGTGGCGCTCGCACAGGGCGACGTCGAGCACGCGGCGCTCCTCTTGACCCGCCCGCACTCGGTCGACGGAACCGTCGTCGAAGGCAACAAACGCGGTCGCACGATCGGCTTTCCGACGGCGAACGTCGCGCCCGATCCGATCTTGCTGCCGCTCGACGGCGTCTACGCCGTTCGCGCGCGAACGGACGAGGGTCAGTGGCTCGACGGCGTCGCCAACCTCGGCAGCCGTCCGACGTTCGCCGCAGGTCGCTCGCTCGAAGCGCACTTGTTCGACTTCACGGGCGACCTCTACGGACAGCGGCTGCGCCTGGCCTTCCTCGCGCGCATCCGTGACGAGAAGAAGTTCGACGGGATCGACGCGTTGGTCGCGCAGATCCGGACCGATGCCGACGCTGCGCGCGCTCAGCTCGCACGCAAGCCCCGAGGAGCCGAAGGATGACGACGAAAGACACCGACCGCGGAGCGCTCGCACGAGCACGACGATTCATCGGACAAGTCACGGGCCTCGATCGCGTCGCGAAGGTCGTACGCGGAGCGATCGATCCCATCCGCCCCGAGCCGCCGACGCTCGTGACGGAGCCGATGCGGCCGGCGACGACGCCCGTGGTCGCCGCGCCGGTCGAGATCGCGCCAGTCGAAGTCGCGCCGGTCACGCTCGCACCAGTCGAGATCGAGACCGTCGCGTCCGTGACCGTCGAGGTCGAAGCACCAGCACCCACGCCGATCGAGCTGCTCGATGGTGAAGGCATGTGCGTGGTCCACCGCGGCGGCCGCGCCTGGCTGGTGTGGCGCGCACCGTCTTCGCGACTGACGGCCATCGGCAAGGGCGACGAGATGACGCTGCGAACGGTGTCGATCGGCTGCGCGATCGGCGAGCTCGACGCCGAGGTACGGGTCGAGACCGCCGACGAGCTGGGCCTCGCACGCGAAGGCGCGCGGGCACTGAGCGACGTCCCGCGTCCGTGCATCGCCGCGATCGGCGTCGGACGCGGCAGCGAGTTCGTCGCCGTCGCGCACGCACGCGTCGCATGAGGCGTTGATGTAACGTGAGGGCCATGCGCTCTCTCGCGATCGCTCTCGCTCTCACGATCGTCGCCTGCAACCCGACGCCCATGGACGTGCCCGACGCCAGCGTGCCGGACGCGCCGCCGGCGATCGACACCGCGGGCCCGCCGCCGCCCGCGTTCGACGCGACCGTCAACGGCTTCGGCGTTCACCTCGATCGCGCGAGCGCGACGCTCACGATCACGCGCCCCGACGGCACGACGCTGATCGGCGGCCGAAGCGGCGGCGGCACGTCGGACGATCCACACGCGCCTCCCGGCGTCGGCATCGCGGTGCGCCATGGCACCGCGACGTACCAGATGATGCTCGGTCAGTTCCGCATCACCGACACGTCGAGCGCGCCGTGGATCGGCGTCGCGCGCTACGGCGCACCGACCGGAACGGATCCCTTGAGCGTGCCCTTGATCGCGATCGACGGATCGATCGTCGCGACGCTCGAGATCGGCAGCTCGGGCGCGCACGGGCTGCGGCTGCACGCACACACCAGCGACGCGGCGACCGATCGCGTCTCGTTCGCGTTCGACTGCGCGAGCAACGAGCACTTCTTGGGGTTCGGCGGTCAGAGCTTCGACGTCGATCACCGCGGTAAGACGATCCCACTCTGGGTCGAAGAGGACGGCATCGGGAAGAACCCGACCGACACCGACTTCACCGGCTTCGGCGTCCGTGGACGGCGTCACTCGACGCACTCGCCCATGCCGATGTTCGTCTCCAGCGCCGGCTACGCGATGATGCTCGACACGCCCTTCCGATCGATCTTCGCGATGTGCTCCGAAGACCCCGACGTGGTCCGCGTCGAAGCGTGGGAGGACGATCTCGATCTCTACGTGTTCGATGCGCCGACTCCGGCGGACGGCGTCACGCGGCTCACCGACGTCGTGGGACGGCCCGATCGCGCGCCCGATACCGTTCTCGCGCCGTGGCTCGACGCGATCTTCGGCAGCCAGCACGTGCGCGACACCGCCGCGCGCGCACGCACGAACCACGTGCCGGTGTCGGTGATCTGGACCGAGGACTTCCGTGGCGGTCGCGACATGGGCCCGACCGTCGGCTACGCGCTCGAAGAGGACTGGAACATCGATCGCACGCTCTATCCGGACTTCGAAACGCTCGCGACCGACCTACATCACGACGGTTTCGCGTTCCTCACGTACGACAACAGCTTCCTCGTGCAGGGCGCCGACGTGTACGACAGCTCGCTCGCGATGGGCTTCTCGATCCACAACGCGAGCGCTGCGCCCTACACGTTCGCGAGCGGCGCGCTGGTGCCAGCCTCGCTCGTCGACTTCACGAATCCGGATGCGACGACGTGGGCCGAGACGACGATGCGCGCGCAGCTCACCGCGGGCGCCGACGGTTGGATGGCCGACTTCGCCGAGTGGCTTCCGACCGATGCCGTGCTCCACGACGGAGACGCGCTCGAGCAGCACAACCTCTATCCGCTCGCGTGGCAGCGCGAGAACCGCGACCTGCTCGTGGGTGGCGGGCAGGAGCGCATCTGGTTCGTGCGGTCGGCGTACCTGCGATCGCAGGCGCTCGTGCAGGTGATCTGGGCCGGCGATCAGACCACGGACTGGGCGATCGGCGATGGATTCCCGAGCGTCATCCCGATGGGCATCGGACTCGGCATGACGGGCTTTCCGTACTTCGGCAGCGACATCGGCGGCTACATCAGCCTCGGCACGGTGCCGACCTCGCGCGAGCTCTTCTTCCGCTGGACGACGTTCGGCGCGCTCACGCCGGTGATGCGCACGCACCACGGGCGGCTCGCGACGATGAACTGGCAGTGGGATCACGACGCGGACTCGACGGCGCACTTCGGTCGCTGGGCGCGCGTGCACCAGCAGCTCTTTCCGTATCTGCGGGCGCTCGCCGATACCGCGGCGACCACGGGCGAGCCGATCATGCGATCGCTCGCGTTCGATCATCCGAGCTTCGAGGCCGGCTGGGCGCTCACCGACGAGTACACGCTCGGGCCGTCGATCTTCGTCGCGCCGATCGTCGTGGAGGGCGCGACCTCGCGCATGGTGACGCTGCCGCCCGGCACGTATCGACCGTTGCTCGGTGGCGCCGCGCTCACGTCGACGGGCGCCGCGATCAGCGTCAGCGCGGACGTCACGGAGATTCCCGCGTTCGTTCCCGAAGGCAGCATGATCGTCGCGCTGCCGCCGAGCGTCGACACGGTGCGCGCGATCGATGCGAGCTCGAGCGCCGTCACGCTCGCGAGCATCCACGACGATCGCGAGATCTGGCTCTACGGCCCGGGCACCGCCGACTTCACGGAGGGCGCGATGACGTACGCGTGGCGCGCCACGGGCTGGAGCGGCGCGGCGGCGACAGCGACGTGGAACGGCGCGCCGGTGACGATCACGAGCGGCACGATCTCGGTCCTCGGCCCGGGCACGCTGGTGCTCGACGGCAGCGCCATGCTGACGATCACCGGCGGAGCCGCGGATCGCACGATCACCATCGTGCTGCGCTGATGGCGCGGATCCTCTGCCGACGTCGTCCAGAACGACCACAGCCTTCGGACGGTCTCTACTCGCTCGCGACATCTCTACCGCTGGAGCCCCGACACGACCCTTCGTCGTGGTCGAGCACGACTTCATGGGGGACCAAACGCTGATCGACGAGCTGAGCGTGTGCACCGACTGCGCAAACGAGCTCGGGCTACACGATCGCCAGAGACTCGCGTTCGACCCCGCTACCGGTCGCGACGGATTCGTCGAGCTGCACTCGGCGAGTCGGTTTCCGCGCGTCGTACCGTGTTGCGAGCGCTGCGTCGCGGAGTGGCGCGCCGCACGGAGCTGACCCGCTAGCGATCACCGCGGCGGTACATCACGTCGCTGCGGAGCACGTGCTTGATGCCGCGCTCGATCACGCGGCCCTCGTGGAGGATCGGGTGGTGGAAGAAGAGCGCCATGCCCTTCTTCGGCGTCACGATCACGCCGTCGTCGTGGAACACCGTCTGGCCGCCGACGAAGTCGTCGTCGAGATAGATCATGAACGTCAGCGCGCTCTCTTCGACCTCGTCCTCTCGGACGAAGCGGCCATCGAAGTGCGGCTTGAACTGCTGTCCTGGGCGGTAGCGATAGACCCGGAAGCGCTCGTTGAGGCCGATGGCGCGCCACGTTGGAGTGCCTGGCGGCGCATGTCGCTCCGGGAGCTCGGCCGGGACGTGCGGGCGGATCTTCTCGAACAGAGACGACGCGAGCACCCGATCGTCGAACATCGCGCGCTCGTTGTTGCGGACGTCTTTGCGCATCACGGCGCCGTGCGCGGTCGTGATGGGCGCCTCGTCGAAGCCGCGTCGTTCGGCGCTGGCGATCATCGCGGCGCACTCGGCCGGAGACCAGAAGCCATCCACCGTCCAGAGCTGCTCGTTCGTCGGCCTTCGCGGGTCGTAGAGCGTCACCTGTCGATGGTAGCCCGTCGCGTTTCCACTGGAAGGCCGCGTTCTCGCGCTCCGAAGGGCCACTGCCCTAAGCTTGCGCTCGTCGTGCACGACCTCGCCGCGCTCTCGCCCGAAGACGTTCCCCTGTGGCAGCGCGCGATGTCGGCGCTCGGCCTCGTCGTGATGATCGGTCTGGCGTGGGCGATGAGCTACGACCGCAAGGCGTTCCCGCGTCGCATCGTGCTCTGGGGCGTCGGCTTGCAGCTCGTGTTCGGCGTGATCGTGCTGCGCTCGTCGCTGGGCCTGGCGTTCTTCTCGCTCATGAACGACGTCATCGAGCGGCTCATCGGATTCACGCAGGACGGAAGCCGATTCCTCTTCGGCGACTACCTCGACATGCGCCCTTCGTTCGCGCTGCAGGTGCTGCCGACGATCCTCTTCTTCTCGTCGCTGATGAGCGTGCTCTATCACGTGGGCGTGATGCAGCGCGTGGTGAAGTGGTTCGCGTGGATCATGCAGCGCACGATGAAGACGTCGGGCGCCGAGACGCTCGCGGCCGCGGCGAACATCTTCGTCGGTCAGACCGAAGCGCCGCTCGTCGTGAAGCCGTTCGTCGCGACGATGACCGAGAGCGAGCTGATGGCCATCATGGTCGGCGGCTTCGCGAACACGGCGGGCGGCGTGCTCGCCGCGTACGTCGCGCTCTTGAGCGGGCACTTCCCCGATATCGCGGGGCACCTCATGGCCTCGAGCGTGATGAGCGCGCCCGCATCGCTCGTGCTCGCGAAGGTGATCCTGCCCGAGAAGCAGAAGTCGACGACGGCCGGGACGCTGGAGATGACCGACGAGCGACCGCACGCGAACGTCGTCGATGCGGCCGCGGCCGGCGCGAGCGAAGGCCTGATGCTCGCGCTCAACGTGGGCGCGATGCTGCTCGCGTTCATCGCGCTCGTCGCGATGCTCAACGCGCTGCTCGCTCTGCCGTCGCTCTGGCACGATCGCGCGGTGTGGAACGACGCGCTCGCGGCGCTGCGCGCGGCGGGACACACGCAGAGCGAGGCGTGCTTCGGATCGCTCGATGGCAGGGCGCTCGTCACGTGCATCCACGAGGCGAACACGACGCTGCACGCGCACTTCACCGCTTGGGAGCCGTTCACGATGCAGCGCATCCTCGGCGTGCTCGGCTGGCCGATCCCGTTCGTGATGGGCGTGCCGATCGCGGACTGCCAGACCGTGTCGGAGATCCTGGGAGAGCGTCTCGTGCTCAACGAGTTCGTCGGATATATCTCGCTCGCGGGCAACCTCGCCAGCGCGCATCCGATGAGCCACCGCGCGGCCATCATCACGTCGTATGCGCTCTGCGGGTTCGCGAACTTCAGCTCGATCGCGATCCAGCTCGGCGGCATCGGCGCGATGGCGCCCGAGCGTCGCAAGGACCTCGCACGGCTCGGCTTGCGCGCGATGCTCGGCGGCCTGCTCTCGACGTACATGACCGCGTGCGTCGCCGGCCTCATGGCCTGACGCGAGGTCAGAACCACATGATGGCGATGCCGGCGCTCCACGCGACACCGACGAACGCGGGCTCGCGCTCGAACGGAACGCGCGTGTGCAAGCGTGCGTCGACGAAGAGGCCCGCCGTGAAGCGACTGTCGAAGCCGACCTCGAGACCGCCGCCCACGTCGGTCGCGAACGCGCCCCAGGTCGGCGCATCGCGGTAGCCGCCCTCGCCACGCGCGGTGACGCCGACGTCGATCGCTGCGAAGAGACGCAGGATGTTCGGCACCACCGCGCCCATCGCGCGCACGCCGAGCATGCCGACGAATTCCCAGAGCGAGCGACCGCCACCGACGTCGCTGCCGAGGCCGCCGAGGACGATGTCGACGAACCAGATGTCCGTGACGTGGCCGGTCGTGCGCAGCCCGCCGCCGCTCATCACGTTCCTCCCGTCGAACGCACCGAAGTAGCCGAGCTCGAGCGTGCCGGGCGCGGGCGCGACCGGCGGAGGCGGCGCGCTCGGTGGCGGTGGCGTAGGGGCGTCGGCCACACCGGTCGGCGCGGGCAGCGTGACCTGCGCGCTCCCGACGATCGAATAGGCGCACTCGGTCTCGCAGGGAGGACAGGGGCCGATCGGCGGGCACGGCGGACAGACGCGAGCGCACGCCTCGGGGCGAGGCGTCTTCTGCGCGCAGACGGGCGTCGCGAGCGTCGAGCACGCGATGACGAGAACGAGCGCGAGATCCCCCGGGCGCATCCGCGAAGCCTACGCCGCTCAGATGCCTTCGGGCGACGGCGCGACGCCGCGGAGGTGATCGTTCTGCGCGCGCAGCGCGGCGATCTCGGCGTCGAGCCGCGCTTCGGTCTCGGTGTCGTGACGCGCGCGAGCATCCAGGCGCTGCATCTCGAGCAGGTGCACCTCGCCCCTGATCTCGGCGAGCCGCTCGACCAGAGGGCGCGTCTCCTCGATCTCGTGGTCGTGGTCGATCTCGATCTCGCGTTCGCTCTCCGGCGCGCCTTCGGGCGTGCTCTCGCGCTCGCCCTCGGTCGTGCTCGTGCTCGTATTCGTAGTCGTCGTCGTGCTCGTGCCCCCGCGCGTCGCGATGAACACGACGACGAGAGCGAACACGACGACGAAAACGAGAGCCGCTCGCTTCAGCACATCCCGCCGTTGACGCCGACGACCTGCCCCGTGATGTATCCCGCCGCGTCGCTACACAGGAACGACACGAGCGCGGCCACGTCGTCGACCGTCGCGATGCGGCGCATCGGGATGTGCTTGAGCACCTCTTCGAGCGGCGTGCCGTTCGCGATCGCGCCCTGGAACATGTCGGTCTCGACCGGGCCCGGCGCGACCGCGTTGACCGTGACGTTGCGCTTGGCCATCTCCTGCGCGAGCGCCTTCGTCGCGCCGATGAGCCCCGCCTTCGCCGCCGAGTAGTTCACCTGACCGCGATTGCCGATCACGCCGCTGACGCTCGTGAGGTTCACGATGCGCCCCCAGCGGAGCTTGATCATCGGCATCGAGAGCGGCTGCGTGACGTTGTAGAAGCCGTCGAGGCTCGTCGCGATGACCTTGTGCCACATCTGCCGATCCATCGCGGGGAAGGGCGCATCCGCGGTCACACCCGCGTTGTTCACCAGCACGCCGATCGGTCGCGCATCTTCCAGCAGCTTCGCGATCGCCGCCTGCGACGCGTCGTAGTCGGTGACGTCGAACGAGACGAGCTCGACCTTTCCACCGGCCGCCTCGATCTCGCTCTTCACCTTCTCGGCCGCGTCCGCACGCGACTGGTAGTGGACGATCACCGGATAGCCGTCGGCGGCGAGCTTCTTCGCGATCGCGGCGCCGATGCCGCGGCTCGCGCCCGTGATCAACGCGCGTGGCTTGTGCTCGAGGGTCCTGGGCAAACGCTCATCCTCCCATCGCGACGTTGATCGATCCGCTCGCGACCACGCGCTCGCCGATCTTCGCCACGCACTCGAACTGCGCCATCGGCGGCATGGCCATCGTGCGGCTCGCCTCGATGGTGATCTCTTCACCGACGCGGAACGCATCGACCGAGACGTCGATCTTGCGCGTGCCGAGCAATGCGCCCGACGCGATCGTTCCGCCGCGCACGAGACCCGCGTACCCGAAGTGCGCGGCCGCCGTCTGCGCGAAGAGCTCGAGGACGACGAGCGGGCTCACGCGCCCGTTCTCGACGAGCGGCTCACCCTCGCGAAAAGTCTTGGTGCACGTGCACGCCTCGTCCGAATGCGCGATCAGTGCGTCGATCATCAGCATCGGAGCGCGATGTGGCATGAACGCGGTCGGCGACGGGAAGCTCACCGAGCGTGGTTAGCACGCTTCGCGAGCGTTACGCTTTCGCGATGAGCGCGCCGTCCGGACCGCTGCACGAGCTCTTTCTGCGCGCGTGGACGACGCCTGGGCTCGCCGAGGGCGTCGCGCGCGACCCGCGGCCGTACCTCGCCGAGGCGGGCCTCGCAGTCGGCGAAGACGTCGCGCTCGCTGCGTTTGGCTGGCGCGAGGAAGCGGAGCACCTGTGCTGGAGCTGTCAGCTCGCGGTGCCGGGCGTGTACGCGACGCTCGGCCCGCACCGCGCGAGGGCGCCACGCAGTCCGCTCGACGCGATCTTCTCGCTCGAGGCTCCGCCGATCGATCCGCGCGCGGCCCTCGATGCGCTCGGTCTCTCCGTCGCCGCGAACGTCCGCGTCTCGATCATCGAAGGAGACGCTGCACGTCTCGAGCTGCAGCTCTGCGAGGCGCACCATGCCTGTCTCTGCGCGACGCCCGAGCTCGAGGCGATCGTGTTCGCGACTTGGCCCGGTCAACGCGCGCAGTAGGTGTTGCCGTAGCTCGTGCAGCGATCGCGGAACGTCGCCTCGGGCGTGACCGCGCTCGAGACGCAGCTCAGCTGCGCGCCATCTCCGTAGGCGCCGTCGAGATAGAGACAGCAATGGAGCGTCGCGGCGCACGGCGTCGTCGAGCCGACACCGGTGCAGAGCGGCTCGAGCGCGTCGCGTGCGGACGTCGTGTAGACCTCGTCGCACGTGGTGCCGTCGGCAGCGGTGCACGTGTAGACGATCGGCATCGCGCAAGGATCGCCCGACCCACCCGAAGAGCATCCGAGCGCCAGGAGCGCGACGCAGACGGCTCGCAACATCAGCGAGACGCTATCACGCACGCGGCGAGGCCCAGCGCTGCATCCACGGTTGCGCGCGATAGCGATCGAGGCCATCGGGAAGGATCGTGACGACTGGGCCGACGACGTCCGATCGCATCGCGACGCGCAGCGCGGCCGCGACGTTCGTGCCTGCGGATCCGCCCACGAACAAGCCTTCTTCGTGCGCGAGCCGGCGCGCGATCTCGAAGCTCTCGTCGTCGGACACGCGCTCGGCCGCATGGATCACGGAGCGGTCCAGCAAGGGAGGCGGCTCGCTGCCGCCGATGCCTTCGACGAGGTAGCTGCCGTCCGCACCGGGCACGCCGGTCTCGATCCAGTCGGCGAGCGCCGAGCCGATCGGATCGGCGAGCACCACGCGAGCGCTGGGCCGCTCGCGCGCGAGCACGCGACCGACGCCGGTGATGGTTCCGCCGGTGCCTGCGCCCGCGACGAACGCACCGAGATCGGGCACGTCATCGAGGAGCTCGCGCGCCGTCGTCTCCTCGTGCACGCGCACGTTCGCGGGCGCGCGGAACTGATCGGTGAGAAACCACCCGCGCTCCTTCGCGAGACGCTCGGCCACGTTCCGGAAGTTGTCGGCGCTCGAAGGCGGCGCGTTCGGCGTCACGATGACCTCGACACCGAGCGACGAGAGGGCGAACCGCTTGTCGGTCGACATCTTCGCCGGCAGCACGCACACGAGCCGGTATCCGCGCGCCGCCGCGACGAGCGCGAGGCCCATGCCCGTGTTGCCCGCGGTCGCCTCGATCAACGTCGCTCCGCGCGAGAGCACGCCGCGCGCTTCGGCGTCGTCGAGGATCGCCTTCGCGATCCGATCCTTCACGCTTCCACCGGGATTCATGTGCTCGCACTTCACGAGCACGGGCACGCGCGTGCCTGTCGCGATCGCACCGAGCCGGACCATGGGCGTGCGACCGATCGCGCACGTGATGCTCGGCTGTGTGCTCACGACGCCAGCCTAGGCGATTTGCGGGCCGGCGAGCGCTCGACACGGAGCGTCATTTTTTCCTGGCTGCGTGGTGGGGTGGCTCGGCCGGGCGCTGTGATATAGGAGGCGCGCGCATGAGCGAGCTTCTCCAGATCTATCGTCACGCGCTGAAGGCGCGTCTGGTCGACGAGCGGCTCGAGGTGCTCGCGCGAGGCGGGCGCATCGGCATCCATCCGGGATCGCAGCGGGCGGAAACGGTGATCGTCGCGGCCGCGCTCGCGCTGGGCGAGACCGACTGGGTCTTTCCGACGGCGCGCGATCACGCGGCCGCGTTCGCACGAGGCGTGGACGTCGCGCGCTATCTCGCACACGTGATCGGTGGCGCGGCCGATCCGCTCTCCGGCCACGCGACGCCCGGCTGCTTCTGCTCGAAGGCCGAGAAGATCGCGCCGCCCACGGGTCAGCTCTCGCAGCACCTGACACAGGCGATGGGCCTCGCGTGGGCCGCACGGCTGCGCAAGGACGCGTCGTGTGTGCTCGCGCTCTTGCCCGAGACGGCCGCCGACGCGGGCGACTTCCACTCCGCGGTGAACTTCGCCGGCGTGACGAAGGCGCCGATCGTGTTCGTCGTGCGCACCGACGGCAACGAGGCGCCGTCGCCCGACGTCGAGGTCGCGGACAAGGGCGTCGCGTACGGCGTGCCCGCGCTCGACGTGTCGGGCGATCCGCTCCACGTGCTGGAAGCCGTGCGCGAAGCGGCCGATCGCGCGCGTCGCGGCGAGGGACCCACGCTCATCGAAGCGCGCATCTCGGTGGAGCACGATCCGCTCGAGAAGGTGCGACAGCGCTTGATCGCCGACGGCGCGTTCGACGAGAGCGCCGACATGCACCATCGGCGCGAGCTCATGGGCGAGATCGAAGCGGCGATCGTGGCGGCGTTCGACGGCGGCGCGCCCTCGCTCGACTCGCTCTTCGATCACGTCACCGCGGAGCTCTCTCCTCACCTGATCCGGCAGCGCGACGAGATGCGTGCTCTCTATCCTGAGGGCGACGCCCCCAGACCCCAGGCTAACGAGTCATGACCCAGAAAAACATGGTTCAGGCGGTCAACGAAGCGCTGCGTCTCGAGATGCAGCGCGACGATCGCGTCGTCGTCCTCGGCGAGGACGTGGGCAAGGTCGGCGGCGTGTTCCGCGTGACCGCCGGCCTCTGGGAAGAGTTCGGCGACGATCGCGTGATCGACACGCCGCTCAACGAGGGCGGGATCATCGGCGCGGCGATCGGCATGGCCGCGTACGGCATGCGGCCCGTGCCCGAGATCCAGTTCGCCGACTTCATCTTCCCGGCGTTCGATCAGATCGTCAGCGAGGCGGCGAAGTTCCGCTATCGCTCGGGCGGCGAGTACACGTGCCCGATGGTGATCCGCACGCCCGTCGGCGGCGGCATCCGAGGCGGCGCGTACCACTCGCAGTCGCCCGAGGCGCTCTTCATCCACACCGCGGGCCTCAAGGTCGTCTGCCCGAGCAACCCGCACGATGCGAAGGGACTGCTCGCCGCCGCGATCCAGGACGACGATCCGGTCCTCTTCTTCGAGCCCAAGCGCGTGTACCGCGCCGTGAAGATGGACGTGCCCGACGAGGCGTTCACGACGCCGCTCGGCGTCGGAAAGATCGTGCGTGAGGGCGAGCACATCACCGTCGTCGCATGGGGCGCGATGCTCTACGAGGCGCTCAGCGCGGCCGAGACGGTCGCCGAGCAGGGCATCCAGTGCGAGGTGATCGATCCGCGCACGCTCTGGCCGCTCGATCTCGACATCGTCACGAAGTCGGTCGAGAAGACGGGCCGCATCGTCGTCGTGCACGAGGCGCCCAAGGCGTGCGGCTTCGGCGCCGAGGTGCTGCAGCTCGTGACGGAGAAGTCGTTCCTGCACTTCCAGGCGCCGCCGACGCGCATCACCGGCTGGGACACGCCGTTCCCGTACACGCTCGAGAACGACTACCTCCCGCTCGCGCACCGGATCGTTCCGAAGCTCTTGGAAGTGGGGAGGTACTGATCATGGCGCGTTTCGAATTCAAGCTTCCCGACATCGGAGAGGGCGTCGCCGAGGGCGAGATCGTCGCCTGGCACGTCAAGAGCGGGGACGTCGTCAAAGAAGACCAGCCGATGGTCGAGGTGATGACCGACAAGGCGACCGTCACGATCGGCGCGCCGAAGAAGGGCACGATCCTCGA
>CAYSCF010000094.1:13280-21601 GCA_964429305.1 uncultured Sandaracinaceae bacterium | reverse complement strand
ATCCGCGAAGCGGAGAGGCTACGACGAGTACGAAGACGAAAACGAAAACGAAGACTAGAAGCGGAATCGCGACTCGATACGAACGACGCGCTCGATGTCCGCGTTGAGCGACGTCGCAACGTGCTCGCGCTGCGTCTCGGCGTAGAGCAGCGTCAAGATGCCGATGTCTCGGTAGAAGAACCAGTGCAGCGCCGCGCGATACTGGAACTGCTCGGCCTGGTAGGTCACGCCGGTCGGCGTCATCGCTCCCGTCGGGAGGTTGTGGTACGGCGCGACGTGATAGAAGCCGCCGACGTCGGCGGCGAACAAGAGCGTGCGCGGCACGATCAAGATCGAGCCCGCGACGTTCCACGCCGTCTGGATCGCATCGTAGTCGAGCACGTAGCGGGAGTAGCTCTCCGCGCGCAGCTGGAAGATCCAGTCGCGGAAGATACCGAACGCGTGCCACGCGAACGCGCGCTCGTTGGGCAGCGTGTCGTACTTCGCGCCGACGAGGAAGCTGAGGTTCAGCGGCGAGGGCGTGTACATGTACGGATCGTCGCCGATGCGGTCGTAGTGGCCCGCGACGTCGATCTGCAACTGGCCACCTGCGGCCCACGAGAAGTTGCGGTCGTCGGGGCTGAAGAATCGGCCACCGACCGAGTCCGAGAACTGGGTGCCGCCGGCCGCGCCGAACAATCGAAATCGGAAGTGGCCCTCGTCGTCGATGGGCCCACCGGTCTCGAGGACGATGCCGTTTCCTTGTTCGAACGCTTGGTTCAAGTAGACGGCGCGGTCGAGGAAGAGCTGTCTGGCCGCCGAGATGATGAGCGCCGTCGAGAGCGTCCCGGATCCGCTGTTGAACTGAAGGTAGTGACCGCGCGAGCTGACCGGGATCTGGAAGAGCACGAAGTTCAGACGGAACGAGTCCTCGAGCCGCGCGCTGAGCAGGAAGAACGAGTTCTGGATGCCCGGGATCTGACCGAGCGCGCGGACCTGCACGAGCGTGATGCCGCCGAGCGGCACGTTGCCCTGGTAGGTGCCGTCCGCGGCGTAGTTGAGCGTCAGGCGAGCGCCGCCGCCGGCCACGATCGAGAGATGGATGCCCGAGCTCGGCTGACAGACCGTGACGCTCGGGCTGAAGCGACAGCCGTAGTCCTGACAGTCGGTGCGGCCGTCGAGGTCGTTGTCGATGCCGTCCGCGCACGTCTCGTCGCTGCGCTCGCCGTCGATGTCGCCGTTGGTGCCCATCAGATCTTCGACCTGTTGATCCCGGCCGAGCTCGGGGAGATCGTCCGGCGTGGGCGCCCCGAGCGCGCTCGAGCCAGAGACCTGCGAGACGCCGCCGCCGCTGCTGCCGCTCCAGCTACCACGGCACGCGCGGATCTCCGGCACCTGACAGTCCTGATCGTCGCAGTCGACCGCGCCGTCGCCGTCGTTGTCGAGCCAGTCGCGGCACGCGGCTTCGGTGTTCTCGTCGGTGCCGCCGGCCTGGCAGTTCGGCGCATCGAAGCAGTCGGCATCGGCGCAGTCGACCAGTCCGTCGTGGTCGTCGTCGAGTCGATCGTTGCAGTGCGTCTCCGTGCTCGATGCATACGTCGACATCGGCGGCGGCGTCACGACCTCTTGCGACGACGATTCGACGACCCCGTCTTGGGCGTTCGCAGGAGCAGCGGAGAGCGCGAGCAGTGCACAGAGGAGGGTCGGAACGTAGCGATTCGTCATTCGGGTCGGCTCTCGAAGAGGGTCGGCGATCGAAGAAAAAAGAGAACGATTCACATGCCGGCGTCGGGCGTACCGGCGTCGGCGTTCAGGACGTAGTAGGGCGTACCGCACACGAGCCCACGCTCACCGCGCTGCTGAAGACAGAACTGCTGCGTCACCGGGTTGTAGTTGCAGTCCCAGTCGTCGCAGTCGACGAAGCTGTCGTGATCGTTGTCCAGACCATCGCTACAGTTGAGGATCGCCGTAGCGACGTCGGGCGAGGCCAGGCTCTCCTGACAAGGCGAGCGCAGCCGTCCGGTGGCGGGATCGGTGTCGGTCACGTTCCGGCACGAGCGGTCGCCGCAGTCGGCGTAGCCGTTGTCGTCGTTGTCGATGCCGTCGGTGCAGCGATCGAAGTCGGCCTCGAGATGCGACCGGCAGTACGCGTCGATGTCCGGATCGCTCACGCTCGCGCTGGTCGACGCTCCGTAGCAGCTGTGGTCCGCGCAGTCCGCGTAGCCGTTGCTGTCGTTGTCGATGCCGTCGGAGCAGCGCGCGAGGTTGTTCTCGGCGCTCTCCGCACAGTGCGCGATCGCGTCGGGCTCGGCGCCGTGTGTCGATTGCGTGCAGCTGAAGTCGCTGCAGTCGGTGTGGCCGTTGCCGTCGTTGTCGATGCCGTCGGTGCACGCGGCGAGCGAGTTCTCGGCGCGTGCGGCACAGTACGCGATCGCCTCGGCGCTCGCGCCTGCCGACGCGAGCGTGCAGTTGTGATCGGCGCAGTCGATGTAGCTGTTGCCGTCGTCGTCGACGCCGTTGCTGCACGCATCCAGCGAGTGCTCGGTGAGCATCGGGCAGCCCATGATCCCCGAGCAGTGCGGGTCGTCGCAGTCCGTCCTGCCATTGTTGTCGTTGTCGATGCCGTCGGTGCAGTTCGTCTCGATGCAGGTCGGATCCGCGGCGCAGTCGCTGTCGTTGCAGTCGATGCGGCCGTCCGCGTCGTTGTCGAGACCATCGGCGCAGAGCGTCTCTCGCGAGCCCGTGCACACCGTGATGAAGCCGGGAATGATCGGCTGGCTGCAGCCGTGATCGCGGCAGTCGACGTACTGGTTCTGGTCGTCGTCGATGCCGTTGCTGCAGCTCGGGTTGTCGAACTCGAGGATGCAGCACACCTCGAGGATCGCGGTGCAGTCCGAGTCACCGCAGTCGAACTTGCCGTCTTGATCGTTGTCGACGCGGTCCGTGCACCTGTCGAGCGTGTTCTCGCGCTCGGGATCCAGATCGAGCGGCGTCCGCTCGGCACAGAAGCCGTGCATGGCGCAGCTCGGATCGCGACAGTCGACGAGGCGATCGAAGTCGTTGTCCACGCCGTCGCTGCACGTGTACTCGTCGGCCTCGTAGCCGCGTGGCGGGCCGGCCGGGTTCAGCGAGAAGCAGCTCGCGAGCACGAAGCACGCGGAGAAAGCGAGTGCGCGGCGCACGTCAGTGGCTCCCGTGGTGCCAGTGATCGGCGAGATCGGGAGGCAAGGTGCCGTGGCCCATCAGGCACGCGGCGCGGCTGCGTCCGTAGCGACGCTCGAACGGGACGTAGATGCCGCACGATCCGCGCTGCTGGTGCGTCGGGAGCGCTCCCGAAGCGCGAAGCGGCGTGAGGTGCTGCACGATCGGATCGCGGATCGACGCCTCGAGGTAGTCCGGCTGGCCGCCCGTGCGCGCGAAGCGATCGACGAGCTCGAGCAGCACCATGTTCGACATGCCGGCGACCAGGGGCGCGATCACCGAATCGGCTCGCAGCGCGCGTGTCTGCGTCCGCAGCGCGGTCTCGTCCACGACGGTCTCGGTGTTGCAGACCCACTGACACTCCGCGTAGGTGTCCCGGTGCTGCATCGACTCGCTGTGGCCGTCGCGCGTGGAGATCATGCGGTTGTAGTGCCAGTCGCGGTCACGATCTTCGTCGTAACTGTGCACGGACGTCATGAGGAGCTCGGGAACGCCGTGGGCCCACATGCCGCGATGCGCGTCGATCGCCTCGCGTTGCGCGCGCAGATACTCCGGGCGCGCAGGGTGATCGTCGATCTCGTACGCCATCGCGTATCCGTGTCGGATCATGTCGACCGCGAGATCCGGACAGTCCAGCGCCGCGCGCCCGTACGTGTCGAAGTTCCCGTCCCACGTGCAGTGCCACTCGCCGCGGCGGGCGTGCTGCGTCGCGATCTTCGCGATGATGTAGAGCTCGTACGGGTGCCAGTCGCCCCACTGATGCGCCGGGCCGAAGCTCTCGAGCGTGTTGTAGTGGATGAGACGGCACTGCTGGCCCGCGAGCTCGCCGCCGCCAGGACGAAAGCTGTCGCCGTCGTTGAAGCTCACCGGCGTCGGGACGCCATTGATGAAGACGCGCGTGACCGCATCCGCGCCGGCATCCGCGGTCGTGCCGAGCGCGAGCGCCACCATCAGGGCCGCGAAGAAGAACGAAGCTCGGGATCGGGTCTCGTTAAGCATGATCGTCTAGCCTACGCCCCAGCTCCGCTCGCACGGAAGCGGCGAGGGATGACACGCCGGACCGTCGCGCGTCAATCGACGGCACCCAGCCGTCGCCGAACCGAGGCGAAGCAGGCATTCTCCGAGCATGCGTGCGGCAGCGATCATGGCGTGCGCGATCGGAGCGATCGGATGCGTCCGCTCGCCCGAGATGCGCGCCGAAGGTTGGTGGAGCGCGCGCACCGCGCACATCGCGCTCCAGACGGACGGCGGCGAGGATGCCGCCGCCGCGTCGGCGGCCTCTCTCGAAGAGCTACACCACGCGCTCACCCTCGTGTTCTACCGATGCGCGTACGGCGCCGAGGACGACGTGGTCGAGGTGACGGTCCTCTCCCACGACGACGAGTACGACGCGCTCTACCCGCACACCGCCGGCGTGTCGCTCTCGGGCAGCGACGGGATCGTGGTCACCGCGCCGCGCATCGTTCTGCGCGGCAGCGCGAGCGTGCGGACCGACGAGGTATTCGCGCACGAGCTGACACACGCGTTCGTGCGCGCGTGCTTTCCCGATGCGCCCGCGTGGCTCCACGAAGGTCTGGCCAGCGTGTTCGAGACGATCGATCGGCAAGACGCGAGCGTGATCGTCGGCGAGCCGGCGTACGGGCTCACCTCGGACGCCTACGCGAACGTCGGGTGGGATGGGCATCGCTACCTGCGCATCGTCCCGACACGCCACCTGCTCGCGCCCAGCGCACTGATGGCGCTCTCGGCGATGGAGCTCTACGCGCCGCACGGTGACGAGCGACGCTCCGCGGCTCAGGCCCGCGTGGGCCACTACGCTTCGGCGTGGGCGCTCGTGCACATGCTCGCGCTCGGGCCTGATCCGGATCTGCGCGAGCGCTTCCTGCGTTACCTGGCGGCGCTCTCCGCCGGTTCGCAGACGAGAACGGAGGCGTTCGAGGCGGCGTTCGGCGGTGTGGATCTCGACCTCTCGTTCGAGCGCTACGTGCACGGCACGCACTTCTCCGGGCTCGAGCACGCATGGACGTCGGCCGACGCCGCGCCCACGCTGGCGGCGCTCTCGACCGCGTAGGCCCATCTGTCGTTGGCCTCGCTCGCGATCGCCAGTGGCCAAATGGATGCCGCACGCCCGCATCTCGACGCGGCTCGCGCCTCGCCCAGCACGGCGGCGCGCGCTCTCCTGCTCGATGCCGTGCTCGCACCGGCGTCGGCGCCGCGGCTGGTCGCCGAGGCCGAGCGCCTCTCCCCCGACGATCGCGACGTACTGCGTGCGGCGATCCTGAGCGCGCGCGCGATCGACGATCCGCGCGCGCTCACGCTCGCAGAGCGGATGGCGCGGCGCACCGATCTGCGTAGCGCCGATCTCGCCGTCATCGCGAACGTCGAGGATCGCGCGGGCCTGCGCGACGAAGCGTTCGCGCACGCACGAGCCGCCGTAGAGCGCGATCCCCGCGCGTGGTGGGCCCGCTTCGAGCTCGGCCGCGTCGCGTTCCACGCCCACGACTGCCTCGTCGCGCGCGCTGCGATGCAGTGGGTCTCGAGCGCGGGAGCCCACGGGCCGCCTGCGATTCTGCAGAGCGCGGCACACTGGCTCGACCGGATTGCTCGGGCATGCGCCGCGACGCTGTGAGCGCCCCATCGCATCGGGCTTTACCGGCGCGCGCGCGCCCTTCATCCTCCGCGCTCCTCTTCTTCTCTCGACGGAGCAAATGCGATGGGTTTCGTAGGCCTCGACTACTACCAGCTCGATGACGAGCTCACCGAAGAAGAGCTGCTCGTCCGTCAGAACGTGCGCAAGTTCGTCGAGGCGCGCCTCGATCCGATCATCGCCAAGCACTACGAGAACGGCACGTTCCCGATGGAGCTGATCCCCGAGTTCGCCAAGCTCGGCCTGCTCGGCGCGAACCTCGAGGGCTACGGCTGCGCGGGCATGGGCGCGGTCGCGTACGGCCTCGCGCTGCAAGAGCTCGAGCGCTGCGACTCGGGGATCCGCTCGTTCTGCAGCGTGCAGGGATCACTCGCGATGTACCCCATCTGGGCCTTCGGATCGGAGGAGCAGAAGCAGAAGTACCTGCCGGGCATGGCGCGCGGCGAGCTCATCGGCTGCTTCGGCCTCACCGAGCCCGACTTCGGCAGCAATCCCACCGGCATGATCACGCGCGCCGAGCGCGTCCCGGGCGGCTTCAAGCTCAACGGCGTCAAGCGCTGGATCACGAACGGCACGCTCGCGGACGTCGCGGTCATCTGGGCCAAGCTCGACGGCGTCGTGCACGGATTCCTCGTCGACAAGGGCACCAAGGGCTTCTCGGCGGTGAAGATCGAGGACAAGTGGTCACTCCGCGCGAGCGTCACGGCCGAGCTCTTCCTCGAAGACTGCGTGATCCCCGAGAGCAACGTCCTGCCGAACGTGAAGGGCATGAAGGGTCCGCTCTCGTGCCTCTCGCAGGCGCGGTTCGGGATCTGCTGGGGCGTGATCGGCGCCGCGATGAGCAGCTACGACTGCGCGCTCTCCTACAGCAAGGAGCGCATCCAGTTCGGCAAGCCCATCGCCGGCTTCCAGCTCGTGCAGAAGAAGCTCGCCGACATGGTCACCGAGATCACGAAGGCGCAGTGCCTCACGCTCCGTCTCGGCCGGCTCAAGGAGCAGAACAAGATCAAGCCCGCACAGATCTCGCTCGCCAAGCGGAACAACGTCGCGATGGCGCTCGACATCGCGCGCAGCGCCCGCGACATCCTCGGCGGCAACGGCATCATGTACGCGTACCCGCCCGGCCGGCACATGCTGAACCTCGAAACGGTCTACACGTACGAGGGAACCAACGACGTGCACACGCTGATCATCGGCCAGGACGTCACCGGCATCTCGGCTTTCGAGTGACGAGATGAGCCTCTGGGGACCGATCGACACGCAGAACGATCTGCGTTGCCGGCAGGTGCGTCGGTGCGGCAAGTGCACGCAGCCGCGCGTCGGCGTCGTGCACGTGACGCAGCACTACAGCCGTGGGCTCCCGTCGGGCCGCACGTATCTGCATCGCTGCGCGGGCTGCAACGTGAGCTTCCGCTCGATCAGCGCGTGGCGCGCAGTCGTGCAGCTCTTCGGCGCGACGATCCTGGTCTCGATCGGCTTCTCGATCGTGGCGCTGTTCCTCACCGCGCTCTTCCAGATGGGCACGGGCATCTTCACGCAGGCCGATGGTCGCATGTGGGGAACGTGGGCGATCGGCGCGCTCGTCTTCTTCGGCGGCCTCGCGTGGGCGTCGTGGACGACGTGGCTCGTGGCACGCCTGATGATCTTGAACCCGGTCGCAAACGGTCCGTAAAGAAAAGCCTGCTAAGGTCGGCGCCCTCATGCGCCGCGCCCTCGCCGCCATCGTCGTCCTCGGTCTCGCAGGCTGCATCGGTCTGCGTCTCACGCCGGTCGACACCGCCTATCGAACCCCGAGCAACGTCGCCGTGTATTTCACGGTCGATGCGGCGAACGGCGATCCCGTCGGCGGCCTGACGGCCGAGCAGTTCCGCATCTACGAGGACGGCTCGCTCGTCTCGCCCACCGAGAGCCAGCAGACGATCGTGAACCCCGAGGTCGCGGCCGAGCACTACACGCTGCTGCTCGTCGACATGAGCGGCTCGATCAGCGAGAGCGACCAGGTCCCCGCGCTGCAGGCGGCGGCGACGGAGCTCGTCTCGCAGGTCGAGGGCTCTTCACAGCGCGTCGCGGTCTACGCGTTCGACGGTGCAGAAGACATCCACCAGATCGTCGGCTTCACGACCGAAGGCGGGGCCGCCGCTGGTGTCGCGCGTCTCGGCAGCTTCCATCCGCAAGATCCGTCGACGAACCTGCACGGCGCGGTCGTCGCCGGGCTCGCCACGCTCGACGACGCGCTCTCGCACTCGCAGGTGCCGCTGCGATTCGGCACGCTCGTCGTCTTCACCGACGGCACGGATCACGCGGCGCGCGTCTCGCGTCACGACATGGGCGTCGCGATCGATCACAGCGCGTACGACGTGTTCGCGATCGGCGTCGGCACGGAGATCGACGAGGGCACGCTCGGCGACGTGGGCCGCGACGGCTACGTCCTGGTGGAAGACTCCGAAGCGATCACCGAGGCCTGCTTAGTGCGCTTCCGGCCGATCATGATGAC
>CAYSCF010000094.1:0-13270 GCA_964429305.1 uncultured Sandaracinaceae bacterium | reverse complement strand
CGCATCGTGCAGATGACCCAGCGCTTCTATCTGCTGAGCTACTGCAGCCCGGCCCGCGCGGGTGAACATCGCGTGACGGTCGAGGCCGTGACGCACGACGCGAGCGGCCGCCTCAGCTACGAATTCGATGCGGCGGGCTTCGGCCCCAACTGCGATCCGTCCCGTCCCCCACCCTTCGCCATCGGTACCGATCGAGCGCGCACGCGCCCGCGCGCCGGACGTGGCTCGCGAATCCACGTCGAGGCGACCCATTGAGCGACCGTTCGAACGAGACCGAAGAGATCGAAGAGATCGAAGAGACCGAGGAACCGGGCGGCGAGCTGCCCGAGGCCCTCGGTCCCGCGCTGATCGAAGCGCTGACCAAGAAGGGCTACACGCAGCTCACGACGGTGCAGCAGGCGGTGCTCGATCCGATGGCGATCGGGCGTGATCTGCGCATCACGAGCCAGACGGGATCGGGCAAGACGATCGCGATCGGCTTCGTGCTGCGCGATCTCGTGATGCTGCCGACCCCGCGACCGACGAAGGCCGCCAAGCCTCGCGCGCTCATCATCGTGCCGACGCGTGAGCTCGGCCGACAGGTCGAAGAAGAGCTGACGTGGCTCTTCGCGCCGCTGGGCGCGCGCGTCGTCGCGCTCACCGGAGGCGCGAGCTACCGCGACGAACATCGCGCGCTGGCGATGCTGCCCGCGCTCGTCGTCGCCACGCCGGGCCGTCTGCTCGATCACTTGCAGAACGGCACGCTCGATCCGAGCGCGGTCGGCGCCGTCGCGCTCGACGAAGCGGATCGCATGCTCGATCTCGGCTTCACCGAGACGCTCGACGCGATCCTCGCGCGCATCCCCGAGGGACGCCGCACGCACCTCGTGTCGGCGACGTTCTCGCCCGAGGTCCGGCACCTCGCCGACCGCGTGCAGAAGAACCCGTTGCACGTGGAAGGCACGCGCCTGGGCGTCGCGAACGCGGACATCGAGCACGTCGTGTATCTGGTCGATCCGCAAGAGCGGCTCGACGCGCTCGTGAACCTGCTGCTCGCGCATCCGGAGGCGCGCACGCTCGTGTTCGCCAAGACGCGCGCGGGCGTCGCGGAGCTGGCCGAGGCGCTCGGCGACGTGGGCTTCTCGGTCGCCGCGCTGAGCGGTGAGATGGCCCAGCGCGAGCGAACGCGGGCGCTCGCCGCGTTCAAGCGCGGCTCGCTGCGCATCCTCGTCGCGACGGACGTCGCGGGGCGCGGCATCGACGTCTCGGACGTCTCGCTCGTCTTGCAGATGGAGCCGCCGATGGACTCCGACTCGTACACGCATCGCAGCGGTCGCACGGGTCGAGCGGGCCGCAAGGGCACGAGCGCGATGCTCGTCGCGCCGCGCGAGATCCCGCGTGCTCAGCGCCTCTTGCAGCGTGCACGGATCCACGCGCGGCTCGAGCCGATGCCGACGCCGCAAGAGATCCGGAAGATGGAGGACGATCGACTCGTCGCGCTGCTCACGGGTGACGACGACGCGATCGAGATCGATCCGCGCACGGCCGCGATCGCGGCACGCATCGCGGCTGCCGGCTCGCCCGAGCGCACGCTCGCGCGCTTGCTCGCCGAGACCGGCCTCACGCGCGGGCCCGAGCCGCGCAACGTCCGCGTGATCACGCCGCCGCGCGATCGCAACGACCGCAGCGATCGGCCCGACCATCGCAACGCGCCCGGCGAGCGCACGCCGCGCGGCGAGCCCTACAACCAGCGCGCCAACGCGCCGCAGACGCAGATGCCGCCGCCGATGCGCAGCGAGCCGCCGCTGCCGATCACGGAGGCGAACGCCGACTTCGTCACGTTCCAGGTCAGCTGGGGCGGGCGCAACGGCGCCGACACGCGCCGCATGCTCGCGATCGCGTGTCGTCGCGGCGACATCGAGAGCAAGGACATCGGCGCGATCCGCATCGGGCCGGCGAGCTCGCTCATCGAGATCCGCTCGCACCGGGCCGAGGCGTTCGCCGTCGCGAGCGCGCGGCCCGATCCGCGCGATCCGAAGGTGCGCTTCCGGATCTTCGATCCGCACCGCGCCGGTGTGCCGCCGCATGCCGAGGATCGCCCGAGCGAGGATCGCCCGCAGCGCTCGAGCGCGGGTGGCCGCCCGCCGCCGCGCCGCCGCGCCTGATTGTTTCTGCAACTTGTTCGGCCGCCGTGATCGTGCGTACGCTTTTCGCGTATGTCACATGGCCGCTTCGCTTTCGTCACCCTCGCGCTCGTGCTCGGTTGCGGCTCACCACCGCCGATGGAGACGGATGCCAGCACCGATGCTGCGACCGTTCCCGACGCGCCCGCGCCGACGTGCAGCGGCGTCGAGCCGATCCCGACAGGCGATCCGAACGGTCATCCCGATCCGCTCGGCGCCGGTCCCACCGAGGCCCGCGCCGGGCGCATCGCCGCGAGCGCGCTGCCGCCGTTCGACAGCAACCTGCAGGTCTGGGGCAGCGGCGAGCTCCTGCTCGCGAACGATCGCATCGCGATCGCGATCGAGGACGTCGGCCCCTCCGATCTCTACGACCCGTGGGGCGGTCGCATCACGGGCATGGCGCGCGTCGAGAACCATCGTCTCGTCTCGCCCGGTGACTTCGGCGAGTTCTTCGTGCTCACGGGTCGCTCCACCGTCGTGACGCGCAGCGTGACCGTCATGAACGACGGATCGAACGGCCAGCCTGCGGTGATCCGCGCGGAAGGCATGATGGCGCCGCTGCCGTTCTTCGACGCGATCGTGCACAGCTTCTTTCCCGACGAGCTGACCGACATCGAGGGCGCGATCGACTACACGCTCGCGCCGGGATCGGATCACGTCGACATCTCGATGACGTTCGCGAGCCCGCGCGCGCGCGATGCGCGACTGCTCACAGTGCTGCACGGCTTCCTCTACGCGGACCGCATGCCGCCGTTCATCCCGGTGCACGGCTTCGATCAAGCAGGCACGGGCGATCCGCCGTGGATGGGCTTCGCCGACGAGCGCGAGACGTCGTTCATCTACGAGCCGCTCGGCGGCGCGTTCAGCGGGATCATCTCGGAGTCGGGCTTCAACGGCCGGCTCACCAGCGGTCGCACGATCCCCGCGTGCGCGACGACGACGTTCCCGCATGCGCGCATCACGCTCGGTGGCCCGGGCGCCGACGGTGCGATCGCCGCGCGCGCCAGCGAGACGAGCCAAGCGATGCGCGCGATCTCCGGCATCGTTCGCGAGCCCGATGGAACGCCGGCCGCGGGCGTGCGCGTGCACGCGCTCTCGAGCACCGGCGACTGGCTCACGCGCTCCAACACGACGGGCGACGACGGCGCGTACTTGCTGCACGTGCCTGCCGATGCCGACGTGGAGCTCGATCCCTATCGCCTCGGCAACGGCCCCGCGCCGCACGTCTCCGTCGCGGCCGGCACGACGACGATGGACGTCACGATGCCGCCCAGCGGCTTCGTGCACGTCACCGCGACGACCGAGCTCGGCGATCCGATTCCCGCGCGCATCTCCGTCTTCGCGCTCGATGGCGACGTGCCCGAGCCGCCGCGGACGTACGGCGAGGCGGACGTGCCCGACGGCCGCGTCCAAGTCGATTACTCGATCACGGGCGATTCGACGGTGCGCGTACCGCTCGGGAACTTCCGCGTCGTCGCGTCGCACGGCTTCGAGTACGAGCTCGGCGAGGCGATGACGAACGTCGCGAGCGATCACCAGACGGTGAGCGCGACGCTCGCGCTCGAGCACACGGTCACCACGACCGGCGTGATGTGCGGCGACTTCCACATCCACACGCGGCGCAGCGCCGACTCGGGGGACGACGTGACGCGCAAGGTCTACTCGGCGCTCGCCGACGGCCTCGAGATCCCGGTGCGATCCGATCACGAGTACGTCGCCGACTTCCAGCCGCTGATCGAGTCGCTCGGCATGCAGCACTGGGCGCACGGCGTCTGCTCGGTCGAGATGACCTCGATGGAGCTCTGGGGCCACATGGGCGTCTTCCCGCTCGTCGAGGATCCGACCGCGATCAACATGGGCACGCCTGCGTGGCAGACCTACCCGACGCCCAGCGACATGACGATCCCGCTGCGCACGATGGGCCCGCACGAGGTGTTCGATCTCGTGCGCGTCCGGCCCGAGCGCCCGGCGATCATCATCAATCACCCGCGCGGCAACACGAACTACTTCGGCTACGTCGGCTACGACGACGTCACCGGCATGGTCCAGCGACACGACGACTGGGACGACGACTTCGTGCTCGTCGAGGTCTTCAACAGCGCCGACTGGCGCGCCGATCGCGACGGCACGGTCGCCGACTGGCTCTCGCTGCTCGATCACGGACGCACGATCATCGCGGTCGGCTCGAGCGACTCGCACACGATCTCGGACACGCCCATCGGCTATCCGCGCACGTGCGTCACGCTCGGCTCCGACGATCCGATCGACGTCGCACCGAACACGCTGCGCGATCAGCTCACTGCGGGGCACGCCACGATCTCGGGCGGCATCTTCGTCACGACCAACGTCGGCACGGCGCGCTCCGGCGACACGGCGCACGGTGTCGGCGCGAGCACCATGGTGCACGTGCACGTGGAAGCGGCGAGCTGGATCGACGTCGATGCGATCGACGTCGTCGTCGATGGCGCGACGATGCAGACGATCTCGATCCTGCCGAGCGACGCGGATCCGGCCAACCCCGCGGTCCGCTTCGATCGCGACGTCATGCTGCCGGTGCGCGCGGCAGGCTCGTACGTGATCGTCGCGGCCTACGGCGACTCGCCGATGGAGCCCGTCCTGCGCGGTCGGATCCCGTTCGGCGTGGCCAACCCGATCTGGCTCACGCCGTAATTACGGAGTGCAGTACGTCGCGGTGAGGAAGTCGCGGATCGACTGCGTCATGTCGAGGCTTCCCGCGCGCGCCTGACGCAGATCCCAGAAGCGCCCACCCGTCGCGTCCGGGAGCGAGAGCATGCCGGAGTACGGCTCCGAGAAGCCGCGGCCCACGTCCGGGCTGCGACCGGCGCCGCAGTCGTCGCCCTGGCCCGTCTCGCCGAACACGCCGAGATGGAAATGGTGATCGACGAGCGCGGTCGTCGTCTCCAGATAGTTGAACTGCACGACCACGCCGCCGCCCCACTCGCCCGAGAGCACCGCCGGGCGCTCGGCGAACGTGTCGTCGGTCACGTGGATGATCACGCGCGTCGAGCCGTCGCGCACCGGGCACATCGTCGCGGCGACGATCGCATCGAGCGAGTTCTCCGCGCAGTCGTGGTTCTGCAGATGGCTCACCGGGCTCTGGTTGGTCGCGCAGAACGTCTGCCACGCCATCAACTGCGCCTCGATGTCGGCGGCCGAGGTGAACGGGACGCAGCGGCCATCCGTGTTCAGCGGGGGCTCGAAGCCGTCGATCGGCAGCACGTCGTCGACGAACACGACCATCGAGATCTGCGCGTCGGCCGAGAGCGCGTGCGCCGCGTCCCACACGTTGCTGATGCCTGCCCGGATCGTCGCGATGTCACCCGCCATCGACGTGGAGACGTCGATCGAGAGCACGATATCGAGCGGCGCCGAGCACGGGCCCGCGTCCGACATCGGCGCATCGTCGTTCGCATCGGAGACGGCCGCGTCGCGCGCGCGACAGACCTCGAAGATCGCGCAGTCCGAGTCGTGACAGTCGACGAGCCCGTCCCCGTCGTCGTCGCGGCTGTTGGTGCACGCCGCCATGCTCGCCTCGGTCGGGGCAGGGTGCGAGCTGCCACACGAGCTCACTGCGATGCCGAGCGAGACCAGCATCCCGATCGGGACGAAAGCAGGAGGAAGCGCACGCACCATCGAGCCGGAGTGTGACCGTTCGCAGCGCGGACGCACGCTCGCTCTTGAAAACGAGGCCCTCGCCCGGAGACGCTCTGCCCCATGACCCATCGCTTGCTGTTCGCGGTCGCGCTCTGCCTCGGATTCGCCTCCGCCTCGTGCACCGTCACCTCACGAGAGGGCGACACCGGGACCGGCGGCGGCGACGTCGACACCGGCGTTCGTCCGGGTGTGGACGCGTGGCGCGATCACGGGCCCGGCATGGTGCTGATCGCATCCGATGCGCCGCCGGACGCGCCGATGCACTTCGACGGCACTCCCGATCCCGCGAACGCGCCGGAGCTCGTCTATCCCGACGACGGCGTGATGATCCCGCCGAACCTCGAGACGTTCGAGCTCCACTTCCGCCCGAACGGGTCGACGCTCTTCCGCTTGGACCTCTCGATCTCGACCGGTGACGTGCACGTGTACTTCGTGTGCAGCGAGCCCGTCTCCGGCGGCTGCATCTACACGCCCGATCACGACACGTGGGCAGCGATCCAGATGGCGGCGCGCGGCCGCAGCGGCGTGACGTGGTCGGTCACGGGCACCGACTCGATGGGCCGCGTCGGCACGAGCCCGACGCGATCGATCCAAGTCGCGAGCGAGGACATCACGGGCGGCGTCTACTACTGGAACGCCGCGGCCGGCAGCATCATGCGCTACGAGTTCGGCGTGCCCGGCGCGGTCGAAGAGACCTACCTGCGCGGCGCGAGCCCGATCAACTGCATCGGCTGCCACGCGCTCTCGCGCGACGGCTCTCACATCGCGGTCGGTCGCGGCATCCCGACCAGCAACGTCCAGGTCTACGACGTCGCGAGCCGCATGATGCAGTACCAGAACTTTCGCGACACCTCGGGCACGATGGTTCCGGGTCGGCCCGACTTCTTCTCGTTCAACCCCGACGGCACGCAGCTCGTGATGAGCAACCCGATGGGCCTGAACATCGCGGATGCGAGCGGCGCGATCACCGCGACGCACATCACGACGGGCATCTCCACGATGCCGGACTGGTCGCCCGACGGTCAGCACATCGTCTACGTCTCGGTGGCGGGCGGCCCGGCGATCGAAGCGCCCGGCGTGACGAGCGGCTCGCTCGCGCGCATCGATCTCGTCGGCGGCGCGTGGACCGCGGGCCCGGTTCTCGCGGATGCGAGCGGCGCGAACAACTACCACCCGACGTACGCGCCCGACGGGCGATGGATCGTATTCAACCACTCGCCCTCGAACGCGAACTCGTTCGGCGACGACACCTCGTCTTCGAGCAACGGCAGCTGCGTCACCGACGGAGAGCTCTGGGCCGTCGCATCCGATGGATCGAGCGCGCCGTTCCAGCTGACGAACATCGGCGGCGTCTGCTCGTCGTGGCCGAAGTTCGATCCGACGACTTATCAGGACCACGGGCACGATCTGTTCTGGGTCGCGTGGGCCACCGCGCGCGGCTACGGCCTGCGCTACGGCGACGGATCCATCATGCAGATCTGGATGGCCGCGTTCGATCCGACGCTCGCGGGCACCGGCACTCCGCCGACCCATGCGGCCTTCCGTCTGCCGTTCCAGAACATCGCGACGGGCAACCACATCGCGCAGTGGGTCACCAGCGTGCAGCGCATGGCGTGCACGTCGGACGCCGATTGCCCCGGCGAGTTCTGTTACCAGCTCCGCTGTTACAACCAGCAGCCGATCTAGCGCTCAGGGCTTCGTCACTCGGCGTCGGCGCCGCCGTCGATGCTCGCATCGCTCGACGTGCGGCAGACGCCGCTGCTGCAGACGAGATCGTTCTGACACTCGGTCGTGCGCGTGCACGGCTCGCCTGCGCGCTTGAGCGAGGCGCTGCCGCCCGTGCAGCTGCTCTGCGCGCCGAGGGAGAAGAGCCCGCACGTCGCGATCACGAGGACCGCCAGCGCGTGGATGCGACGCGACATCGAAACAGAGTATGCCACGCACCCTCCATTTCTTCCTGAGACTGCGCACATTAATTTTCTCAATATGCACATTGACTTTATCAAAGACGTGGATGATATCTCATCGGTCGTGACGCACTCGGCGCCCACTTCTTGCCCGGTCTGTCAGCGTCCGCTGGCCATCGTGCGGCTCGGCTGCGACGGGTGCGGGACGGCGATCGAGGGAAAGTTCTCGATGGGTCGGCTCGGCCGTCTCAGCCGTGATCAGCTCGACTTCGTCGAGGTCTTCCTCACGGCGCGCGGCAAGATCAAGGACGTCGAGTCGGCGCTCGGCATCTCGTACCCGACCGTGGTGAGCCGCCTCGAGCAAGTCGTCGCCGCGCTCGGCTCGGCCCCGTCCGCGAGCAAGCCCGCGTCGATCGCGACGGACGCAGAGGACGTGCTCGATGCGCTCGCGCGCGGAGAGCTCACGACCGAACAAGCCGCGGCGCGACTGCGCGCCGAGAAGCCGAACAAGCGCAACCGCTGACGAGGAGACAGAGCCATGAGCGACACGCACGAGACCTTCGACGATCGGACGAGCGGCACCGCGTATCTCCCGCTCGAGCCAGGCGACCGCCTGGAGATCGAGACCACGTTCGCGAACCTCGAGGTGCGCCCGGTCGAGTCGGGCGAGCGAGCGCGCATCGAGATGCGCGGTCGTCACTCGGATGCGGCACGTCTGGTCGTCGGTCGCGACGGCGGCACCGTGCACGTCGAGGTCGAGCCGACCGCCGCGCACGTCGGTGGCGTCATCTTCGGGCGTCGTCCGCCCGCCGTTCGCCTCGTCGCGTTCGTGCCCGCGTCGGGCCTTCGCGCGCAGCTCGTCACGAGCGCGGGACGGCTGGCGGTGAGCCGCCTCTCGGACGTCGACCTCGAGGTCACGGCCGACGCGGGCACCATCGATCTCGACGACGTGAGCGGTCGCATGCAGCTCGTCACGAGCGCGGGCCGCATCGAAGGACGAGGCCTGTCGGGATCGATCGAAGCGAGCACGGATGCCGGATCGATCCGCCTCGAGATCGCGCATCTCTCCCCGGGCCGACACGCGGTGAGCACGAGCGTCGGATCGGTACGCCTCGAGCTCGCGCGAAACATGCCGGTACAGATCGATGCGCACGCGACGATGGGCAGCGCGCGCGTCGACGTGCGATCGACGCCGGGCGCCGCCGCGATCCTCGAGGTCAACGCCGAGCTCGGCTCGGTCCGCGTGCGCGAGTCGAGCCGCCACTACGAATCGGCCGCGATCGAGGCGACGGAGGCGCCGCGCGCCGAGGGCCCGTTCCGCACGGCTGCGCGCCAGAACAACACCGTGTTCGACGGCACGCTCGATCGCGTTCTGGCCCGCGTCGCCAAGGGCGAGCTCGCGCCGGACGCCGCCGCAGATCTGCTCCGCGCGCTGTCCCAGAGCTGATTTTCGATTTCGCCGAATACTGAACGTCGAAAACTGGACCTGTGTTCAGGTCTCGATTTAGGGTCGGCTCATGACTGACCGAGAGACCTCCTTCGCCGTTCTCCTCGCCCTCTTCGACCTCGCCCGCGCTGGCTTGCCCAGCAGCGCTGCGCGCATCGCAGGTCGGCTCGACGTGGCTCCGTCCTCCGTGACGGCCGCGCTCGGCCGGCTCGCGACCGTAGGGCTCGTCTCGGGCACGCGTCTGACGCTGTCCGGCCTCGCGCTCGCGTCGTCGCTCGACGGTACGCGCGCGAGCATGCACGTGCGCGCTGCGGCGTGACGCGAACGTAACGCGTCGCGTCGTTGCAAACGTCGGAGCGACGTGTGAAACCCGGCGCGCATATGGCGCATTACGAGTTCTTCAAGGTCGTCCAGAACTACCTCGAGCAAGCGTCGAAGACGGTGGATCTTCCACCGCACGTCGCTTCGATCCTGTCGCAGCCGAAGAACGAGATCATCGTTCACTTCCCGGTGCGCATGGACGACAACACGGTGAAGCTCTTCACCGGCTATCGCATCCAGCACAACAACATCCTCGGCCCGTACAAGGGCGGCATCCGCTATCACCAGTCGGTCAACCTCGACGACGTGAAGGCGCTCGCTTCGATGATGACGTGGAAGTGCTCGCTGATGGACATCCCGTTCGGCGGCGGCAAGGGCGGCGTCCAGGTCGACCCGCGCGCGCACAGCAAGGACGAGCTGATGCGCATCACGCGTCGCTTCACGCACGCGCTCGGCGGCAACATCGGCCCCGAGTACGACATCCCCGCGCCCGACGTCGGCACCACCGCGCAGATGATGGTGTGGATGATGGACACGTTCATGAACCGCATGGGCGACTCCGAGAAGAACGCGCAGCGCGGCGTCGTGACGGGCAAGACGCTCGCGTCGGGCGGCTCGCAGGGCCGCGAGCAAGCGACCGGTCAGGGCGCGGTCGTATGCGTGCGCGAGTGGGCGAAGGAGAACTCCTTCGATCTCAAGGGCGCGACGGCGATCATCCAGGGCTACGGAAACGTCGGCACGTTCGCTTCGAAGTTCCTCGTGGATCTCGGCGTGAAGGTGATCGCGGTCGGCGATCACACCGGCTACATCAGCAAAGAGGGCGGTCTCGACGTCCAGCGCCTCTTCGATTACTCGCGCAGCAAGGGCTCGATCGCGGGCTACGAGGACTGCAAGGTCATCACGCGCGAGCAGTTCTTCCAGACGAAGGCCGACATCTTCATCCCCGCGGCGATGGAGAACACGGTCGGCGCGCAGGAAGCGCAGTGGCTCGACGTGAAGATGATCAGCGAAGGCGCGAACGGCCCGACGAACCCCGACGCCGAGCCGATCCTCGCGAAGAAGGGCATCACCATCGTCCCCGACATCCTCGCGAACGCGGGCGGCGTCACGGTCTCGTACTTCGAGTGGATCCAGAACAAGCGCAGCGAGTTCTGGGAGCTCGAAGAGGTCGAGGCGCGCCTCGAGAAGCGCATGGTCCGCCAGTACCGCAAGGTCATGGGCTACGCGAAGAACAAGGGCGTCAGCCCACGCATCGCGGCGTACGCGCTCGCGCTCTTGAACCTGAAGACCGCGTACGACGAGCGCGGCATCTTCCCCTGATCGCGGTCGCACTCCGAACGTGGAGCGAGGCGAAGAGAGCGATCTCTTCGCCTTTCGCTTTTTTCGAGGCCACATGCCTCAGGCTCGATCGGCACCGCGCGCGCTAACATCGCGCGATGGACGTCGAGGAAACGAGGAAGCTCGAGCCCGACTCGAGCGCCGTGCGAACCGCGCTCTGGCGTGCGCTGCATGCGCAGATCGACCCGCCGCCGCACGTCATACAGGACGAGATCGGTCTTCGTCTCGCTGCACCGGGAGAAGGCTGGCGCGCTCGACCCGACATGGATCCGCGCGGCACCGCGCCCTTCCGCGCCTCGATCGTCGGGCGTGCGCGCTTCGTCGAAGATCTCGTCGCCGAGCAGATCGCGCGCGGCGTCGATCAGTACGTGCTGCTCGGCGCGGGCCTCGATTCGTTCGCGCAGCGGCATCTCGCGTCGATCGCGCGTCTCGACGTGTTCGAGATCGATCGGCCCGGCCCGCAAGCATGGAAGCGAGATCGTCTCGTCGCGCTCGGGCTCGCCGTGCCCGATCGACTGCATCTCGTCCCCGTCGACTTCGAAGCGAGCGCGTCGTGGTGGGACCGGCTGGTGACGAGCGGCTTTCGCGCGGACATGCCGGCCGTCGTCGCGTCGGCGGGCGTGAGCATGTACCTGACGCGCGAAGCGAACGTCGAGACGCTGCGCGCGGCGGCGCGCCTCGCGCGTGGATCGACCTTCGTCATGACGTTCCTCTGGCCGATGGAACGCACGAGCGAGCAGGCCCGCGGCGGTCTCGAGCAGTCGGCGCGTGGCGCGCGAGCGAGCGGCACGCCCTTCCTGAGCTTCTTCGAGCCCGCCGATCTGATCTCGCTCGCGCGAGAAGCAGGCTTCCGCGAGGCCGAGCACGTCTCGGCCCAGGCGATCACCGATCGCTACTTCGCTGGACGCGAGGACGGGCTTCGCCCACCGGATCGCGGCGAGGAAATCCTCGTCGCGAGGATCTAGGCCAGGAGCTCGCCCAGGATCTGCGAGGCGAGCTTGCCGTCGATCGTCGAGCCGTGGCGCGTCTTGATCTCTTTCATGACGCGACCCATGTCCTTCTTCGTCGTCGCGCCCAGCTCCTTGGTCAGCGCTTCGATCGCCGCGCGCGACGCGGCCGGATCGAGCACCTTCGGCAGGTACGACTCGAGGAACGCGAGCTGACTCACCTCGGCGTCGACCAGGTCCTGTCGGCCACCGTCCTTGAACTGCTGGATCGCGTCCTTCCGCGACTTCACGTTCTTGAGCAGGATGTCCGTCGTCTCTGCATCGGTGAGCGGATGACCGAGCTCGACCTCTTTCAGCAGCAGCTCGGACTTGGCCATGCGCAGCGCGTCGCGTTGCGGCTCGTTCTTCTCGAGCATGGCCTTCTTCAGATCGGCATCGATGCGCTCACGCAGAGTGGTCATGCGACGCAAGCTATCCCGAGCACGACATCAAGGCACCCACGTCGTGTGATAGATGCAGCCGTCGGGCGATCCTTCGACGGTGATCTTCACGTTCGATCGACCGGCGAGGCGCAGCACGCTCTCGACTGCGACACGCGTGCCGCGGATCGCGTACTCCGGCATGTTCGGCCACGACTCCACGCGGATCTCGGCGCGACCCGGCCCGACGATGCGCGTGTTCAGCACGCCCTGCGGAAAGGCCTTCGTGAAGATCACCGGCGTGCGCGCGACGAGCGCTTCGTCGCTCGTGAAGCGAAGCAGCAGCCGCCAGATCGTCTTGAGCGCGCGATCGACCGCCATCCGCGAGACCTGCTCGTGTAGATGAACGTAGTCGCGACCCGACGCGCGACCGATCGCGCGGTACATCGCGTCGGCCACGCGGATGGGCACGAACGAGAGGCTCGTCGCGCCCTGGATCGCCTCGCGATCGGCGGGCGGGAGCATCTGGAGCGCGCGCCCGAGCGCGTCTTCGCCGACGAGCTCGACCAAGATGGCGCGATGCTGCGTGATCAGCGCGCCGGAGATGGTCGGCTCGGACACTCGCGCATCCTATCCGACCTGCTCGGCTACCGGTCGTTTTCGGACGCGAAAGCGTCCATGAAGGCGCCCAGAGCTTCCACCGATGCCACGGGAACGGCCGTGTAGAGCGAGGCGCGAACGCCTCCGACCGATCGATGTCCCTTGAGACCGACGAGCTGCTTGGCTTCCGCTTCCTTGAGGAACTTCTTCTCGAGCTCTTCGGTCGGGAGACGGAACACGACGTTCATCTTGGAGCGCGAGGCCTTCTCGACGGGGCCTCGATAGAACTGCGGCCGCGCATCGAGCCGATCGTAGATCATCGACGACTTCTTGGTCGCCTCGGCCTCGAGGGCCTCGATGCCGCCCTTCTTGCTCAGCTCGACGAGCGTCTCCTTCATCACGTGGATCGAGAACGTCGGCGGCGTGTTGAAGAGCGACTCGTTCTTGCTCATCA
>CAYSCF010000093.1:6211-21840 GCA_964429305.1 uncultured Sandaracinaceae bacterium | reverse complement strand
CGAGATTCTCGAACGGGATGCGCGAGACGTGCGAGCGGATGATCGCGTCGAGCACCTCACGTGTCGGCTCGCGGGATCCTGCGTAGCCGATGCGCGTGAAGTAGGCGTCGAGATCGGGCGCGAACGTCATGCGCGGGATCTAGCGCTGCCGCGTCGCACGCCAGCCTTGGACGCCCACGTTTCAGCGCGTTGGCGTGACGACGGTGCCGTCCTTCTTCTTGATCGGGCGCAGGTCGATGCGGCACGTCGAGCCACCATGCTTGGGGATCGTCTGCGTGAGCTGGTAGCGCAAGCCGAACACCGACGAGATCCCGGACTGGAACTGCCCGAAGATTCCGCAGTGCATCATCGACCAACCGGGCGCGGTGAACCACGGGCACGCGGTGCCCTCGAGCATCCCGGTGTGGCTCGCCCTGTCGGCCTCGTGCCAATGCTCGGGGTTCACGCGGAAGACGTACTCGCTCATGCGGAGCACTTCGATCGCGCTCTCGGGCGTCATCGGCAGATCGAATGCCTTCTTCGCCTGCTCGCCCGCGCGTCGGCCGCCCTCGAAGCAGATCTGACCGATCACCGCGTTCGCGCCCGGCAGCACGGACGGCATCGCGCGCGTCAGCTCGATGAGCGTCTCGCCGAGATGCGTCGTCACCTCGCGCCAGCGCTCTTCGATCGAGATCGGCCGCAGCTCGCGCTCGATGCGGAGCTGATCGCGCTTGCGCGTCGGCGGCGTGCCGAATGCGCGGAAGACCCAGCTGCTACGCGGACGCAGGGGCGTGAACGTGAGCGCGCCGAGGATGCGCGCCGGCGCATCCACGTCGTCGGCGAGCATCGGATAGCGCGCGCGTAGCAGCGACCAGCGCCGCGTGTAGACGCGCGCCACGGCTTTGGCGATCTCGCGCTCGGCCGGCTCGCGGCCTCCGAGCGGTCCCTCGAGCCCACGACGCAGCATCGCGAACCACTGCCCGGTCCCATCGGCCGCGAGCCACCAGAGCGCCGGCATCGGCAGCTGCTCGCGTCGATAGATCTCGCGCAGACCGCGCTCGAGGGGCCGCATGCGTGAAGAAGCGTACACCCAGATGGCGCCGGATCGGCGGCGGTGGTAGCGAGCGCGCGACGTGGACAACCTCACGCACTCGCTCGCGGGCGCAGCGTTCGCCGAGCTGGCCTTCTGGGCTCGGCCCACGCGCAAGCTCGACGCGGAAGGCCCGGCCGTGCGAGGCGCGCTCTGGCTGACGTCGATCGTCGCGAGCAACGCGCCCGACCTCGACATCGTGCTGAGCCCCGCGATCCGCTCGCCGCTCGGGTACATGCTGCATCACCGCGGGCACACGCACACGATTCTGCTCGCGCCCGTGCTCGGCGCGCTCTCCGTGCTCGTCGGTTGGCTCTGGGCGCGCAAGCGCGGCGGCATTCCGCGCGATGCGCTGGCGTACTTCTTGGCGGTTGCGACGGCGATGGTGCTGCTCCACGTCGGGATGGACTTCGGCAACTCGTACGGCGTGCATCCGTTCTGGCCCATCGACTCGCACTGGCACTTCGGAGACTCGATCTTCATCGTCGAGCCGCTGCTCTGGGCCGTGCTCGCGGTGCCTCTCTCGTTCTCGGTCGAGACGCGCGCCGCGAAATGGTTCATGCGCGGCGTCGCGGCCCTCGGGCTCGTGCTCTCCGGCGTGGTGCCGATGGTCAGCTACCTCGGGCTCGCGCTCGTCGTGATCGTGACGGTGCTGGTCGCGCTCGCATCGCGGAGGCTCGGCGAGATCGGGCGACCGGTGCTCGCCGTCGCGGGCTTGTTCGTCGTCGAGGCGACGTTCTTCGCGGTGCACGTGGAAGCCGAGATCCACGCGCGGGGCGCGCTCGCGGCAGCGTTTCCGCGATCGATCCCGATCGACGTCGTGATGACGCCATCGCCCGCGAACCCCCTCTGCTGGGGCGCGATCACGCTCGCGATCGAGGACGACGACTTCGTCGCGCGGCGCATGGCGGTCTCGCTCGCGGGAGACATCCAGCACGTCGACGGCTGCCGCTTCTCGACGCCGGCCGAGACGACCGCACCGCGCACGACGATCGCGCGGACCTCGACCGAGTCGGTGCTCTTCTTCGACGAGACGCGGACGCCGGTTGCCTTGCTCCGCGATCTCGCGGCGAACAGCGAGGACGCCGCGGCGTTCCTCGAGTGGTCGCGCGCGCCGTATGTCACGCAGCGCGGCGAGGCGACGATCGCGGGTGACGTGCGCTTCGATCGCGAGGCGGGCATCGGCTTCGGCGAGCTCGAGGTGCACCGCGATCAGCCACTCGGCGGCTGGGTTCCGTCCTGGGTGCCGCCGCGCGAGGACGTGCTCGATCCTGCGTTGGTTCCGGCGCCGCGCGTCCACGACATCGTCACCGAGTGACGAGCGACACTAAGCGCCGCTGAACTTCGGCGCGCGCTTCTCGAAGAACGCGCTCACGCCCTCGCGGAAGTCGGCGCTCGCGAACGTGCTCGCGATCGCGCGGCGCTCGTTCTCCATCTGCGTCTCGAGGCCCTCGCGGACGGCGTTCAGCACGAGCGACTTCGTGTGCGCGAAGGCCTTGGTGGGGCCGGCGGCGAGCTTGTGCGCGTGGGCGCGCGCCTCGCGCTCGAAGTCGGCGGCCGGCACCACACGGCTCACCAGACCAATGCGGCCGGCTTCCTCGGCAGGCAGAGCCTCGGCGCTCGTGAAGAGATCGAGCGCGCGCTTCTCGCCGACGAGGCGCGTGACGAAGTAGGTCGTGCCTCCGTCGGGCGCGAGACCGATCTTGGTGTACGTGAGCGCGAACGACGCGGCGCTCGACGCGATCACCACGTCGCCCGCCAGCGCGATGCCGACGCCCGCGCCTGCCGCAACGCCGTTGATCGCCGTGACGACCGGCTTGGGCGCGCGACGCAGCTCGGTGATCGTGCCGTGCAACTGCGTGACGATGCGCCGCACGAGATCGGGGAGCGCGGTGCCGCTCGCCATCTCGCCCGTCGCGAACTTGAGATCGAGGCCTGCACAGAAGCCGCGACCCGAGCCGATCAAGAGGATGCCGCGCACGCTCTCGTCGTAGGCGAGGCGATTGCACGCGGTGCAGAGCGCGCCGATCATCGTCTCGTCGAACGCGTTGAGCTTGTCCGGACGCACGAGCGTGATGGTGGCCAGGCCCTCTTCGATGCTGACTTCGATGCCGTTCGTCATGCCGCAGGCTTGCGGCGCTGCGCTGCTCCATGCACGTTGCGCGCGTGCGCATCCTCGCCATCGACACCGCTGCCGAGACCGCGTGCGTGGGCGTCGTCGTGGACGACGTCGTGCGCGCCGAAGATCTCGGGCGCGTCTCTTCGCAGCACGGCGAGACGCTCTTGCCGCGCGTCGCGGCGGTGCTCGAGAGCGCGGGCCTGTCGCGATCGGAGATCGATCTGATCGCGGTCGGCCTCGGTCCGGGCTCGTTCACCGGCGTGCGCATCGGCCTCGCGACCGCGAAGGGCCTGGCGATCGGCCTCGGCAAGCCGATCGTCGGCGTGCGCACGAGCCGATCGCTCGCGGCCTCGATCGACGGCACGCTCCGCGTGGTCGCGATCGACGGGAAGAAGAGCGAGGTGTTCGCGAGCGTGTGGTCGTTCGACGGCGGGCTCACGCCGCTGCTCGAGGACGGTCACGGCGCTCCGGAGGTCATGGCGCAGCGCGTACGCGAACTGCTCGGCGAGCGCACCGCGACGTTGGTCGGATCCGGCGCGAGCGCGTACCCAGCGTTCGGCGCGGCGTTGCGGGTGACGCGTGTCGATGCGTCGCACGACGTGGTGCGCGCGCGCTGGCTCGCCCACGAGGCGCGGCTCTCGTTCGACGCGCACGGCGCGAGCGATCTCGCGCATCTCGAGCCTGTCTACGTGCGCGCCGCCGACGCGCTCCTGCCCGGCGGACGCGTGCCGTGAGCGAAGCGCCCGAAGAAGAAGCGTATCGCGGCAAGCTGAACGCGCAGACGACGCGCTGGCGGCTGGGGCTCGGTGTCGGCAGCTGGGGGCTCGCGGTGGCGTGGCTCGCGATGCTCGGTGTGGTGCTCGGCGGCACGAGCACGTACTCGCGCGAGATCACGCGCCTGACGGCGTACTCGCTGCCGATGATCGGGACGTTCGCGGTCGCGGGCTATCTGCTCCTACGCGTGGGCGAGCTCGATCCATCGACGGGTCGCATCGTGCGCGCGGCGCCGATCCCGTGGTCGCGAATCGTGGGGCTCGTGCTCGCGCTCGCCATCGTGCTGGCGCTGGTGATCGCGTGGCCGCTCGGCGTGTACACCTCGATCGCGGCGTCTCGATCGACGTGCGGCGCGCTCGTGCCGATCGACGCGCTCCGCGGGCGGACGCCCTCGCGTCTCTCGTACCACTCGGTGAGCGAGCAGCACGGAGAGTGCGACGTGATCATCGCCGCCGAAGGATGGAGCCAGGCGGCCGTGTCGCTGCGAACGAGGCCGGTTGCCGACGATCACGAGTGGGCGGCGCAGCTGCGACGCTTCCATCCGGATCGGCGGGATGCGATCTCGGATGAGGTACTGCTGCTCGAGAACGACTCCGCGTTCGTGATTGCGGTACGCCGTGAAGGGTTTGGTCGGTTCGTGCAGCTACGACGCGGCGTGTTCGATCGGGAAGATGCTTTGGCGCTCGCTGGAACGATCTGATCTCTACCGGGTCGCGGCGGGGGCAGGAGTGGCCCCTCCCGCCCGCCGCGACCCCCTGGGAGATCTCAGGCCTTCAGCGCTGACGATGGTGCCGACGGTGCAGACGACGCCGTCCCCAGTCGCGCTTCCAGCAGCGCCCCGTAGGCCCAGTTCCCGATCCCCACGCCCGCGATCGCGAAGAGCGCGTACAGCTTTCCTTCGCCGAGCTGCGCCAGCAGCACGCCGGGGCACGCGCCCGAGAGCGCCCATCCGATCCCGAAGAGCACGCCTCCGACCAGCGTGCCGCGGTGGATCGGTCGCGCCGCCCACGCGGGCGAGCTCCACCGTGCAATGATCGCGAACGCGCCGGTCAGCAGCGCCACGCCGACCGCGAACGCGAGGAACATCCGCAGATCGCGGAACGTGAACATCGCGTTCACTTCGTCCCACGACGTGAAGCCGATGCGCGAGAGCGAAAAGCCCAGCAGCGCGCCCATCCCGAGCAGTCGTGCGTTCATCGCGCCCCCAGGAGCATCGAGGTCAGCACGCCGGTGCCGAAGAACGCGCACGTCGCGAGCAAGCTGCCCGGCTGCAGGCGCGCGACGCCGCAGAGACCGTGACCCGAGGTGCAGCCGCTCGCCATGCGCGTGCCGAAGCCCACGAGAACGCCGCCCGTCATCATCACGATTGGCGTCACGATCGGAGCGCTCCCGAACGTCGCCGCGAACCGAGGGCTCACGTCGAGGATCGTGACGCCGAACGTGCCGGCGAGCAGCGCCGACGCGAGGCCACCGAGCACGAGACCGACGAGGAACGACACGTGCGACCCGATCGGATCGGGCCGCGTCGGCGCGCGACCGCGTACGCGATCGACGATGGCCGAGAAGCGGCTCGACACGCTCATCAGCTGACCGACGACGAGCCAGTGTGCGAGCGCGACGCCCGCGAGCGCGATTCCTCCGAGCCAGAAGGGCCAGTAATGCATGCGCAGATCGTAGCGCCCGCACGACGCGGGAAACACGATCAACCAGGTCGGGAATCTCCCCGGGCGATCGCGAGCTCGCCGTTCGAGCCCAATCGGAAGACGTGGAGCTCGCCCTTCTCGCCCTGCAGCGTGCGAGGAAGCGAGAGCGTGGTTCCGTCGTCGCGTCGCGCGCGCGTGCGGAAGAGACGCGTCTCGAGCGTGACGAAGCGAGCGGCCGGAAGCGCGCGCGTCCAGCCTCCGCCGCGACCTGGCACGTGGAAGTGGACGAGACCTCCGTCGATCCACCAGACCACGGCGAACCACGCCGGTCGAACCGCCAGCGCGAGCGCGAACGTCGTCAGCGGCGTCAGCGCGAGCGCCACGAGCGCATACGACGGGCACGGACGCAGCTGCGGTGCTCCGACGACCAACAGCGTGCCGAGCACCGACCAGAAACCGCCGATGCTCGCGAGCGTCCCGACGCCGAGCGCGATCGCTCCTGCACCGCTCGTGTAGCGAGGCGCGCTCACGTGTCAGCGTCGCTCTCGCACGATGCGGTGCGGACCGAACGTCGCGTCGGGCTCGACCGCCATAGCCGACGCTCACGATACACCACCGCGCCCTGGCGGGCTCCGCAGGGCATTGACGAGAGGGCGTCCACTTCTGTATCGCAAAGGGATGAATGTCGCGTTGATCACCGGCGCCGGGCGAGGCATCGGGCGTGCCGTGGCGATCGCGCTCAGCCGCGCGAACCACGCGGTGCTGCTCGCTGCGCGGACCGAGAGCGAGCTCGCGAGTGTCGCGCGCGAGTGTCGTGACGCAGGCGCCCCGTTCGCCGAGGTGCGCGCGGTCGATCTCGCCGATGGCGCGGCCGTGGACGCGCTCGCTTCCAGCGCGCTGGAGACGCACGGCGCGATCGACGTGCTGGTGAACAACGCGGGCATCTTCGCGGGTGGCAGCGCGGTCGATGGCGATCCCGACACGTGGGCGCATCTCTTCGCGGTGAACACGCTCGCTCCGATGCGCTTGATGCGCCGCCTCGCGCCCGCGATGGTCGAGCGCGAGCGCGGCACGATCGTCAACATCGGAAGCGTCGCCGCGATCGAAGGCATGAAGGGCCCAGGCGCGTACGCAGCGAGCAAGCACGGCCTGCGCGGCTTCACGCTCTCGAGCTACGAGCGACTTCGCGAGCACGGGATCAAGGTCGTGCTCGTCAATCCCGCGTACGTGAACACGCCGATGGCCCGAGGCGCGCCGGGCGTTCGTCTCGATCGATTGCTCTCACCCGAAGACGTCGCGAGCGCCGTGATGCTCGCGGTGACGACGAGCGCCGCGTGCTGCCCGTCCGAGATCACGCTTCGCCTCACACGACGCGCCGACGCCTGAAGGTCAGGCGCTCAGCTGACGAAGCGCGGCCTCGAGCGAGCGCGCTGCGGGCCCGAGGGATGCGGCAGCCGTTCGCTCGAGCAGCGCCGCGAGCTCGGTCTCCAGCGCGGCACCTCGCTCTCCATCGGCCACGCGCGCGAGCAGCACGGCGCGCTCGGCGACCGATCGCGGCCACGGCGGCAGATCTTCTTCGGCCAGAAGCGCCGCGGCGTGCTCTCGCGCGCGCGACGTTTCTCCTCTCGCGAGCGCCACCTCGATCGCGATCTCGCGGAACCAGAAGCGATTGAACGAGAGCGCGCCGTCTCGCACCAACGCTTCGCCCTCGCCCACGAGCGTCTGCGCTCGATCGCGATCGCTCGCGAGGAGCGCCGAGATCGCCAGCACCGTGGCGCCGATGAAATAGCCGCCACGCTCACGCACGAGCACGAGCGCCTCCTCTGCAGCCGCGCGCGCTTCGTCGATCTTTCCGAGCGCGAGGAGCGCGTGAGCGAGGTAGTAGCGGCTCGTCTGCTCGAACACGATGTTGCCGAGACGCTGCGAGAGGACGATGCCTTCGCGCCCGTGCAGCTCGGCGTCGTCGGGCTCACCGTGCACGCGTGCGGCGAAGCTCGCGGCCCCACGCGCGAGCGCTTCGGCGCGTGGACGCGAGAGCTGGCGTGCGAGCACGAGCGCTTGTTCGGCGAGCTCGCGTGCTCTGGCGCTCTCGTTCGCGAACACCTTCATCATCGCGAGCATGGGCAGGTTCATCGCCAGCACGGCGACGAGATCCGCTTTGCGGGCCAGCTCCACACAGGCTTCCCAAGTGCGCATCGCGGCCATGGTCTTGCCTTGCCCGTACTGCGCGTCGGCGATTCCGCTGAGCGCCTGCGCCTCGCGCTCGACGTCGCCCTTCTCACGCGCGATCGCGAGCGCCTGCTCGTGCGCCGCGCGCGATGCTTCGAGCTGCCCCGTCCCGAACAGGACGCCACCGCGCACCGAGTGGATCTCCGACGACACGATCCCCGCGCGTCGCGCCGCCTCTTCGGCACGCGCGAGCGCCTCCAATGCATCGTTCGAGCGCGCATTCGTCGCTCGGAGAGCCGACGCGATGCCGAGCTCGGCGCGGTGCACTTCGCGATCCGCCCTTGCGATGCCGGCGAGCGCGCGGAAGTAGTCGAGGGCCGCTTCGGGATCGAACGCGGTGAGCTCGAGCTGGCCGAGCGCTTCGAGCAAGCGGGCGCGATCCTCGCGATCCTTCGCGATCACCAGCGCGCGCGTGAGGTGCTTCTTCGCATCGCCGTAGCGATGGACCTCGAGCTCGACTCTCGCGGCCGCGAGATAAGCGGCTGCCGCCGACGGAAGCTCGGCGCGATCGAGATGCATCGCGGTGAGCGCAGGCTCGCGCACGATGTCGGCGGCTCTCGCGTGCAGGGCGCGCCGGTTCTCGTCGACCAGCGCGCCGTACACCGCATCGCGCACGAGCGCGTGCACGAACGAGAGCATCCCCGCGTCCGCGCGCAGCAATCGGTGGTCGACGAGCGCATCGGGGACGTACGTCGTGTCGCCCAACATCTGGGCGAGCTGATGCGAGCTCACGATCGGGCCGAGCACTGCCGCAGCGAAGATGGCTGCGCGATCGCGCTCGCCGAGACGATCGATTCGCGCCTGCACCAAGCCGCGCACGTCGGTCGGAAGCGAATCGACGTCGTCCTCCGGACGTCGCGCGAGCTCGGTGAGCAAGAGCGGATGCCCCCCCGCGCGCGCCACGACTGCGGCGCGTCGATCACCGACTGCGATGCCGAGCTGCGCCGCGAGCGCGAGCGCGTCGTCTCGTCCGAGCGGTTCGAGATCGAGCCGCGCCACGTCGTGTCCGAGCAGCACGTGCTGAAAGCTCGCCTCGTCCTCGCGACGCGACGTGATCACGAGCACGATCGGGACGCGCGCGATCACCCCGGCGAGAGCTTCGATCGCGTCGAGCGTGGGCCCATCGGCCCAGTGCAGATCTTCGATCACGATCACGACCGGTTGCGTCCGTGCTTCGTGCAGCGCGAGCGACGTGATCGTCTCGTGATAGCCCTGCATGCGCGTACGCGCGTCGAGCGCGTCGTACATGCGCTGCATCGGTCCGGGCAAGCCGAGACCGAGGAAGTGATAGAGAAACGGCCATTGATCGGCGCGGAGCGCGCTCGGTCCGAGCCGTCGCTCGAGCGCAGCGGCGCGATCGGTGACGTCGTCGGGGAGGTCGACGAGCTCGGCGACGATGCGATGGAGCGCATCGCCTTCCGGTTGCATCTCCACGTCGAATGCCGCGCCGCGCGCCACGCGCATGCCGAGAGTGGCGGCGAGCGAGAGCGTGCGATCGACGAGGCGGCTCTTGCCGATGCCGGCTTCGCCGGTGATGAGCGCGATGCGGCCCTTGCCCATCGCGCGCGTCTCTTCCATCCAGCCGCGCAACGCCGCGAGCTCGCGCGCGCGACCGACGAACGGAAGATCGGACGAGCCTCGTGCGCGAAGTGCATCGCGACCGATCAAGCGCGCGTGCGATGCGTCGCGCTCGATCGTCATGCCCGCCGGCGCGCGGTCCGCGAGCGTGAGCGCGATCGCGACCTCGCCGCTCCGGGCGCGCGCGGCGAGCTCGGTCGCCGCGTGAACGGGATCGCCCGAGACGAGGTAGCCGGCGCTCGCTTCCCCGCTTCGAACCGGGCCTGCGATCGCGATTCCGTCGGCCACGCCGATCCGAACGTCCAGACGCGGATCGATCGCGACGAGCGCCGCGCGAAGCTCGAGCGCCATCTCGAGCGCACGTCGCGCGTCTTGCTGTCGCGCGACCGGAGCGCCCAGCACGAGCTGCGTTCCGTGCGCGGTGCGTCCGTTCACGGTCGCGCTCGTGCGACGCGCGATGCCCTCGACGAGCGCATGACCGCGCCGCGCCAGCTCGTGCAGCGCGTCGTCCGCGATGACGACGCCTTCTCGAAGCCCGAACTCGGCATCGAGCACGATGAGCACGCGGCGCTCGGTGGTGATCGGCCCGCTCGCGGGCTCGCGCGTGCCGCGTACCTCGAGTCGGCTCGGCAAGAGCGCCACCAGCTCGCGGCGCAGCGCGCTCGCCGACGCGGGCCTTTGCACGATCGATTTCGCGAGCAGTCGCTCGAGCACGCCATCGAACGCGGCCGGTCGATCGACCTCGGGAGGCAACGGCGGCGCAGTCTCCTTCATGTGCTTGAAGAGCAGCGCAGCTTCCACGTCGGCCACGAACGGCGCACGCCCCGCGAGGGCTTCGTACATCGTGACGCCGAGTGCATAGAGGTCGGTGCCCGGTCCGGTCTCCGTGCCGAGGATCTGCTCGGGGCTCAGATATCGAGGCGTGCCGTGGACGGTGCCCGTGCGCGTGAGCCGACTCTCTTCGTCGCTCATCCGGCGCGCGAGCCCGAAGTCGAGGACCTTGGCGAACTCGACGTAGCCCTCTGCCTCTTGGAGCAACACGTTACCAGGCTTCAGATCGCGATGGATGATCCCCTTGCCGTGCGCCTCGGAGAGCGCGTCGGCGACTTGGATCGCGATCGAGACGACGCGCTCGAAGGGAAGCTGTCGCTCGCGCGAGAGGCGCGCCCAGAGCGACTCGCCCGGCACGTACTCCATCACGATGCACGCGCTGCCGTCGTCCGCGATCAGGTAGTCGAACAAGCGCACCGTGTTCGGGTGCCTGAGCGCAGCGATGGCGCGGGCCTCGCGCGCGAAACGAGCGCGCTCCGCATCGCCTTCACGTGCGCCGAGGACCTTGACCGCGACCTCGCGATCCACGCCGATCTGACGTGCGCGAAACACCTCGCCCATGCCGCCGTGCCCGAGACGATCGACGAGGCGGTAGCCACGCTGCTCGAGCGCGCTCGCCAGAGGTGCACCGACCATCGGTGATGCGTGCGTCGAGGCGATCGGCGACGGCGATATCGCATGGGAGCGCGGACGGGCGCCGGTGTCGTCACCGCTCGCGACCGCGGTCACGCCACGCGCGGCACCGAGGATCCGGCGTCGATGACCGAGCGAGGTCACGCCGATCGAGACGAGGTCCTCGTCCGAGAGCGTCGCGATCAACGCGACGTCGAGATCGTTGTCGACGAACACGCTGGCATAGCGCTCGAGCCCGAGCTCCGTGAGCCACGCCGTGACGCTCATCGAGGGCCCATGGCGACTAGCTTACCCGTGGATCTACGTGAGCGTCGCGGATCGACGCTCACATCGAGACGTCGACCGACATCGGCATGAGCGCCATCGGCTCGCTGCTCTCCATCGCGCGCATGAGGTAGCCGATGCGGATCGCGGAGAGCGTCTCGGGCGAGAGCGTGCGCAGCACGTCGCCGAGGCCTCCGTCGCCGACCACCGCGGCCGAGGGCGTCTCGAGCGTGTCGGTGCCGAACGGCGTTCCCTGCAACACGTAGTCGAGCAGACCGCTCGGGCGCGAAGGCGTCGTCGTGTAGCCAGCCGAGTCGGGCAGGCCGCCGGCCTCACGCGCGCGCTGCAGCGCCGAGCCGAAGCCGCCGAGGCGATCGACCAGACCGATCTCCTGCGCGTGATCGCCGCTCCACACGCGGCCTTGCGCGACCGCGTGGACCTCGCTGCGCCGCATGCCGCGGCCCTCGGCGACGCGATCGATGAACGCGCGGTACCAGTCGCGCACGCTCTCGGCGAGGATCGCACGCTCGTCGGGCGTGAAGGGCCGCCAGAGCGACTCGGCGCCCGCGTGCGCGCTGCGCGTGATCTGCTCGGTGTGCACGCCGTAGCGCGTCGCGATCGGCTCGAAGTCGACCTTGCCGAACCACACGCCGATCGATCCGGTGATCGTCGACGGGTCCGCCCAGATCTCGTCGCACGCGCTCGCGATGTAGTAACCGCCGCTCGCCGCGACCGCGCCCATCGACGCGATGACCGGCATGTGCCGGCGAGCGCGCTGGATTGCGCGCACGATCTGATCGGCCGCGAGCACCGAGCCGCCGGGCGAGTCGATGCGCAAGACCATCGCGGCCACGTTCGGATCGGACGCCATGCGATCGATCGCTTCCACCGCGGTGCGACCGCCCGTCGTGTGGATCTCGAGCAGCGGGATGTCCAGGTTCGTGCCGTCGGTCATCTCGCCGTCGATGAACACGACGCCGACGTGCGGCGACTGGCCCCAGCCGCGCGTGAGCTCGGCCGGCGTCGTCCGCTCGCGCGCGAAGCTGCCGCCCATGGTCTGGCGCAGGACCTCGTCGAGATCGTGCGAGTCGCCGCTCGAGTGGACGATGCCCGCCGTGATCGCGCGCGACGTGACGTACGGGCCGCCATCGATGATCGCGCGCACGCGTGCCTCGTCGACCTCGAGATCGTCCGAGAGATCGTGCACGAGACGCCCGTAGAGCTCGTCGATGAGGACGTTGCGCTCCTCGCGCGCGCCCTCACCCATGTCGTCGTCCTGGTACTCCTCGATCGCGCTCTTGTAGCGACCGATGCGCACGAAGTCGGCGCGCACGCCGAGATCGCGCAGCAGCTGTCCGTAGTGCTGCACCTCGAACGAAGGCCCGTACAAGCGCACGCCGCCCGCCGGATCGCCCACGATCGCCGACGCGCCCGCGCACATGTAGAGCTCGCTGCCGCTCGCGTCCTCCAGCATGCACACGACGGGACGACCGGCCTCTTCGAGCTGCGCGATCATGAGGCGCACCTCTTGGGCGTACGCCATGCCGACGCTGCTCCCGAGGGGACGAATCAACACGCCGCGCACGCGCGGATCGTGCAGCGCGCGATCGAGCCGACCGATCGTGGAGACGATGCTGCGCGCGCCCTGCCCTTCCATCACGACCTCGGCGATCACGTCGCCCGTCGGGATGCCGCGGCGCATGCGGCCATCGAGATGACCGCTCACGTACCAGCCCGGCGAGCCGGACATGCCGTCGCCGAGGATCACGCCGCCACCCACGCCGACCTGGCCCCAGTCGACCGCCAGGCCCGCGGTGACGCGGATGTCCGGGCTGAAGCCCGTCACGATGTACGGGCTCAGCGCCTGCGTGCCGCCCAGGTTCTCGAGATCGACCGCGGCCATCGCGCGACCGAGATACGGAACCTCGAGCTCGCCCATGAAGCGCGCACCGACGCGGCCACGCTCGTCGACGGCGCCCGCGACGTCGAACGTGAGCGCGCGCGATCCTTCCGGGCGCACGGCGACCGCGAGCAGGAACGAGCGCGGGACGCTACACGGCGGCGTCACCATCGCGGTCGCCATGCACGGCGCGTCGTAGCCGGGTCCGCTCAGATCGCGCGCGACGAACGAGAACGCGACCTGCGGAGCCGGGCGCCACGTCGCAGCGAGATCGAGCGTGAACAGCCCTTGGATGCGCGGATCGCCCGACCACAGGAAGCGTGTCGCGGCGCCGAAGCCGATCGATCGCGAGGGCGCGTACGCGAGGCCGAGCGAGAGCATCGTGTGCTCGATCGCCTGGCCGTACGCCGCGTTCAGCGCGGGGCGCACGCTCTCGACCGACGCGCCGAGCGAGAAGCCGAAGATCAGCGGTAGCGCGGCGTAGATGCCGTCACCGCGCTGACCGAGGCCTGTCGAGCTCGCGGAGTCGGCATGCACGTACGCGATGGTCCAGTCGTCGACGAATGCCATCGACGCGGGATCGAGCGAGAGCGCGTACGCATCGTCGGACGCGGCGTAGGAAGACGGCGGCAGCCAGACGCCCGACGTGTCGCGACGCAGCTGCGCGTGTGCGATCGACGACGAGAGCGTGAGCGCGATGACGAGCGCGAGACGGACGGCAGAGCGCTGCTTCACGGATGCGGCTCGACGTCCAAGTGCCAGTCTTCGCCGAAGGGCATCGATAGCTCGAGCGCCACGTCGTGCCCCATCCCGTCGGTCACGACGAGCGCGGCGGCGGCGGGTGTCATCGGATCCCAGGCGAGCGTGGTGGGCGGCGTCATCCCGTCGAACGCCACGACGAGGTTCGACGGCCGCATCGGCCACTCGTGGTAGTCGGCGGCGCGCGCCGCGATCATGAGCGTGTTCTCGGCGCCGGTCGTGCCCACCGTGAGGCCCAGCGTGATCGACAGGTCCGCGTACGCGACCATCTGCGTCGTGGCCGTCGCCGCGGACGACAGGGGTGGTCCTTCGAAGCCGCCGCCCGCACCCCACGTCATGCCAGATCCGGTGGTACCGAGGACGCCGACGGATGCGACGATCATGCGCGCACTGCCGCCGTATCCGGACGGGAGCTGCAGCGTCGTGAACGCGTAGGTGTCGGTCGAGGCGCAGTTGTCCGTCGTGCGCGCGTCGTGCACCACGAGAGTGCGCGGCGCGACGGTGCCGATGAACGGTCCCGCGAGCGCGTTCTGCGGCACGCTCAACAGCAGGGTCCCGGTCATCATGTCGCAGAACTCGACGGCGCCGTCGGCGGCGTTCACTGCCCACACGAGCGGCAGCGAAGGAACGATGTTCGTGCCCGGGACCGCGGCGATCAAGCGCAAGCCATCGGGCGCGCCGAGATGCGCGTCGGTTCGGCCGCTCACGAACGCGTAGTAGAGCGCATCGGGCGGGAACGTCGACGGATCGAACGCGGCGATCATCGCGCCGCCACCGCTCCCGTTGATGCGACCGAGCGCCAGCGGCTGTCTGCCGTTGTCCGGCAGCGCGAAGTCGAACGCGCTCGTGTCGCGACTGAGCAAGTGGCCGCTCGCCGAGTCGGCCGTCGTGATGCCGTGCTGTGCGCCACCGGTGGGATCGGCGATCGCATCGAGGATGCGCGCCGTCGACGTCCCGCTCGCCGGCGAGCCCTGCGGCGATGGGAGCACGACCCACCCCGCGGTCGGCGTCGTCACGAACGCGACGACGAACCCATCCCTGGGCGACGCCATGTGCCGGCCTGTCGTCATCCCGAGCGCGAGATCGAGCTGCCCGTTGGTGCCGAGGCCGATCTGGAACGGGGGCGTCGTCTCGCCGTAGTGCGGCATCGCGAACGGTTGGCCTTCGACCATGTACGACATGCCGGCGTAGCTCGCGCCCGCCGCGTTCGTGACGGTGACGCTCACGCAGTTCTCGGTGCACGGCGCCCCGACGCCGCCATCGGGCGAGGCGCCGTTGTGATAGCAGTGCTGCGCGAGGCACTGGAAGCCGTTCGGACATGGGTCGTCATCGCTGCACTGGAAGCGACCATCCGTGATGTTCGCGCTGCACGCGACGAGCGCGAGCGCGAGCAGCGAGAGAGAAGCGCGGTTCATCAGAATGCCCCCGTGAGCGAGAGACCGCCGGGCAACAGGTGCAGCTCGGCATGGGCGTCGCCGCCGCCCGAGGAGCCAGCGACCTCCCACACGATGCCGACCACGGCAGCGGCCGCGCCGACGCCGATCGCGAGCCAGCCGATCGTCGAGAAGGGCGGCGCTTGGTCGTAGGCGCGGCGCACGGTCGCGATGTCGGTGTCCATCGGCGCGTTCTGGACCTTCGAGATGTCGTCGTAGGCGATCCCGAGCAGCACCGCTCCGGTGATCGCGACACCGAGACCGACGCCGAGGAACACCCAGGGACCAGCACCCGGATCGTGCGACACCGGCGTCACCTCGGGCGGTGGCGTCGTGTCGATCACCTGGTCCGGGTCGGGGGGTGGCTCGGTCGTGACGGGCGTGACGGGCGTGACGG
>CAYSCF010000093.1:0-6111 GCA_964429305.1 uncultured Sandaracinaceae bacterium | reverse complement strand
CGTGACGGGCGTGACGGGCGTGACGGCGACCGGCTCGGCAGGCGCCGTGTGCGCGATCGCCTCTCGGAGCAGGGCGATGCGCGCCTCGACCTCGGCGTGCTGCGGTGAGTCCGGCACCCCCTCCACGAACCCCTCGAAAGCGGCGAGCGCCTCCGCATCGTGCCGCAGGCGATCGTGACACTGGCCGATGTTGTAGAGCAGCACGGCCCGATGGCTCAGATCGTACGCGCGCTGGAAATCACCGAGCGCGTCGGCGAATCGGCCTGCGGCGAAGGCCGTTCGGCCGGCCTCGAAGAGCGCGTGGGCTTCCGAGTCCATCGACGCATCGGCGACGGTGCCGGTCGCCTGCGCGCTCGCCGCAGCCGGCAGGATCACGACCCACGATAGAAACAAGAGCGTCCGAGCAGCCCGTCCAGCCATGTGCGCCAGAGTAGCCGTGTTTGCAGCCCATCCCAAACCTCGAGGCGATCGCGTCCAGCCCCAGCGTTCGCTCTTTCCACCCGCTACCACGGCGCGCTACCTTCGTCGGGTTACGATGCTTCGTTTCTGGGCTTTGGCTGTGCTCCTTTCGGCGTCCTCCGTGCCGCTGTCGGCACAGGCACAACCGCACGAGCCGCCTTCCGAGGCGATGACCTTGTTCGAGAGCGCACGCGCCCACTACCGGGCCGGCGAGTACGACCAGGCGGCAACCGACCTCGAGAACGCGCTCGTGATCGACCCGTCGGCGCCCACGCTGCTCTTCAACCTCGGCCGCGTGTACGAGCTACAGGGCGACTACGACCGGTCGATCAGCGCATACCGGCGCCTTCTCGCCGTGACGCCGCGCGAACAGACCGAGGAGCGCGCCCAGACGCAGACGACGATCGAGCGCCTCGAGGGCGCCCAGAGTCGACAAGCACCGCCGCCACAAGAGCTCGGCGACGACGGTCAGGGGCCGACCTTCGTGCGAGAGCGCGGCGTCGCCGACGAAGCCTTCTGGGGGCTGTTCGCGGGTGCGGGCTTCGTCGGCCTCGCTGCGATCGCGTGCGGAATCGCTTCGCTCGTCCTCTTCGACGACGGCGCCAACTGGCTGGTCCAGTCGCCCGACGACCTCGACATCCGCAGCCAGTATCTCTCGCAATCGTCGTCGACGGCGATCGCCGCGGATGTCCTCGGATCGATCAGCGTGGCGGCGTTTGCCGCCGCGTTCCTCCTCTTCGTGCTGCGCGAGCGCACGTACGAGTCGTGGGACGTCCACGCAGGCCGCAGCGGGCTCGAGCTCGCGTTCCACTGGGACGGAGCAATCTTTTGAAGCGCCTCGCCGTCGCCGCGAGCCTCGCGCTCTGCGCCGTCGTAGGTGGCGCGGCGTCGGGCTGCTCCGCGATCGCTGCGCGTGATCCGGGGCCGATCCACTGCGCGATGGAGACGCCGGACCCGTGCCCTTCGCTCATGCACTGCGTGAACGAGCTCTGCGTGCCCAACGTTTGCATGATGATGCCCGAGACGTGCAACGGCATGGACGACGACTGCAACGGGATGATCGACGACAACGTCACGTGCCCCGAAGGCGGTCTCTGTCTGCGCGGCGAGTGCCGGAGCGACTGCGCGGCCGTCGAGCTCTGCAACAACCGCGACGACGACTGCGACGGCGCGATCGACGAGACGCTCGACGTCGACATGGACGGCGATGGATACGTCGCATGCAGCACCACGCCGGGGCAGAGCGACTGCAACGACCGGGCGCCGATGATCAACCCGGGCGAGACCGAGGTCTGCAACGGCTTCGACGACGACTGCAATCCCGCGACGACGGAGACGATGGCCGGGATCTGCGGCTCGGGCCTCCAGTGCCTGACCCCGCCCGGAGAGACGGTTCCCCGCTGCGTGAACATCCACGACTGCCGCCTGTTCCCCTGCGACAGCGGCCAGATCTGCAACGACTCGGGCGGCGGCGTGTACCTCTGCTGCGTCGCGGGCACGGCCGGTTGCGGCACCGTCGGTGACTGCCGGACGACGATGCCGTGCACGCCGCCTGCGCGATGCATGATGTCGGGAACGACGACCGCCACGTGGTCGTGCGTGAACCTCGCGCCGCTGGGCGATCCGTGTACCACCAACGCTCAGTGCGAGAGCCAGCACTGCTACACGCGATCGAGCCTCGATCTGACCGGGAGCGGCGGCATCTGTGGATCGGCTTGCTGCACGGCCACCGACTGCACCGACGAAGGCACGGTCTGCTGGGCACCCGGTACGGGCGCACGCTCGTGCGTGCCCAGCTCGGTGATCAGCAGCGCCAACCACAGCTACGATCTGTGCACACGAACCGGCGGGTGCGCTCACTCGGCCGATGGGCACTCGTGCGTCGCACACTCGGTCGATCTTCCGAACGGGAGCACCGGAGCTGCGTGGACGTGCTCGGCGGCGGCGTCCGGCTCTTGCGGCGGCAACACGTGCGCGAGCGGCGTCTGCGACGAAGTGCTCGGCGCGTACTGCGTCAACCCGTGCGGAAGCGACGCCGACTGTCCGTCGACCCGCATCGGTGGCGTCGGATACGGCTGCGGCTACGTCTCGCCGGCCTCCGGCCAGTGGATCACCGGCTGCGTCGTGTCGGGCGGCAACGATGGCGGGATGAGCTGCGGCAACGACCGCGACTGCTTCGACGGCCTGTGCTTGAACAGCGTGTGCTCGGCGACGTGCTGCTCGGACGCGACGTGCGGAAGCGGCACGTGCGGTCCGGTCGATCACGCAGGCTGGGAGATGCGCTGCATCCCGCCCGCTACGTGAGGGGCGTGATGTGAGGGCCGATTCGCCGGGATCGGTTATCCTGGTGGCCTTCGCGCGATGCTGACCTGCCCCACCTGCGGGACCGTCTATCCCAACAAGACGTCCGGAACCTGCCCGGCCGACGGCACCCGCCTCGTGTCCGGCACCGAGTACGCGGCGATCAAGAGCGATCCGCTCCTCGGCACGACGATGGCGGGGCGATTCAAGATCGTCGGCCGCGTCGGCACGGGCGGCATGGGCACCGTCTACCGTGCGGAGCAGGTGGGTCTCGCGCGCTCGGTCGCGCTGAAGGTCCTCAAGCAAGAGGCTTCCTACGATCGCGAGACCGTCGCTCGCTTCCAGCGCGAGGCCAAGGCGATGAGCATGCTGCTCCACGCCAACACGGTCCGCGTGTTCGACTTCGGCGAGGACCCGAGCGGCCATCTCTATCTCGCGATGGAGCTGCTCGAGGGCGAGCTGCTCACCTCGTGCTCGGAGCGCGAAGGCGCGATGGACGCCAAGAAGGCGATCGACATCGTGCAGCAGATCCTGCGCTCGCTCTCGGAAGCGCACAGCAAGGGGCTGATCCACCGCGACCTCAAGCCGGACAACATCTACCTCGCGCGCATCGAGGGCCACGCGGCACCGGTCGTGAAGGTGCTCGACTTCGGCATCGCCAAGGTCTTCCGCGACGACGGCAAGCCGATGGATCAGCTCGAGACGCAGGCGGGCACCGTGTTCGGCACGCCGCGCTACATGTCGCCCGAGCAAGCGCAGGGCAAGACGCTCGATCAGCGCAGTGATCTGTATGCGGTGGGCGTGCTGCTCTACCAGCTGCTCGTCGGGCATCCGCCCTTCGTCGACGACGATGCGGTCGTCGTGATGGCCAAGCACATCCGCGACATGCCGGAGCCGCCGCGCAAGGCCGCGCCGAACCGGCCGATTCCGGTGCAGCTCGAGCGCGTGGTGCTGCGTACGCTCGCCAAGGATCCGAACGCGCGACCCGCATCGGCGGACGAGCTCGATCGCGAGCTGGCCGCATGCGTGGCCGCGGTGGACGCCGAGGCCGCGCTGGCCGCGAAGGGCAAGCGCAGCGCCGACATGGTCTACGTCGGCGGGCGGCCGGTCCCGCGCAACGCCGCCTACTTCGGCGTCGGCGTGATCACGTTCGCGTTGATCGTCGCTTCGATCGCGATCGGCACGAGCGGCACGAGCGTCGCCGACACGCCGGACTCGCAGATCGTCGTGCACGCATTGCCCACGCCTCCGCCGACGTCGGTCGCGCTGCCTCCGCCGGTGACGCTCGTGGCACCGACGATTCGCTCGGTCACCGTGGCGAGCGAGCCGACCGGCGCCGAGGTCTGGCAGTCGGGGGTCATGGTCGGCACCACGCCGCTCGCGTTCCAGGTCGACGATCTCGCGCCGCCGCCTCCGATCGAGCTGCGCATGGCGGGCCACGAATCGGAGACGCTCGATCTCTCGAGCGCATCCGATCAGGCGACGGTCACGCTCGCCGCGCGCCGCGGTGGGTCACGCCCGCGCCCGACCCACGTGAGCCTCGGCTCCGCGCCGCCGACGAGCGCGGCACCCCCGACCACGACCGCGCGGAGCGGCTCGAGCTACGAGCGCTTCGACTGAAGGTGCGTGCTCTCGCGAAGGTCGCGCTCGTCCTCTGTCTCGCGGGCCTGTTCGCGCCGCGCGGAGGCGCACAAGACGGTGCGCGCTCCGTGACGCTCGGGGCCGGCGGAGACCTCTTGTTCCAGCCTCGCGTCGTGAGCGCGGGACGCGCGGCCGTGGAGGGATTCGATCGCGTGATCGCGCCGCTGCGCATCATGGCTCCCATCTCCGACATCGCGTTCGCGAACCTCGAGTCGCCGCTCTCGGAAGAGATCACCGTGACGTCGGGCTCGCCTCCGACGCTCGGCGCGCCGGCCGACGTCGCGGCATCGATCGCTCGCGCCGGTCTCGACGTCGTCTCGCTCGCGAACAACCACGCGTGGGATCAAGGCGCGCGTGGCGCGGCGCTCACGATCGCAGCCCTCGATCGCGCGGGGGTGCGCGCCGTCGGTGCTGGTGCGACCGATGCGGATGCGTTGACACCCGTCGTGATCACGCGCGGATCGCTGCGAGTCGCCTTCGTCGCGGTGACCAACCGAGTGAACGCCGGGCCTGGCCACGACGAGCCGCGCGCGATGATCGCCACGTGGAGCGATGCGCGCATCGCCAACGCGCTCGAGACGGCACGCGCCGAGGCCGACATCGTGGTGGTCTCGATCCACTGGAGCCACGACTTCTGGGAAGGCCCGCGAGAAGAGGAGCGCGATCGCGCGCGCTTCCTCGTCGAGCACGGGGCCGACGTGGTGCTGGGTCACGGTCCGCACGTCTTGCACCCGGTCGAGCGACTGATCTCACCGCGCGGCGAGGCGCTCTGCGCGTACTCGCTCGGCAACCTCGTCAGCAACCAAGGCTTCGCCTATCGGCTCGGCCACGAAGGCTCCGGCCACGAGGCGACGTGGCGGCCGGACGCGCGCGACGGCGCGTGGCTGCGCGTCCACGCGACGGTGGAGCAGGGACACGTCGCGATCGGATCGATCGAGGCGGTGCCGCTCTTCACGTACAACAACTTCTTCGAGCGAGACGCGGACATCGAAGAGCACGAGGACATCCGCGTCCAGCGGCTCGCCGACGTGCCGGACGCCGCGCTGCGCGCCGAGCGTCGCGACGCGATCGCGCGCGCGCTCGGCCCGGCGGTCACCCTGGTCGATCGCTGAGCGTCTCCCCGAGCCTGCTCACTTTCTTGACGCGGTCGTCCGATATCCCTCAGCAAGAAGCTGGAGGTGTCCGATGCAGCTCGTCTCGACCGACGCACGTGATCGCCAGGCCCACCGCGCGGGGGCTCCGATCGAGTGGTTGTTCACGGTGCTCGCCGACCGCGAAGGGCATCGGCGCCTCCTCGAAGAGAGCGGCAGCCTCGCCATCGCCGCGTTCCGTCTGGCTTGTGCGCGCTGCAAGACCGGCGCGAGCGCGACCGACGTTCCGTCCACGCACGAGCTGCGTGGCGCCGCGAGAGAGATCGCGCGACGCACGGGCATCACGATGCTGCCGAGCCTCGCCGACCTGGTCTCCGAGTGCGAGGCCGCGGGCCTCCTCGTGATCTGAAGCGTCAACGCGCCTGGATCGAAGCCCACACGGCGGCGCCGATCATCGCGTAGAGCACGACGAGCGCGACCACGAAGAGCACGCGGAACCCGAGCATCGCGACGATCGCGACTCCGGTGCCCGTACCGTGCACCTCGCGCACGCCGATCGTCTCGATCACCAGCGTCCAGACGACCGCGATCAGCGGCCCGACGAAGGGCACGACGAAGA
>CAYSCF010000092.1:0-21947 GCA_964429305.1 uncultured Sandaracinaceae bacterium | reverse complement strand
GGAGAACAGCCCATGCTTCACATCTACCCAGTCTCGATTCAGCTCTGCCGCGACGCACACGACATCTGCCGACGCGTTCCAGACGCGTCACTCCGCGATCAACTGCGACGCGCGGTGGCCAGCGTCCCGCTCAACCTCGCGGAGAGCGACGGCCAACAAGACGGCAACCGACGACAGCGTCGTCTGACCGCTCTCGGTTCTGCGCGCGAGGTCGGCGCATGCTTCGACGTGATCGAAGCGCTCGGCTATGCGGTCATCGACGAAGCGGTCCGCGCGCGCCTCGACCACATCATCGGCGTCCTCGTGAAGCTCACACGTCGCTGACGTCCACTCCGGTCGGCGGGTCACTCCCGCCGGCCGCTCCTCTCGGCCCGAGCCGCGAGCCGACGCGGCAGTTGCTCGCTGTCCGATCCAGAGGGCACGGTGCTACGCAAACGGAAGCGCGGTGGGGTCCCCGTCGCGCAGCGATGGGGCCGTGCGACTGCACTGATCTCCCGCGGCAGCGGCCAGCACCGATCGATGGCGAAAGGAGTGGGGGTCCAGGGTGGAGAACCTTGGTTCTCCGCCTTGGGGCCCGCGCGGCCTGAGCGCTCCCGAAGGGCACTTCGAAAGAGACGTCGAAGAGAAGCCGCGCGGGGCTACCCGCAAGAGAGCGAGAGGCGAGAGGCGAGAGGCGAGAGGCGAGAGGCGAGAGGCGAGAGGCGAGAGGCGAGGGCGTGTCACGATGAGAAAGCCATGCCCAGCCCCGCCACCAGCGCCGGTCTCGTCCTCGTCCGCGATCGCGAAGTCCTCCTCGTGCACCCGGGCGGGCCCTTCTGGGCGAACAAGGACGACGGCGTCTGGTCGATCCCGAAGGGGCAGCTCGAGGGCGACGAAGAGCCGCTCGCTGCCGCGATCCGCGAGACTTGCGAAGAGCTCGGCATCCCCGCGCCCAGCGGTCCCTTCGTCTCCGTCGGAGAGATCCGCCTGAAGTCCGGCAAGCACGTGCTCGCATGGGCGTGCCGCGCCGACGTCGACGTCACGAAGGTCAAGAGCAACGACATCGTCATCGAGTGGCCGCCGCGCTCCGGCAAGCTGCTCAAGATCCCGGAGGTCGATCGCGCCGTGTGGGCGCCGCTCGAAGACGCCAAGCGGCTCGTGAACCCCGCGCAGATCCCGCTGCTCGAGCGCGCGCTGAGCGCCGCTCTCTGATACGGTGCGCGTGTGTTGGGGACCGTCCGCGCGAAGCTGATCGCGCTCGTGCTCACGAGCGCCCTGACCAGCGTGCTCGCGGTCGGCATCGTGGCCTGGACCCTCTGGCGCGAAGTGCTCGAGACGAGCCACGAAGGCGTGGCGCGCGCGGCGACCGAGCTGACGCATGGTCTCGAGGACGACATCGGAGGTCTCTTCGTCACCGCGCGGACGCTCGCGACGTGCTGCGCCGCCGCGATGCAAGCGGGCGGCGAGCTGCCCCGCGCCCAGATGGAAGAAGTCGTCGGTGTGCTGATGGACTCGTACCAGGACGAGCACATCCGCGTGATCGATCCGAGCGGCAACGTCGTCGTCTCGTATCGCGTCAGCGACGACACGCACGACGTCGAGCCGGATCCAACGGCGGGCACGCACGTCGACCTCGCGTCGCTGCACACCGGCGTCGATCGCCTCGGATGCGCGGGCCAAGCGGGTCTGGCCATCCGAGTCGTGTGGGAGCTCGAGGGTGGCGGCGGCGCGGTCGAGACGTGCTCGCCGTTCACGCAGCCGCGCTTGCAGGCGGAGTCACGGCAGCTGCGGCTTCCGCTCGCGCTCGTCGACGCCGATGGCGAGGGACTGAGCATCCAGACGGATGGCTTTCCGAGCGATCTCGTCCAGCGCCCGCCGAGCGCGCCGAGCATCGTGACCGATGGCGATCACGTCTGGATCGCCTCCGCGTTCGAGGCCGAGCCGCCGACCGGCGAAGGCACGCTGCCGTTCGTCGCGTGCTTCGACATCACCAAGGAGATGAGCAACCTCCGTCGCACGGCGCTCGGCGCGTTCGCGGCGATGGTGATCGTCACTCTGATCTCGCTCTTCTTCGGCTGGCGCATCGCGCGCCGCATGTCGAATGCGCTCAGCCGCGTCAGCAACGCGCACAAGAAGATCGCCGACCACGACTACGTGCACGTCTCGGGCGTGAAGACCGGCGACGAGCTCGAGGATCTCGCGAACGGCTTCAACGCGATGGTCGACGGCCTCAAGGAGCGCGACAAGCTGAAGTCGACCTTCGGCAAGTACATGACGCCGTCGATCGTCGAGCACTTGATGGCCGGCAAGGTGCAGCTCGGCGGCGTCTCGCTCGAGGTGTCGATCCTCTTCAGCGACATCCGCGACTTCACGTCGATCAGCGAGCGCATGGACGCGCACGAGCTCGTCGCGCTGCTCAACGAGTACTTCACTGCGATGGTCGGCATCGTCATCGACGAGGGCGGAGTCGTCGACAAGTACATCGGCGACGCGATCATGGCGGTGTTCGGCGCACCGGTGCCGGGCGCCGACGATGCGCTCCACGCGGTGCGCGCGGCCGTACGGATGCGCGCCGCGCTCGACGAGCTGAACGCGGATCTCGAGAAGCGCGGCAAGCCTCGGCTCAAGACGGGCATCGGCATCCACACCGGCACCGTCGTGGCGGGCAACATCGGCTCGGAGAGCCGCATGGAGTACACGGTCATCGGCGACACCGTGAACCTCGCCTCGCGCCTCGAGGGCAAGACGAAGGAGCTCGGTGTCGGCCTCGTGATCAGCGAGGACACGAAGGAGCGGCTCGAGGGGAAGATCGTCGCGCGGCGTCTCTCGGAGATCACGGTGAAGGGGCGCGAGAAGCCCGTCGTGGTCTACGAAGTGACCGCGATGATCGACTAGAGCACGTTCTCTTCGCGGCCGACGCGGGCGAGCAGAATGGCGAGCGCGCGCGCGTGCTCGGCGGCGGCGCTCACGTAGGCGACCTCGGCGTCGCGGGCCGCAGATTGCGCGGCGAGCAGCTCGACCACCGTGCTCGCGCCCATGCTCATCGCTTGCGCGGCGGCGCGGCGTAGCTCGGCGGCTTGTCCGAGGACTGCTTCGCGGGCGGCGAGCCGGTCGCGCGCGGTCTCGTATGCCGTCAGCGCCTCGCGCACCTCGATCGACACGGCGAGCTCTCGAGCGCGCAGGCCGGCGCTCGCGCGCTCGATTCCGGCATCGGCCGCGCGCAGATCGCCGTCCCACGCGAGGCGCAGCGGGATCTCGACGGTCGCGCCGACGAGGATCGCGTCGTACTCGGGCTGGTTGAAGATCGAGGGCAAGAGGCTGGCGAACGAATGGATCCAGCCGACCTGCACGTCGAGCTCGGGCCAGCGCAACGCGCTCGCGAGATCTCGGTGCCGCTCGGCCGCGCCCTCCGCCAGCTGCGCCGCGCGCACCTCGGGGCGATGGCTCAGCGCTTCTTCGACGAGCGCGTCGGCGTCGAACGCGCGCGGCGGGATCGAGAGCGTGCCGACGGCGATCAGGCTCTCGTCGACCGACCCGAGCAGCGTCGAGAGCGCGATCTGCGCGCGTCGCTCGGCGCCCTCGGCCTCCGTGCGTCGCGCGATGCCCGAGGCTGCCGCGAGGCGCGCCAGCCCGACGTGGAGCGCGGTCGCTTCGCCCACGCCGGCACGCGATTCGATCGCGTGCAGGAGCGTTGCGTCCGCATCGGCCGACTCGATCGCGCGGGCGTGCAGCAGCGAGGCCTCGATCGCGTCGACGAAGCGCTCCGCCGCGAGGCGCGAGAGATCGCGGCGCGTGGCATCGGCGAGCGCGATCGTCGCCTGGTGCTCGACGATGCGCTCGTCCACGCGGTGGCCGACCTGGCTCGCGTAGTCGATGGGCATGCTGAGCACGACCTGGGTCGCGTTGGGAGCGTCGTGGCCGGACACGTCGAGCGATGCGATCCCGCCCGAGAGACGCGCGGAAGGAACGACGCGCGCCACGTCGATCTCCGCGTCGGCGGCGCGAACGGCGGCCTGCGCGTCGGCCCACGTGGGGCTCTCGAGCAGCACGCGATCGACGTAGCGTGGGTAGCTCGTGCCCGAGGGAGCGGCGACGGAGAGGCCGACCTGGGCCTGCGCGAGCGACGGGAGCGAGAGCGAGAGCGAGAGCGAGAGCGAGAGGGCGAGCTTCATGACGACGCCTCCCTTCGCGCGCGGAAGCGCCCGAGGTCGGTGAGGAACGTCGGCAGCACGACCAGCGTGAAGAGCGTCGAAGTCACGAGCCCGCCGATCATCACGATCGCGAGTGGTCGCTCGAGTTCGACGCCGCGCAAGTGCAGCACCACGAGCGGCAAGAGACCGAGCATCGCGGTGCCCGCGGTCATCAGCTTCGGTCGCACACGGCCGAGGCTCGCCTCGCGCACCGCTTCGTCGAACGCGACGCCGGTCGCTTCGAGGCCGCGCGCCTGCGACACCAGCACGAGCCCGTTCTGAACCGCGATGCCGAACAGACCGAGCAGGCCGACCAGCGACGACACGTTCCACGTCTCGCCCGCGATCAGGAGCGCCGCGATGCCGCCGACGAGCGCGCTCGGGAGCGTGCACAAGATGAGCAGCGTCTCGGCGAGCGATCCCAGCGCGATGTAGACGAGCACCAGCACGAGGGCGAGCGCGAGCACGATGGCGAGCGCGAGCGCGCGGTTCGCCGCGTCCTGCGTGTCGATGCGGCCACCGACCGATGCGAACGTGCCGGTCGGGAAATCGTGGCGCGTCGCCGTGCTCACGATGCGCCGCACTTCTGCCGCGGCGCTGCCGAGATCGCGCCCGACGACGCTCGCTTCGATCGCGACGCGACGCTGCCCTGCTTCGCGACGTACGATGCTCGGGCCCACGGTGCTCGTGATCTCCGCGAGCCGTCCGAGCGGCAGCCGGGCTCCGCTCGGCGTCTCCACCGGCAGAGTGCGGAGCTCCGCGGGATCGATCGAGCCGGGCGCGCCCATGCGCACCATGACGTCGAGGCGGCGCCCTGCGCGGAACACGACGCCGACGTCGCGACCGACCGTTGCCACGCGGATCGCGTTCGTGACGTCGCCCGCCGTCAGGCCCGCGCGCGCCATCGCGATCCGATCGAGCCGCACGTGCAGCTCCGGGCTCTGGCCCGCCACGTCGGTGCGCAGATCCGCGAGCCCGGGCACGCGCCGCATGCGATCGCGCAGCATGTTCGCGAGCACCGCGAGCTGCTGCAGATCGGTGCCGAACACGCGCACCTGCAGATCCGCCGGCGAGCCGCCGAGCCCCTCGTCGATGCGCATCTGGAGCGGCGTGGTGAACAGGACCTGCGTGGCGGGCGCGTGCGAGACGCGCTCGCGCAGCTCGGCGGCGATCGCCTCGTCGTCGCGGCTCCGGTTCGGATCGAGCCGCACGAGGATGTCCGCGTTCGTGTGCGGCATCGGGTCTTCGGTGCGCTCGCCGCGTCCGAGCCTGCGCGTGACGTCGATCACCTCGGGCATCGCGGCGGCGGCCGCGGAGACCGCCTCGCCGAGACGGTCGGCCGTGGCGAGCGAAGCTTCGGGCGCGACGCCCGTCTCGAGCATCAGGTAGCCCTCGTCGAGGTGCGGGACGAAGTCGACGCCGACGTGCGCTCCGATCACGAACGCAGGCACCGTGATCGCCAGCGCGAGGAGCTGCACGACGCGCGGGTGACGCAGCGCGAACGTGAGCACGGGCTCGTACGCGCGCTCGATCGTGCGCACCACGAAGCTCTTCGGAGCCTCGGCGCGTTGCACCGAGAGCGCGAAGCCCGCGATGGCCGGCGTGACGCCGAGCGCGATGAAGAGCGATGCGCTCATCGCGGCGATCACCGAGAGCGCGAGGGCGCGATACATGCGCCCTTCGACTCCGGCGATGCCGAAGAGCGGCACGAACACCGCGATGACGACGAACGTCGCGAACACGATCGGTCGCGACATCTCCGCGGCCGCGCGCGTCACGACCTCGTGCTTCGGCAGACCGGCCCACGCGCCCGTCGAGCCGTGTGCGTCCTTCAGGCGATGTGCCGCGTTCTCGACCACGATGATCGATGCATCGACGAGGATGCCGACCGCGATCGCGAGACCGCCGAGCGTCATCGTGTCGAGGCCGCCACCGACGTGACCGAGGATCGCCATCGCGATCGTGACCGACGTCGGGATCGAGAGCGCGACGACGAACGCCGCGCGGATGTCGCCGAGCAGCAACATGATCACGAGCACGACGAAGATCGCGCCGATGCCGACGGCGCGGGCGACGCCGCCGAGCGCTCCGTCGACGAGCTCGGCCTGATCGTAGGTGACGGCGATCGCGACGCCGTCGGGAGGCGTGATCTCGTCGAGCGCCGCGTGGAGCGCGGCCGACACGTGCACGGTGTCGGCACCGACCTGGCGCACGACGCGGACGTGGATGACCTCGACGCCGTGATGACGCGCGATGCCGCGACGGAACGCGCCGCCGTCGACCACCTCGGCCACGTCCGACAAGAGGATCGCGACGCCGTGTCGCTCGGCCACGACGGTGCGCGCGAGCTCGAACGCACTGTCTGCGCGACCGTCGATCTCGACGGCCCACTCGATCTCTCCGGCCGGCACGACGCCCGCCGATCCGGAAGCGCTCGCGCCTTCGGCAGCACGCACCACCTCGTCGAGCGAGATGTCGCGCGCGCGCATCCGCTCGGGATCGGCGCGCACCTGTACTTGGCGCAGCTCGCCGCCGACGATGTCGAGGCCGCCCACGCCCGGGACCGCTAGCAATCGATTGCGGAGCTCGAACTCCGCGAAGTCGCGTAGCGCCATCGGCGACGCCGAGCCTTCGCTGACCGGCTCGATCACGAGCTCGGCGACCTCGTTCAAGCGTCCCGACACGCCGGACACCACCGGTGCCTCGAGGCCGGGTGGCAGCGTGCTCTCGGCCTGCGCGACGCGCTCGCCGACGAGCTGTCGCGCGCGGTAGTAGTCGAAGTCGGGCTGCAGCTCGACGGTGGTCTGCACGACGCCCGCCTGACAAGTCGAGCGCACGCGTCGAAGACCTGGCAGGCCCGCCATCGCGCGCTCGATCGGGATCGCGACGCGTCGCTCGATCTCTTCGGCGCCCATCGCCGGCGATTGCACGATGATGTTGAACGTCGGCGCCGTGAGGTTCGGGAACACGTCGCGCGGAAGATCGCCGAACGCGAAGGAAGCGTCGGCGAGGCCGAGCGCGACGAGCGCCACGCCCACGAAGGGATGGTCGGCGAGCCAGCGGACGATGCCGGCGAACGGAGAGCGTTCCGTCTCGTTCGTCATCCGTTCTCGCTCCAGTCGGAGCTGTCGCTGATCGCGCGCAGGACGAACGCGCCCTCGAGCACGACGCGCTCACCGGCGTCGAGGCCCGAGACGATCTCGACCTCGCCGCCGAGATCCCGACCGCGTGCCACGATGCGCGCCTCCATCGCGTGATCGCCGTGCGGGACGAACACGGTCCAGCCCGCGTTCGTGTGCTGCACTGCGCCGGACGGGACGACGAGCGTCTCGCCAGGGCCGGGCGGCGTGAAGATCACGCTCGCGACCATGCCGGGCCGCAGCGAGAGGTCCTCGTTCGGCACGTCGCAGCGGATCTCGACCGAGAGCGTGTCGGCCTCGACGCGCGGGCCCACGAGCGCGATCGGCAGCTCGCGCGGGAGCGAGTCCGGTCGCGACGGGAACGAGACCCGCGCGATGTCGCCTGCATGCAAGCGCGTCGCGTCTCCTTCCGAGACGTGCACGAGCAGCCAGAGCGTGTGGAGATCGCCGATCTCGAAGAGCGCGTTGTCCTGCGCCGCCGACTCGCCGGGGAACGCGTGATGGGCGAGGATCGTCCCTGCGATCGGGGAGCGCACGATGAGCGTCGTCCGCGCGCCGCCTCGAACGTCGGCGGCCACGAGGCCCGCGCGGGCCTGCGTGAGCTCTTCGCGTGCGGTCGCGAGATCGCGCTCGGCGTCCTCGACGTCGCCCGTCGTCCCGAGCTGCTGTCCGCTCAGCGCGCGGCGCCGATCGAGGCGGGCTTCGAGGGTCGCCACGTGCGCCTCGGCCTCGGTGACGCGAGCGCGCATCCCGCCGACCTCACCGCTCGCCAGCTCCGCGAGGGCGTCGCCCGGAGCGACCTCGTCACCGACGTGCGCGAGCAGTGCGATCACGCGCCCGGGCGCCGGAGCATCGACGATGGCGAAGTGATGCTCGTCCACGCCGATCGTCGCGGTCGCTGCGATGGGCGCCTCGGTCGCGAGACGAACCACCTCGGTCGTCGTGAACGTGACGCGCGAGCGCAGGTCGTCGGTCAGCTCGATGAGGTGCTGGGCGCGCGGGCCGGCGGCCGTCGACTCTTCGGGAACGGGCCCGGGGCTCGCGCCACTGCATGCCGTGATGCAGACCAGCGCGAGGACCGAGCTCCACGAGCTCTTCCTCCACATAGACTTCCTCTTCCGCGCACGTGCGCGGGCTCGAATCGAACGAACGCGGCCAGCGGGCCGCGCCAGTGACGATCAAGCGGGGAGGCGTGGGACGCGCGACGGAGGCTCGCGCGGAGCTTCGGGCGGGCGCGTGTCGAGCGAGAGCATCGGGCGCTCGCTGCTGATCGGAACGATGTCGAGCACGACGGCCGCCAGCGCGCCGAGCACTGCGGGCTGCGGGCTGCAGCGGGCGCAGTCGTGGCAGTCGTCACCGAGTGGCGGGCAGTCGTGATCGCCGTTCTGGGCGCAGGGATCGACGCCGCAAGCGAGCACGAGCGGCAGCGAGAGCTGCGTCGTCATCACCGCCACGGACATCATCGCCAGGAGCCAACGTCGCATCGACCGACGGATCCTTACACATGCGCGGCCAACCTGCGAATGCTGAACGCGCGAGCCGCCTTCCGCAGCCCCGAAAAGCACGGCGATTGCGGCGATGTACGGTTTCTCGATACAACGCCGAGACCCATGGCAGGCGCAGCTCCCTCCGCGAAACCCGCTCCTTTCCTCAAACCGCTCGATCTGCTCGATCGCGGGATTCTCCTCGCGGAGAGCTCGCTCTCGGTCGTGATCGTGCTGGTGATGGTGGTCTTCGGCGTCGCCGACGGCGTCGGGAGCATGCTGCAGATCCAGCACCCGTTGCTGCGCGCCGCCGGAGACGTGCTCATGCACGGCACCGTGTGGGCTGCGTTCCTCGGGGCGAGCTTCGCCACGCGTGGGCGAAAGCATCTCGCGATCGACGCGCTCGGGCGCCTTCTTCCCGATCGGGGGCGGCGGATCATCGTCGCGATGTCGAGCACGTTCGGCTCGGTCGTCGCGGCCGCGCTCGGCTACGGCGTCTATACGTCGCTCGTCGAGCAGGGCGCCTCCACGCAGGAGCAGATGGCGAACATGGTGGAGTCGGGCATCGCCGGCGGCACCATCAACGAGAGCTACCAGTTCCAGTTCATGATCCCCGCGGGCTTCTGGCTCATCGCGGTCCGCCTGCTGCTGCATGGCTTCCACGAGTTCATGGCCGCCGCGTCGCTCACCGACCGAGGCACGCCGGTCCAGCCTCCGCCGCCGGCGCCCGCGCGCGCGCCCGGACCGCACGAAGAGCCGGACGGTGCGCCGACCGATCACGACGATCCGAACCGCGCGTCGCCGTTCCAGCAGGCGGGACCGATCGAGATCGGCATCGCGCTCGTCGTGCTGCTCGTTCCGGTCGCGCTCTCCTGGGGAACGTCCACGTTCGCGCCGATCCTCATCGGCGTGCTCGGCGGCATGGCGTCGATCGCGATCCCGTTCGCGCTGCGCGTGCGCAACACCGGCTCGACGGCCGCCACCAATCCGCTGCCCGAGAGCTATGCGCGCGTCGAGCTCATCCCCGTGCTCGTCGGTCTCGTGTGCACGGGTGCGACGCTGCTGCTCACGTTCGTCGGCGCCGAGAACATCTCGAACGTGTCGTTCGGCACCGGCATCGCGTTCTTCGCGGTGATGGCGCTCATGGGCGCGCCCCTATTCACGTTCCTCGGCGGCATGGCGTTGTTCCTCTGGCTGCACGGCTCGGCAGACGTGCCGGTCACGCCGCTCGCGAACGCGGTCGAGGACGTCCTCGGCACGCACTTCGCGCGCATGAGCGTGCTGCCGACCATCCCGATCTTCACGCTCGCCGGTTATCTGATGAGCGAGAGCAAGACGCCGCAGCGCCTCGTGCGTCTCGCGCGCGCGTGGCTCGGCTGGCTGCCGGGAGGCATCGCCGTCGTCTGCGTCCTGGCGTCGTTCGGCTTCACCGTCTTCTCCGGCGCGAGCGGCATCACGATCGTCGCCATCGGCGGCCTGCTCCTGCCGGCGCTGCTCCGCGACAAGTACCCGGAGGGCTTCTCGCTCGGTCTCGTCACGAGCGGTGGCGCGCTCGGCATCACGTTCTTTCCGTGCTTGCCGCTGATCGTCTACGGCATCGTCGCCGGGCTGCAGGAGATGCCGCCCGGTGTCGAGCGCGTCGATCTCAACAACATGATGCGCGCGGGCGTGCTGCCGAGCCTCGTGCTCGTGCTCTTGATGATGCTCTACGCGATGTTCGTGGGCGTCACGAAGAAGGTCCCGCGCTCGGCCTTCGACGGGAAGGAAGCGTTCGCGGCGCTGTGGGAGGCCAAGTGGGAGCTGGCGCTTCCGGCCGTCGTGTTCCTCGGCCTCATCTTCGCGGGCCCGCTCGGCGCCGCTTCGTTCACCGCGTTCTACGTCTTCATCATCGAGGTCTTCGTCTATCGCGACCTCACGCTCGGCCGCGACATCCCGCGCATCATCCCGGACTCTATGGTGCTGGTCGGCGCCATCTTCGTGAAGCTCTGCGCGGCGACCGTACTGACCTTCTACTTCGTGCAGGCGCAGACGGCGGACCATCTCTTCGAGGCGCTCACGTGCGGTCAGCCGGCGCTCGACTACCTGCATGCGCACAGCGACGTGCTCTACGAGTGTCGCGAGGCGGTCGACGCGCTCCAGCGCAACGGTCAGAGCGCGGGCGGACTCATCGACTCGCCCATCACGTTCCTGCTGGCGCTCAACGTGTTCTTGCTCGTGGTCGGTATGTTGATGGACATCTTCTCGGCCATCGTCGTGATCGTGCCGCTGATCATGGGTATCGCGCTGCACTTCAACATCAATCCCTATCATCTCGGGATCGTGTTCCTCATCAATCTCGAGATCGGCTATTTGATGCCGCCGATGGGGCTGAACCTGTTCATCGCGGGCTTCCGCTTCGGTCGTCCGGTCCCGGATCTCTATCGCGTGGTGCTTCCGTTCATCGGCGTGTTCTTCACGGCGCTGATGATCACGACGTACGTGCCGTGGCTGAGCGAAGTGTTCCTTCCCGAGTCGGCGCTCGCGCAGACCGGCATCGGCGTGGTGGCGGAGCCGGTCGTCGACGACGGTGGCGACACGAGCGTGCCGACACCCGCGCAAGCGTGCGGCGACGTGCCCGAAGAGGGCGAGGACATGGACGCGTACATGGAGCGCTGCCCGGATGGCGCCGACACGGCGGTGCCGGGTGCGGCGCGACCGTGCGGCGACGTCCCCGACGAGGGCGAGGACATGGACGCGTACATGACGCGCTGTCCGGATGGATCCGACACGGTCGTGGCACCGCCGGCTGCGGCAGGCCCGCCGTGCGACGACGTTCCGTCCGAGGGCGAGTCGATGGATGCGTACATGACGCGCTGTCCGGATGGATCGGACACGGTCGTGGGCGCGCCGGCTCCTGCGGCGGCGGCTGCAGCGCGGCCGTGTGGGGACGTGCCCGACCAAGGTGAGTCGATGGACGACTACCTCGCTCGCTGTCCCGACTGATCTCGGATCAACCCGTCCATCGCTGACGGGTCACACCCCCCGACGCGACCCCGCCGAGATCGATCGGGACTCCGCTACTCAAAGCCGCAAGACGCGATGCCCCCAGGAGTCGACCCACAACAACCGATCGAGCACCTGTGCCGCGTCGAGCGGCACGGCCGTGTGCGCTCGAGCGATTGCGATCAGGTTCTCTTCGCCAGCGAGCACCGCAGACGCGAAAGCGTCGAGCATCGGCACGAACACCGCTGCAGGCGCCTTCGGATCGTCGGCCGTCGCCGGCATCGGCATCAGGCCCGTGAGGAACGAGATCGCGGCGTCGTCCATCAGCGGGACGGTCTCGGGCACGAGCAGTGCGAGCGCCTTGCTGATCGCGCACGGCCCCTGAGCGTCGATCGAGAGCGCGCTCACGGCCTCTTCCACCGCGCTGCGGCCCGACTCCGGCAGCGCCAGCCATGCCTCGGCCCCGCCGCTCGTCTGCTGCAAGAGCGTGCGCCAGTGCGACGCGAGCGGCGGCGCGAGCCAGCGCTGGAACACGCGTGACGTCGCGCGCGCGTTGACCATCCAGCTCGTCGGGAACGCGGGCGCGAGCAGGCCGTCGCGCGGGCCGCTGCCGTAGACCGAACGGAACGAAGCGGCGGCGCGGTCCCAGCCGTTGGCGCCGGGAAGGGCGTCTCGCGCAGCGAGCTTCTCGGCGGCGCGCTCGATCTTCCACGTTCCGTGTGCGAGCGGGATCTCGAAGTCCATCGCCGCGAGCGTGCCACGGTATGCTCCGGTCGCATGCCGCTCCTCGCCATCACGGGCGATCTCGCGTTCGACGGGCCGCTCACGCTCGCCTTCGTCATCGTGCTCGTCACCGCGGTCTCGGCGCCGTTCGTGCCGACGCCGTACGGTCGCTTCGCGAGCCCCAAATGGGGCATCTCGATGGATCCGCGCCTCGGCTGGTTCTTGATGGAGCTGCCCGCGAGCGTCTCGTTCCTCCTGACGTACTTCCAGGGCCCGCATCGCTTCGATCCGTTTCCGCTCTTCGTGCTCTTCGTCTGGGTCTGCCACTACGCGAACCGCGGCTTCATCATGCCGGCGCTCATGCGTGTGCCCGAAGGACACAAGTCGGGCTTCGGCCTGATGGTCGTCGCGATCGGCTGGGTCGTGACGTCGCTGCATGGGTATCTCAACGCGGCGTGGGTCACGCGCTACGCGCCCGATACGTCGTGGTCGTGGTTCTCGGATCCACGGTTCCTCGTCGGCATCGCGCTCTACTACGGTGGGCTCGCCGCGAACCTCCACGCCGATCACGTGCTTCGCGTGCTGCGCACCAAGGACGAAGTGTTGCGCGGCGAGCGCGTCTATCGCATCCCGGCGGGCGGGCTCTTCTCTTGGGTCACCAACGCGAGCTATTTCTCGGAGCTGATCTTCTGGACGGGCTTCGCGATCTTCACGTGGTCGCCCGCTGGCGTGTACATCCTCGCGATCAGCGCGGCGAACCTCGTCCCGCGCGCGATCTCGACGCATCGTTGGTACCGCGAGCGCTTCCCCGAGTATCCGCGCGAGCGACGCATCCTCATCCCGTTCCTCTTTTGAAGGTGCAACGAGAATGGCGCGCATCTTCGTCCCTCTGCCCGATCGCGACTTCGACGTCACCGAGGTCGCCGTGCCTTGGAAGCTCTGGACCGAGCGCGGCCACGAGGTCGTGTTCGCCACCGAGAAGGGCGCCGTCGCCGCGGCGGACCCGCTCCTGCTCACGGGCGTGCTCTTCGGTCAGCTCGGCGCCGAGCCCGAGCCGAAGCGCTTCTACGACGAGATGATCGCGTCGACGTCGTTTCGCGCGCCCATCGCGTGGGCCGACTTCGATGCTACGAAATTCGAAGCGATGCACCTCGCCGGTGGCCACGCGAAGGGCATGCGGCAGTACATCGCGTCCAGCGTGCTGCACGATCGCGTCGTCGCGTTCGTCCGCTCGGGCAAGCCGTTCGGTGCCATCTGTCACGGCACGTTGGTGCTCGCGCGCGCGATCGATCCGCAGACGGGCAAGAGCGTGCTCCACGGCCGCAAGACGACGTGTCTGCCCAAGTACATGGAGCGGACCGCGTGGCTGCTCACCGCGTGGAAGCTCGGCAGCTACTACCGGACGTATCCCGCGTACGTCGAGGACGAGGTCCGCGCGGCGCTGGCGCGGCCCGAAGACTTCCAGCTCGGTCCACGTGTGCTCACCGCGCGCGGCACGCGGGACGACGATGGGCCCGCGTTCGTCGTCGAGGACGGCGCGTACGTCTCCGCGCGTTGGCCGGGTGACTCGTACCTATACGCGAAGAAGCTCGCCGAGCGTCTCTGAACGATCCCGCGTGCGCTCAGCGCGTTCGGGCCTCGAGGGCCTCGAGCGCCGAGGCGAGACCGGTGTCGTGCCACTCGAAGTGGGCCGAGTCGCGACCGCGGCGTCCGCGTGCGGTGTCGTCGGCGACGGTCTCGGAGAAGAGCGCCTGGAGCAATCCGCGGAGCTCGGCATCGTCGACGTGCGATGCGCGCGCTTCGAGGCGCGCGAACGCGGGAAAGACGTCCCACTGCTCGGAGCGCGCGACGTCGAGCGCCCAGCGCGCCATCTCCGGCGCCGACATGCGAGCACGCTGTGCCCGCGCCGCAGCGGCTGCACGGCGCGCGCGCGCCGGGATGCCGAGCCAGGCCCACGCGATCACACCCAGCCCCACGACCCCCAGGACGATCAGCGGCATGCCCGCTATGTACGTGCTCGCGTCCCGCGCGCAACGAATGGACGGCAGAGCCGAACCGAAAGCCGACGACGGCGTTCGTCGCGACGGCGTGACGCGCTAGCATCCGGTCGTGGCGATCCTCGCCTATCGCGCCGGCACGCTCGAGCTCTCGGAGGTCCCGAGCGGTCTCGCGTTGCCGGACTACGTCTCGTGGGACGGGCGCGCGCAGCTGCATCGTGCACCGGGACGTTGCTACGCAGACGTCGTCCTCTTCTTCAAGGGCGCGGGGGTCGCGCTCGAAGATCGCGCGCGCGCGTACGAAGAGCTGACGAGCGGCGTGCTCGTGCATCGACCGCCTCGGCCCTACCAAGAAGAGGCACTGGCCGCGTGGCGCAAGGCGCGGGGTCGCGGCGTCGTCGTGCTTCCGACGGGCGCGGGCAAGACGCACGTCGCGGTGATGGCGATCGATCAACGTCGCCGCGCGACGCTCGTGGTCGCGCCGACGCTCGATCTCGTTCGGCAGTGGTACGACCTGCTGCGCGCCACGTTCGGTGTTCCGATCGGCATCGTCGGTGGCGGCACCCACGAGGTGCATCCGATCACGGTGACGACCTACGACTCGGCCTACATCCATGCCGAGCATCTGGGGCACCGATTCGGGATGATCGTGTTCGACGAGGTCCATCATCTTCCGGGCGCGACGTACGCGCTCTCCGCCGAGCTCTCGATCGCACCGTTCCGATTGGGTCTGACCGCGACGCCCGAGCGCACGGACGGGCGCGAGTCGATGCTCGACCTGCTCGTCGGCCCGATGGTCTACCGACGCGACATCGTCGATCTCGAAGGCGACTTCCTCGCCGACTACGAGACCATCCGGATCTCCGTCGAGCTCTCGGAAGAAGAGCGACGCGAGCACGACGCCGAGCGCGCCATCTATCGCTCGTTCCTCTCTCGCTCCGGGATCCAGATGAGCAAGGACCACGGCTGGAGCGACTTCATCATCCGCAGCTCACGCTCCGCCGAGGGCCGTCGCGCGATGCAAGCGTATCGCCGGCAGCGCGAGCTCGCGTTCTCCGCGCCCGCGAAGCTCGACTACGTCGAGCGACTGCTCGACGAGCACAAGGACGATCGCGCGCTGCTCTTCACGCAGGACAACGCGACCTGTTACGCGCTCTCGCGCCGCTTCCTCGTTCCGGCGATCACGCATCAGACGAAGATCAAAGAGCGCAGCGAGATCCTCGCCGGCCTCGCGTCGAAGAAGTACGGCGCGATCGTGACGAGCAAGGTGCTCAACGAGGGCGTCGACGTGCCCGACGCGAACGTCGCCATCGTCGTGTCGGGCTCGGGCTCGGTGCGCGAGCACGTGCAGCGCCTCGGCCGCGTCCTGCGCAAGCGAGACGGCAAGCACGCGCTGCTCTACGAGATCGTGACGGCGCAGACGGCCGAGACGTACACGAGCGATCGGCGCCGCGATCACAGCGCGTACGAGCGCTGACGAGAGCTCGCCGCACCATGGGCATGCGCCACGCGATCGTGGGACGATCCGTGTCGTTGTCCCACGCGCGACATGTCCTGGCGGCGTTCGCGATCGCCGCGGCCGCTCTCGCGCCAGCGCACGCGCGTGCGAACCCGACGCGCCATCCGCGCGCTCTGGAGCCCGGTGTGCTGCCTCCGTCGTGGGACACGCTCGCGTGCGTCACGTGTCACGTGACGCCGCTGGGTGGCGACGACTGTGGCTCGTACCCCTGCTTCAATCCGTTCGGCTACGAGTACTGGGCCCACGATCTCGGATGGGCGGCGATCGCGACGCTCGACGCCGACGGTGACGGACGCACCAACGAAGAGGAGGTCACGATCGACGGCACGCTCCCTGGCTTTCCCGAGGCCGCGTCGCGCGTCGGTTGCGACATGACCGCGTGTGCGGTCGCGGGCGTTCGAGAGTGCGGCTCGGGTGTGCGCTGCGAGAGTGTGCACGCGATGCACGCCTTCACCTCGCACTTCGCGTTCTGGTTCTCGTGCTCGCCGGGCCGCGCAGGCGCTCTTCCGCTCGACGCCGCCGATTGGAGCGCCTCGTGCGTCGACGTCGACGAGTGTGCGAGCGCGCCGTGTGGTGCGGGGACGTGCGCTGCCAAGGCGCTGACGGACTGGGCGAGACCCGGCTACGGCTGTACCTGCGACACCGGCTTCGGTTTCGACGGTGTGACGTGCGTCAGCGCCGGCGAGTGCACCGATGGAAGCGCGGGCTGCTCGCCCAGCGCTCGGTGCGTCGATCCTTCGGCCGCGCTCGGCGATGCGGCGTGCCTGTGCATCCCGGGCACTGCCGGGGACGGCCGCACGAGCGGCACCGGCTGCGGCGACGTGGACGAGTGTGCCGCGTCCCCGTGCACGAACGGTCTCTGTCACGCGTTCGCGCTCGATGCGTGGCGGGCGCCCGGCTACGAGTGCCTCTGCCAAGAAGGCTATGCTTGGGACGGCAGCACGTGTGCGCTCGTCGACGAGTGCCTCGGGCAGCTCTCCGACTGTGTGGTGCCGGCCACGTGCACCGACCCCAGCGCCGCGGTCGGCGACTACGTCTGCACGTGCGAGACGGGGCTCGTCGGAGACGGCCGCGGATCGGGGAGCGGTTGTGCGGCGCCGGCCGATGCAGGCGGCGACGACGCGAGCGCGCTCGTGGACGCAGCGGCGGCCGACGCCGCGCGAGGCGATGCGAGCGTCGCGCACGACGCCGGCCGCGATGGGGGGCCGCGCGATGCGGGCATCGATGCGGCCGCGCGCAGCGATGCAGCCAGCCGCCCCGATGCAGCTCCGGTCGACGCCGCTGTGCGCGATGCGACCGTCTCGGGCGACGTCGGAGGAGCCAGCTCGGCGAGCTGCGCGTGCGGCGTCCACGCTCGTCCGGCGCGCTCGGCTTCGTGGCTCGCGTCGCTCGCGCTCGTGTGCGTGTTGCGACGGAACCGCCGGCGCCGTGCCCCGCGCGCGCGCCGCCGGTAGTCTCGCGGCGACGATGCTGAACCTCGATATCGTCCATACCCGCCGCAAGGGCGACCAGCTCTTCGTGGTGCCGCTCGGCGCGCGACGCGAGGCAGCGATCGATCTCGCGGCATCGGTGCTCGGTGCGGCCGAGAGCCACGATGGCCTGAGACGCGAGGAGCTCGACGCGGCGCTCACCGCGATCGAGGTCGAGCCGCGCGACGACAAGCTGAAGAACGGCCTGTTCAAGCTCGTCGAGGACGAGATCGACTTCGAGGTCGACGCGAAGCTCGATCCGGTCGCGCTGCGCGGCGAGGTGTTCGAGCGGGCGGCGGCGGCTCGGCGGAAGGGAAATCTCGATCGCATCGCGTTCGTCGCCGAGATCGCGAAAGAGAAAGGCATCGATCCCGACGCCCTCGATCGTGCGCTCTACGCCGATCTCAAGGCGCAGCATCTCGTTCGCTTCGCATCACGCGCGGTGTTCGATGCGGGCCCGGAAGCGCTCGTGCGGCGCTACGAGTCCGCGCAGCCACAGGCGATCCTGCTCCGCGCCACGCGCGTGATGGCGACCGTGCGCCCGCGAGATGCGGCATCGACGCGTGCGCTTTTCCGCAAGCTCAAGTTCCTCGGACTGCTCTACGGCATCACGCGCGACGGCGATCGCCTCCGCATCGCGATCGACGGGCCGTTCAACCTCTTCGCGCAGACGACGAAGTACGGCGTCGCGCTCGCGCGTGCGCTCCCCGTGCTCACGAGCGTCGGCCCGCACGAGATCGTGGCGGACATCCGCTGGGGCAAGGAACGCGCCCCGCTGCGCTTCGAGCTGCGATCGGACACGGCCGACGGCGAGAGCCCGATCGATGCGCGTCTCGGCGACGACGCGCAGAGCCTGCTCGATCGCTGGGCCACGCGCGAGAGCCAATGGGAAGCGCGCGCGGCGAGCGAGCTCGTGGACGTCGCAGGGCGCGGCGTCGTCGTGCCGGATCTGGTGTTCACGCACGTCAGCGGCGCGCGAGTGCTGGTGGAGATCATGGGCTTCTCGGCGCGGGACGCCGTGTTCGCGCGCGTGGAGCTGGCCGAGAGTCGCGTGCTTCCACCGATGATCTTCTGCGCGAGCGAGCGCCTGCGCGTGTCGGAAGCGCTCCTGCCCGACGACGGCTCGGCGAGCCTGCTCGTCTACAAGGGCGTCATCCCCCTGGGCGCGCTGGAAGAGAAGCTCGATCAGGTCCGAAAGGCCCGAGGTGGCGCGAAGCGCTGATTTTCCTATGCTCCGCCGCCATGACGACGCCTGCGGCCGAGATTGAGCTCTTCTTCGACATCGGCTCCGCCTACTCGTACCTCGCCTTCACGCAGCTCGACGCGATCGAGAAGCGCACCAAGCGCACGATCCGTCTGCGGCCGTTCCTGCTCGGCGGCGTCTTCAAGGCCACCGGCAACGACATGCCCGCGCGCGTCGCGCCCAAGGCCCGCTACATGATCACCGACATGAAGCGCTGGTCGGAGGAGTACGGTATCGGCTTCGCGCTGCCGCCGAGCTTTCCGACGAGCACCATCGGCACGCAGCGCGCGCTCGTCGCAGCCGATCGCCTCTTCGGCCAGGCGGCGGTGCGCAAGCTCGGCCGCGGGCTCTTCGACGCCTACTGGACCGAGCAGCGCGACGTCGCCGACAAAGCCGTGATCGCCGACGTCGCGACGAAGGCCGGGCTCGATGCGGCGGCGATCGTGAGCGGAATCGATGCTCCCGAGACCAAGGATCGGCTGCGCGCCGAGACCGAAGAGGCGGTGGCTCGTGGCGCCTTCGGCGCTCCGACCTTCTTCGTCGGTGAAGAAATGTTCTTCGGCAACGACCGTATCGGGCACCTCGAGCGGCTCGTAAGCTCCCTCTGACTGCGTCTCTTTCGAAGGCGACCATGCGATATCTCTGTCTGAACTGCGAAGAGCGCTTCGAAGCGGATCCCGACGCGAAGGGAAAGCTGCGCTGTCCCAAGTGTCTGCGCGTCACGGGTCTCGAGAAGGTGGGCGACCCGAAGAAGGCGGCGGCCCCGCAGAATCCGTGGCTCGTCCCCGGCATCGTCGCGGGCGTGCTCGCGGCCGCGGTCACGGGCTGGGCGGTGTGGCGCTCGAGCGGCCCGGTGACGGTCGGCGACGAAGTGCCGGACGGGCCGATCGACCAGGCCGTGCTCGAAGCGCACTTGCATCGGCTGCACGTGGATGCGCGACCGTTGACGCGCTTTCTCGTCGCGAGCGACGCGATCGACGCCCTCGGCGAGTCGGCGCACGGCAGCAGCTCGCAAGACATCGCGCATGGGGTGTACGAGTCGATTCGCGCGCGCGCCGAGGCCGGCGCGATGAGCACGTGGTCGATGGGCGTGCCCCGCGAGACACCGATCGAGGACGCGGGCGCGGCATGGGGCTGGCTCGACGAGGACGGCTCACACCACCACCTCTATCCGCTCGAGGCCGCGGCCATCATGGCGTCGGCGCTACGCACACGCGGTGTGAACGCGGTGATCGCCGAGGCGTTCGCGTTCCCGGGGGACGAGTCTCCGCCGGATCCGTCCGGCCACTTCGGCTACTTCGTCGTGGGCGTGTACGACGGCGAGGCGGGCGAGGGCGATCCCCATTACTACGATCCGTACGGCGGTCACGACGCGGCGCCCGAAGAGAGCGACGTGAACGTGCTGAACGACGTGCAGGTGATCGGCGCGGCGCTCTCGCTGCGCGCGATCCACATGCTCGTGCGCGAGAGCGATGCCGAGCGTGCGCTCAGCGTGTCGCAGGACGCGATCCGTCTCTATCCGCGCTCGCCGACGATTCGCTCGGTGCGCGGTGCGATCCTTCTCGCAGCAGGCAACGCCCCCGAGGCGCTGCAGGAGTTCCGTGCGGCGGCGGACATCCGCGAGGACGCGCCGCGACGCAACCTGCTCGCGAGCATGTACCTCGCGCAGGGCGAGACCGACGATGCGAACCGCGAGGTGTCGGCGGCGCTCGAAGAGGCGCCCGACTACGCGGCCGCGCACGGGACGCTGGCGGCGATCCATCTCTCGAGCGCCGAGCCGGACGAGGCGCTGCACGAGCTGCAGACGGCCGAGCGTCTCGATCCGGATCTGCATCTCTTGCCGGCGCTCTGGGCGAACTACTACGCGGGCACGGGCGATCTCGATCGCGGCGTGGAGTACGCGCGGCGCGCGGTCGATGCGAGCGCGGGCGATCCGCAGACGCGGCTGATGGCGGCGCGCATCTATCGGATGGCGAGCCGCTACGACGACATGCGGCGCGAGGCGCGCGCGGTTCTCGAGGCGACGCCCAGCGCGCGCCGTGATCAGATGAGCCAGCTGATCCGACAGCTCCTCGGTCCGACGGCGCTCGAAGCACCGATGGACGAAGAAGACCTCGACGACGAGGAGCTCGAGGACGAAGGCGAGGGCGGCTCGCTCACGCTCGACGGCACGGGCTTCCAGCTCGGTGCGCCGTCGCTCGGCGGCGGCTCGACATCCGACGTCACGCTCCACGACGACGAGGGCGAGGCCGAGGGCGCAGAGGAAGACGAGACCGGCGACGAAGGGCCGGCGCTCATGCTCGGCGATCGCAGCCACTTCCACCTCGGCGGTGGCGGCGGCGGCGGCACGACGACCGGCGGCGGCGACTCGCTGCACCTCGATCTGCAGCACTGAGATCTTCGGTGCCGAGCTTCAGGCCAAGCCCAGCCGCTTGAGCCGATCGATCATCGTCGGGCGCGACAAGCCCAGCCGACGCGCGGCCTCGCTCTGGTTGCCGTCGCTCGCGTCCAGCGCATCGACCAGCAGCGCTTTCTCGAAGGCCATCATCTTCTCGCGGAAGGTCTCGCTCGCGGGGCGTGTCTGCTCGGGCGCGAGATCCGTCGCACGCAGGACGCCGTCCTCGGCGTTCGCGACCAGGCGCGCGATCGTGGCCTCGAGCTCGCGCACGTTGCCCGGCCACTCGCGCGCGGTGAGCGCATCGAGCAAGGCCGGCTCGACCCGCAGGCGATCGATGGCGAACTTCTCCGCGAAGCGCGCCGCGAACGCGCGCGCGAGCGGAGCGATGTCCTCGCGTCGCTCGCGCAGCGGCGGCACACGCACCTCGAGCACCGCGAGACGAAAGTAGAGGTCCTCTCGGAACCGGCTCGCGCGGCACTCTTCGCGCAGATCACGGTTCGTGCAGGCGACGATGCGCACGTCCACGTGCTCGACGCCGCTCTTGCCGACGGGCTGGATCTCGCCCGACTGCACGGCGCGGAGCATCTTCGCTTGCAGCGCGAGCGGCAGCTCTCCGATCTCGTCGAGCACCAGCGTTCCTCCGTGCGCCTGCGCGAAGTAGCCGCGTCGTGCGGCGAGCGCGCCCGTGTAGGCGCCCTTCGCGTGCCCGAAGAGCTCGGCCTCGGCGAGCTCGGCGGGGATCGCGGCGCAGTTGAAGCGGACGAGCGGGCCCATCGCGCGCTTGCTCGCGGCGTGCAGGAGGCTCGCGACGAGCTCCTTGCCG
>CAYSCF010000091.1:0-22128 GCA_964429305.1 uncultured Sandaracinaceae bacterium | reverse complement strand
CGCATCCTCGTGATCGAAGACGACCTCGTCGGCCGCACGATGCTGCAGGACTACCTCGTGGCGCGCGGGTACCAGGTCATCGTCGCGTCGAACGGCGCCGAGGGGCTCGAGCTCGCGATGATGGTGCGTCCCGACCTCGTGCTCTGCGACGTGCTCTTGCCGAAGAAGAACGGCTTCGAGATCTGCTTCGAGCTCAAGCGACCGTCGAACGGGCCGCCGCTTCCCGTCGTGCTCATGTCGGCGATCCTCTCGAGCCGTGACGAGAAGAAGTATGCGGAGAGCGATCTGCACGCGGACGCGATCCTGGTGAAGCCCTTCGCGATGAGCGCGATGCTCGCGCGCGTCGAGCAGCTGCTCGCGGCGTGATGTCCACCGCGTCCCCGCCGTGGTGGGCGCGCCTCAGCCACGCGATCGGCCTCGACGAGGTCCGGACGGAGGAGTTTCGTCCGAAGCTGCTCGGGGGGATCGTCACCGGCTACGCCACTGCGCTGCTGCTCCTCGGGCTCGTCGGCTTCATCGACTGGTACGACGTGCTCGCGAACACGGGTTGGGCGTACACGCTCGTCGCGATCAAGCTGACGACGAACACGCTCGCGTTGCTGGCGTGGCGCTATCGCAGGCTCGTCACGGAAGGCTCGGCCCTGAACATCACGGCCGACGTGATGGTGATGACCGGCACCATCTACTTCACCGGCGGCGTGATGTCGCCGCTGGTCGCGATCTACTTCGTCGAGGTCGCCGTGATGGCGCTCTTGACCAACGTCGGCCTCACGTTGGTCACGACCGCCGGCTGCTTCGTGATGTACGCGGCGATGGCGATCCTCACCGCCCGGGGCGTGCTGCCTCAGACGGCGCCGCTCGTTCCCGACGTGGCCGCGATCACGCCGGCGACCGTCGCGTGCATGATCGGCTTCGTCGGGATCGTGACGATCGGTCCGGGCGCGTACGTCGCGATCATCGTCGATCGCCTGCGCAAGAACGAGCGCGCGCTCGCCCGTCGCGCGCAGGATCTCGTGGAAGCGAGCCGCGCCAAGAGCGAGTTCACCGCGAACATCACGCACGAGCTCCGCACGCCGCTGCACGGCATCCTCGGCCTCGGCGAGCTGCTCGACGACGGCATCTACGGGCCGACGACGGAGAAGCAGCGCCAGGCGATCCAGAACATCCGGCAGAGCGCGGGCTCGTTGCTCGAGCTGATCGACTCGCTGCTCGTGCTCGCGCGGGCCGAGGCGCTCAAGCTCGAGGTCACGCCCGCGCCGGTCGATCTGCGCGAGGTCATCACGTCGGTCGTCGCGACGGGCAAGATGCTCGTCGGCAGCCGCGAGCTCGACGTGCACGCGAGCATCGACGGCGAGCTGCCCGAGATCCAGACCGATCGGAAGAAGCTCGTGCAGATCCTCGTGAACCTGCTCGCGAACGCGATCAAGTTCACGCCGGACGACGGGCACGTCAGCGTGGAGGCGCGCGTCGAGAGCCACGGGATCCGCATCGCGGTGAAGGACACCGGGCGCGGCATCCCGAAGGAAGCGCTGCCGCGCATCTTCGAGCCCTACTTCCAGGTCGACGGCTCACCGGTGCGCGAGCACGGCGGCGCCGGCATCGGCCTCTCCGTCGTGCGCACTTTGGCCGACGTCCTCGGCATCGCGGTCGCGGTCGAGAGCGAGCCCGGCCGCGGCTCCACGTTCACGCTGACGCTTCCGCGCGAGCACTGACCGAGACGCTCAACGTCGCGGCGGAACGACCGGGACGCCGTGCATGCGATCGCTGCGCGACAAGAGCTCGCGCGCGTGCGTCGCGAGCTCGCCTTCCGTCACGCGGTCCATCGTGCCGACGGCGACGACGCGCGGACGGAGCAGCGGCTGCGCCGACTCGATGTGCGCGATCAGCTCTTCCTTCGCTCCGGCCGGGCCGAGCAGCGCGACCTCGTCCGCCTTCGCGATCAGCTCGGTGACGGATGCGAGAAAGCGCGGATCGGCGGGATGGCGATGGCCGTCGCCGTGCTTCGGATGCGTGTGTTGATCGTGCGCGTGCAGATGCGCGATCGGTGCGTGCCCGAGGTCGTCCGCGAGCGAGATCGCCCGCGCTTCGTTGTGATCGATCCAGATGGCGATGCGATGGGTCATGGGCGTCGTCGTACCACGCCGGGGCTCGGAGGGAGGTGTGCGCCTCGGCCCGCGTCTTGCTGTGCGCCACGGCCGCCGCCCCGGTCGTGCATTTCGTGACGTTGGCGTCCGGCGGAATCGTCCGCTAAGCCCGACCGCTTTCTCCCCGTCGTTCGACCCGCCCGCAGAGGTCTCCATGTTCAAGAAGCCTTTCTTCCTCGTCGTCGCCTCGGTCGCTGCCCTCGGCGGCGTGGCCTGCACCTCCGATCATGGCGACGGCGGCGACGACGCCGGCATCATCGTCCCCGACTCGGCGCGTTTGCCCGACGCGGTCGTCTACGACGCGGGACCGCCCACCGGGAACCTCGGTGCGGCGTGCACGGCCGATACGGACTGCACGGGCGGCGCGACCATGTGCATCACCGATCCGACGCTCTTTCCGGGCGGATACTGCACGGCCCCGTGCGATCCGACGATGGCGACGATGGGCTGCCCGTCGGGCTCGACGTGCGAGGACTTCGGTGGCACCGGCAACCAGTTCTGCGTGCTCGACTGCGACAGCACGATGACGAGCGTGCGCCAGTGCAACGGCCGCATGGGCTACGGCTGCTCGCAGGGAGCCATGTACGGCGGCGGCTGCTACGGCGGCTGCTTCGACGCGACGGACTGCGGGACCGGGCTGATGTGCGATCAGATGGGCGGCGAGCTCGGCTCGGGCGCTTGCTACACGCCGGGCGCCACGATCGGCGTGCCGTGCACGCAGGACACGCAGTGTCCATCGGGCGCGCAGTGCGAGCCCGAGGACGGCGGCGGCTGGCCGGGCGGCGCCTGCATCTCCGGCGGCTGCGACGTGATGGCGAACACGGGCTGCGACGGCGACGCGCAGTGCATCCAGCTCCAGCCGGCGTTCGGAGCGCCGACGGGCTTCTGCATCGATGGCTGCACGAACAACGCGGACTGCCGCGTCGGCTACGCGTGCACGCCCTCGGCGGCGAACCCGACGCGCCACTACTGCGCCCCGCAGTGCACGACGAACGCGCAGTGCACGACGACAGGCCACGTGTGCAACATCGGTCTCGGCACGTGCGACGTGCCCTTCACGGGATCGCTCGGCGGCACGTGCATGCGGCAGGATCCGACGACGTGCGCGGGCGGCACGTGCCTCTCGGAGCGCAGCAACGGCTTCCCGAACTCGTACTGCACGTACGCCGGATGCAACGCGAGCGAGACGTGCCCGAACTCGGGCGTCTGCCTTCCGCGCCCCGGCGGCACGGGCATCTGCCTGCGCGGCTGCATCGTCGACAGCGACTGCGCGACCGCGGGCTACGCGTGCCGGCCGGTCGATCCGGCGGACGGCACGAGCGCGCGCGCGTGCGTCCCTGCGTGCACGGCCACGGCTGGCTGCACGCGCACGGGCGACGTCTGCAACGTGGGCACGGGCCTCTGCTGGCCGGCGTTCACCGCGGCCAACGAAGGCATGGCGTGCTCGTCCGACACGACCTGCCCGGGCGGCCGCTGCCTCAGCGAGATCGGCTACGGCTTCCCCGGCGGCGAGTGCGTGTACCCCGGCTGCGGTCTGGTGAGCGGCATGGGCGCGATGTGCCCGGCGATGACGGCGTGCGTCGACGATCACGTCGGCGATCCGATGCTCGGCATCTGCGCGCCTTCGTGCACGGTCGGCGGAACGACGTGCCGCGCGGGCTACGCATGTGTGGCGCTCACGAGTGGCGGCACGGACGGCACGTGCAACCCGGCGTGCACCACGGCGACGTGCGCGGCCGGTCGCACCTGCGACGCGGTCAGCGGTCTCTGTCACTGACGCTCGCGCGATGACGGGCCGCCGCAGACCGCGGTGGCTCGATCATCGCGGTCGGCGCGTCGGGGTCAGCGCTTGCGGCGGCGTGCGACGAGCACGAGCGCGCCGATCGATGCGAGCCCGAGAAGCCCGTTCCCACGGCGACTCGGGCTCGTGGCGCATCCCTGGAACGTGACGTGGCCGACGGGATCGAAGCAGCGATCGCCGACGGGCACCGTCGCGTGTCCGTCGCCATCGACGGTGACGACCTGCAGGCAGATCGGCGCGCCCACGTCCGCGTCCGCGATCAGAAACGACATCGTGATGCGATCGGTCTGGAAGTTCCGCACGCGATCGACGAGCACCGGCGCCGAGATGTCGTGTCCTCGCGTCTGGAAGAGCAGGTACTCGATCGAGCCCGGCGGCCCGTCGTCGGAGGCGGGCGGGAAGTAGACCTGGATGCGATAGCCGCCGCTCGGCAGGCACGCGACCGCACCGATGTGCGCGGACGTCGGCTCGCCCATGATCGCCGCGCTCGGCGGCGCGGTGTCGGGACGCGAGCCGGTGCAGAAGTTGAAGTCGAGCTCGTTGTCGATGCCCGTCACGTGTCCGGCGTAGCGTGTCTGAGCGCTGAAGCCGCCGTCCGGGAGAAACAAGAGGTCGTCGCCCGCCGTCTGCACGAGGCCGGGCACGGCGGTCCCGGTCGTGACGTCGCAGCTCGTGCTGCAGTCGCCGCACGTGACGAGCTGGAAGAGTGTCGACGGCGGATCGCCCGGGCCATCGGGACCGAAGTAGCCGGCGCCGTAGCGAACGAGCACGGGCGCATCGAGCGATGCGGCGTTCGCACCGGAGGCGGGCGAGACTTCGATGGGCCCGCGCGGATCGGTGCGGCAGTCCATCGTGTCTTGCGCGCTCGCGGAGACCGGCACCGAAGCCAGCGCGAGCAGGACCCAGAGCGATCGTAGCGAGCGAGCCACCGGAGCGGAGTATAGGCGCCGCCGCGCGCTCGCGCCCTCTTCCGTGCTATCGGGAGGGCGTGGAGGCGCTCGCCACCGACCCCTTCGCTGCGGCGATCCTGCTGGCGGCCACGAGCGTGGGCGACTCCGACGCCTCGGCGGTAGCGCTCGATCCGGCTCTGCGCGCGAGGGTCGATCGCGTTCGCGCCGCGCTGAGCGAGCTCCGCAGCCGCGATCGCGCCGCGGCGATCGGGGCGCTCGTCGCCGCGACGGCGCCGCACCTCGCCGATTCTCCCGCTCCTGCGCGAGCGCGTGCGGTGCTGGCCTCCATGACGACGCGCGACACCGGCGCTCGGTGGTTGCGCGAGGCCGGGCCTCCTCGTGTCGGCTTCCGGGCGAGCGCCGCGCTGCGAGCGACGCTGGCGCACACCGAGGACGACGCATGGCGCGCGTGATCCGCGGCGCCGCGCGCGTGATCCGCCCGTCGGGCGCGGGCGCGAGCGAGCGCGCGACGCTGGTGCTCATGACCGATCTCGCTCGCGAGCGTGCCCAGTTGCGCGACGCGGCGAGCAAGGAGATCGCGGCGCTCGCGCTCGACGTCGCGAGCCGATTGGTGGCAGAGCGCGTCGCCGCCGACGGCGCATTGCTCGAGCGCATCGTGCTCCGCGCGCTCGATCGCGCCCGCGCCGACTCCGCGGTGCGCGTGATGCTCCATCCGAGCGATCGCGCCGTCCTCGAAGAACGGATCGGTGCGCGCTTGCCCGCCGAGATCGTCCTGGTCGACGACGCATCGCAGTCGCGCGGCGGCTGCCTCGTGCGCGGCACGTTCGTGACGGTCGATGCACGCCTCGAGACCACGCTCGCGACGCTCGCGCGCGCGCTCGGCGTCGAGCGCCCGACGTGAGCGAGACGGCGAGCCCGGCTCGTGCGTCCAGCGGGCGCGCTTGGGCCCAAGCGGGGCTGCTCTGCGCGCTGACCTTCGTGAGCATGCTCTACGTCGGCGCGGGCATGCACCAAGTCGACGTCGTCGATCTCCGATCGCTGCTGCAGGGCGCGGACTTCGCGGTGCCGCTGATCGCGATCCTGATCGCGCACGAGCTCGGCCACGTCGCGCTGAGCCGCATCCACGGTGTCGCGATCTCGCCGCCGTTCTTCATCCCGATGCCGTTCACGATGCTCGGCACCATGGGCGCCGTGATCCAACAGGACGGGGACATCGAGCGTCGCGATGCGCTGCTCGACGTCGCCGCCGCCGGGCCGCTCGCCGGGCTCTGCGTGGCGCTGCCGATCCTGGTGTACGGCGTCGCGACCTCGCCCATCGTGCCGATGTCGGAGCTGCCTGCGAACACGGTGATCGAGGGCCACTCGATCGTCTACGAGCTCGTCTTGTACGCGCTCCACGGTCCGATCCCGCAAGGCTCCGACATCTTGCTGAGCTCGACGGCGTTCGCCGGCTGGGCCGGGCTCTTGCTCACGATGATGAATCTTCTTCCCGTGGCGCAGCTCGATGGCGGCCACGTCGCGGCGGCGCTCTTCGGCCCGCGGCAGAACCGCATCAGCAAGATCGTCGTCGGGCTCTTGCCCGTCGCCGCGATCGCCACGAGCGCGTACTACGGCCTCGCCACGTACGCCGCGGGCGCGCACGGAGAGCCGCTGTGGAACGCGCTCCAGAGCGGCATGCACTGGATGTACTGGTTCGTGTTGCTGCTGGGGCTCGCCGCGTACGCAGGCCTCGACGAGCCGCCCGCCAGCGCGCCGGCGCCGCTGCATCGGCGGATCGCCGCGAGGTTGCGTCGTCTCGCGAGCGCCGTGTCCTTCGGGCTCGAGCATCCACCCGTGGGTGATGCGCCGCTCTCGCCCGGACGGCGTGTCGTGGCCGTTCTCACGCTGCTGCTCTTCGTGCTCCTGTTCATGCCGAGCTGGATTCGAATGCCCTGAAGCGCGAAGAGAAGCCCATTGATCCGCGGCGCGTGCACTGAGACACTGGTGTTTCCGGCATGAAGGTCCGGAGCGTCCGAGCGATCATCATGGAATCCTTGAAGGCCTGCGGGTCATGAACGAATTGCCTGAGGGCCTGTCGTGAGCACGTTTGCCGAGGTGCTGCGCGAGGGGATGTTGTCCCTGCCGCACGACCTGAAGGCCATCCTCCGAGTGGTGGAGGATCCGGATCTCGACGACGCGGGCCGCGTGCTCGCCTGCGGGACGATCCTGCACGTTCTCTCCGGACAGAACGCGATCCCGGGCACGAAGGGCCTCCTCGCGTACGCGGACGACGTCATCCTGCTGCGCTTGCTGATCGAGAGGCTCGCGACGACCTCGCCGGACGTGATCAAGCATCATCGCGAGGACAGCGCCGACACCATCGGCATGTTCGACGGGCAGATTGCCGAGGTCCGAACGCACCTCGGCGAGCTCATGGTCGTCTTGGATCGCGCGGTCGACGCGCTGCCGAAGACGGCGTTCGAAGGCCACACGGCCACCGAGTGCGCGCGCGACTCGGAAGCGGCGACGTGGCTCTACGACTCCGTCCACGAGGCGATCGTCGAGCGGCTCGAGCTCGATCCCGACGCCGTGGTCCGCGCGCTGAAGAGCGCCGGCGAGATCCGCGGCTTCCTCAAGCAGCGATTGTAGTCTCGTCCGCGGGGGCGTCGCGCTCGGCGCTGCGGGTGATCTCGAGAAGACGGGCGATCGCTCCGTCGATGCCCGTGCGATCGATCGGCAGCATGCGCGCGATGCGCTCGTTGCCGATCGCGATCGGCTCGAACGCGGTGCAGCCCTCGAGCGCGCGATCGACGTCGCTCCCGCGCGCCACCACGACGAGCAGGGCGAAGCGAGCACCGAACGGAGTCGTCCGCGTGATCACGACGTCGGCGCGCAGCGTCCCCTCCGGCAGCGCGGCGCCGACACGCAGGCGCGCTTCCTGCGCGTAGCCCTCCACGTCGAGGTGCAGCACCGGCATCAGCGCGATCGCCGGGCCGCTCAGCGTCACCCGTGCGGCGCGAGCGAACGCGAGGAGGCGGTGCAGCGCGACGAGCGCTGGCTCCGGCCGTGACGCTCGCGCGCCATCGAGCGCGCTGCAGACGACGATTGCGAGCGCGATGCACACGGCACCACGCGCGCCCGCCGGCGCACGCGACGCGAGCAGCGCGAGCAGGGCGAGCAGCGTGAAGCCCGGCAGCGTCGTCGCATCGAGCCACGCATCGAGACCGAGCCAGTGATGCAGGCGCGCACGACGCGCAGCGGCGCGGAGCGACGGCGTCACGTGACGGAACGAGCCGAGGCGCGGGACCGTGGCAAGCGGCACGCGCGAGCGGCCGAGCAGGACGATCCCGAGCGCGAGGCCTGCGAGCCAGAGCGAGCTCTGACCCACCAGCGCAACGCCCATGCATGCCGCGCCGAGGGCGAGCGCGCCGAGCGCGCGGACAGCCACCGGAAGCGGAAGCAGCGGCGGAAGCGTCGTGCGCTCGCGCCCTCGCAGGCTGCTCGTGCGCATGATGCGAAGCGCGACCCAGAGGCTCGCGAGCGCGAGCGCGATCCCGCCCTGCCACGGCGGGCGCGGCGCATCGTTCGGCGTCTCGTGCGCGAGCGGCGTGGGCTCGGCCTCGAGCGGCGCGAGCGCGACGGCGAGCGTGCCTTCGGGCCAGCGCAGATCGATCGGCCACTCGCGCGTGCGTGCGAGGTGCGCGCGCGTCAGCGTCCACACGACTCCGTCGGCGTCCTCCGTGCGGGCGACCTCGATCTCGTCGTCCGCCTCGAGCGCCGGTTCGACGCCGGCCGGCAACGCGAGCTCGACGCGCACCGAATCGAGGCCATGCCGCCACGCCGGGAACGTCCACGGCACGTGAGCGCCGTCGACCTCCGCGCGCGCTCGGCCCGAGAGATCGGCGTCGTACGCGAGGTGCACGGCATAGTCGCCGCGGCGCGGCGCGTGACGGCGCACGAACGCGAGCACCACGACGCCATCGTCGCGTAGCGAGACGGCGGGCGAGAGCGGCGCGTGCTCGATGCCCGCCGCGAGATCGTCCTCGCTCGAGATCGGCACCATGGTGACCGGGTCGCTCGGATCGAGCGTCAGACCTTCGTCGAGGCCATCGAGCTCGAGCGCTTCGAGCCAGCCTCCGTCGATGCGGAGCGTCGCGTCGACCACGACGTGGGCATGCGCGCTCTCGTCGATCGACACGCGCGCGCTCGCCGATCGCACCGTCGCGTCCGCCCACGCGAGCGCGTGTACAGGAAGCAGCAGAGTGGCGAGAACGACGACGAGAGAGCGCACCGCACGCCGACGCTATCCCGCGCACGCGAGCTACCGGAACTTTCCGGCAGGCCCCGAACGAGAACGCCGCGCGAGCACGAGGCTCACGCGGCGTCTTCGCGAAAGAGGACCGAGGTCAGTACTGGCCGGCGGGGATCAGGTCGCGACCTGCCGCGCAGGCGATCTGATCGTGCGTCATCGTCTGGCCGTCGGTCGTCCGCAGGATGCGGAACTCGACGCGACGGTTCTGGTTCCACGCTTCTTCGTTGTGGCGTGGATCGATGGGGCAGCGCTCGCCGTAGCCCGCGCTGCGCAGGCGATCGCGGCTGATGCCGCGCGAGACGATCGCCTCGAGAACGGCCGCCGCGCGATCCGTCGTCAGACGGATGTTGTAGTCGTCGCTCGATCGCTCGTCGGCGTGGCCTTGGATCTCGAGGAAGAGGATCTGCGGGTTGCCGACCAGCGTCGCGGCGACCGCGTCCACGATCGGGAACGACTGCGGAAGGATCTCGGCGCTGTCGCGCTCGAACAAGATCTGCTGGAGGATCTGGATGCCCGTCTCGGTGACGATGACCGGACCGCGATCCGGACAGCCGTCCTCGTCCTCGGTGCCGTTGTACGTCTCGGGATCGTTCGGGCACGCGTCATCGGTGTCGAGGATGCGGTCCGCGTCGTTGTCCGGGTCGGGGCAGCCGTCCTCGTCCTGGAAGCCGTCGCGATCTTCCGGATCGTTCGGGCAGAGATCGTCCACATCGAGGATGCCGTCGCGATCGTTGTCCGGATCCGGACAGCCGTCCTCGTCCTGGAAGCCGTCGCGGTCTTCCGGATCGTCCGGGCACTGGTCGTCCGCATCGAGGATGCCGTCGCCGTCGCGGTCGCCCTCGTTGCCCTCGGGGCAGCCGTCTTCGTCGGCGTCGCCGTCGCGGTCCTCGGGGACCATGTCGCACTCGTCGTCGACGTCGAGGATGCCGTCGCGGTCGTTGTCCGGATCCGGGCAGCCGTCTTCGTCCGCGAAGTTGTCGAAGTCCTCGGGCTCGTTCGGACACTCGTCGGTGTCGTCGCGGTAGCCGTCACCGTCGCGGTCGCCGATCGACGGCTCGAAGATGAAGCCGAGCATGCCGCGCACGTCGGCCTGCTGGATGCCGCCGACCGGCAGGCCACCGCCGCCCGCGAGCACGAGGTAGCTGTTGCGGTCGACGAAGATCTTGATGCCGCCCATCGCCTCGAGCGAGACGCCGCCCTGCGTGCCGGCCGCGTTGAAGATCATCGAGCCGTACGCCTCGGCCGTGAGCTCGACGGGCGAGTCGCCGAGGCGGAAGCCCGCACCGATGCCGTACGTCAGGAACGATCCGTAGTTGACGCTGGAGCCGCCGACCACCGAGCACATCTGTCCGCTCGTGAGGCCCTGCGCGCACGTGCGCGAGCCCATCGTCGACGGCGTGCTCGTGGAGGCGCCGGCGGGGATGCCCGACGTGCCGCTCGTCATCAGACGCGCGCCGACGTTGAGGCCGATGCGCACGAGGCGATCGGGACGCCACTCGCCGAGCAGGCTCGGCCAGAACACGACGTCCGAGTCGCCGACGAACGCGGCGGGCGAGCCGCTCGGGAACTCGACCTGCAGGCCGACACCGAGGCCGAAGCCCGCGTTGCGCTCGGCGCGCAGGATGCGGAGCTTGGCGTGCAGGATGATGCCGCCGAAGCCCTGGTAGCTGTCGGCGCCGGGGCGTGCGGCGTCGTTGAAGATGCCCGGGATCGTCGTGTTGCGACCGCCGACGAAGCCGACCGGCACCTGCGCGCCGATCTCGAGCAGGTTGAACAGACCGAGGTTGAACTGGAGCGTGCCCGTCGCGACGTAGTCGATGGCGCGGCCGCAGAGCAGGTCGCGACCGCAGAACTGACCGGGGCCGTAGCCCGCAGGCACCGTCGCCGACGAGTCGTTGACGTAGCCGTTGTACGGCATGAGGCCGCCGCCCATGTCGACGACGAGGCCGAACGCGAAGTCGAGGTGACCGAGGATGTCGGTGCCGTTGACCGAGAGGTAGCCCTTCGAGTCCATCGCGGGACGGAAGAGGTGCAGGTCCATGCCGCCGTTCATGAGGCGACCGGCCTGCGCTTCGGCGCGCGAGGCGCTCAACGTGGGACCGAGCGCGACCGCGAGAGCGAGCGCCCCACCGAGGAGGCGGGCGAGAAGGCGGACCGCATGCGAATGCCGAGACATGAGTAACCCCGTAAGCCCGTGACACGACCTCGCGCAAAAAAGCCGCGATTTCGCCGAGCGGCCGCGATTATCGCCGAGCTTGCGAGCCTGTCAACGACGAGACGGCCCGAGCAGAGCGTCTGCGTGAGGAGAGCCCGGCTGCGGAACGCCTCACTGCACCCGCGTCACTGGCTCACTGACACTGCGTGGCGCGGTACTGGCGGAACTGCGCTTGCTGCGCGGCGGACACGCCGGGCGCCGTGAGGAGCTGGCCGGCCGTCTGGCACGCGCCAGCGCGATCCGAGCGGCTTCGCTGCGCATTGAAGAGCGCGCGGAGCTGCACGGTGCCGTGTGCACGCCCGCCGCCGAGGAGGCGGATGACGCATGCGTCGTCCTGGTTCTGGATGCAGGTCGTGAGCTCGGGGGACGCGGCGCCCGCGGCCGAAGTAGAAGGCGGCGCGGCGACCGTGGTGGGCGGCGGCGGCGCCGCGATGCGCGACGTCGGAGGCGGCGGGGCCACACGCGAGGTCGGCGGCGGCGGTACCTGGACGGGACGATCGGGACGATGCGGCGGACGCGCGGCGACCCCGCGCGGATGCGTCGCGCGCTCGAGCGCGTCGGCGCGCGCCGTCAACGTCGGCTCGAGGCCCGTGATCGCGAGGACCGTCGCCGCGAGGCGATTGGCCTCCGTCGGGTTCGCCGCCTGCAGCGCCTCGCCCTGGGTCAGCGTCTGCGTCGCGAACTGCGTCATCGTCTGCGCGACCTCGGGCCGCGCGCGATACGGGCTGTCGATCGGGAGCGACTCGAACGCGAAGTACGCCGAGGTCCAATCGCCGTTCTGCATGGCCGCCAGGCCCGTCGCGAACGTCGCCCCTTGATCGCGCTGCGCCGTGGCACGCGCGGAACAGTCGAGCGCGCCGGGATCGCCGGGATGAAGCGCCAGCGCGTCGTTCGCGTGCGCGATGGCCTGGTCGAACTGGCCGGAGTTCAGCGCCGTGTTGCACGCACCGACGGCCGCGTTGATCGCCGCGCTCGGGTCGACGACGGTGGCGGGCACCACGCCCGTCGAGGGCGGCGCAACGGTGACGGCCACGCTGGTCGGCGGCAGCGCGACGCCGGTAGGCTCGTCGGGCGAGCCGCCCGAGAACACGATCGCGGCGCCCGCGATCAACGCGATGCCCAAGATGCCGCCCGCGATGTAGAGCGTCGTGCGGTTGCCACCCGCCGCGCGCTCGGGCGGCAGCGCGATGGCATCCATCTGCATCGTCCGACCTTCGTCGAACGTGAAGGCCTCGCCCGCAGGCACGAAGCGGAAGCGGACCTGACCGAGCTCGATCACGTCGCCGGGCTTGAGCTCGTGGTTGTTCGCATCCCCGCCGTTGACGCGCAGGCCGTTCGCGCTCGCGAGGTCGCGGATGATGAGCTTGCCGCCCTGGTTCACCACCTCGGCGTGCTCGCGCGAGATGGAGCGGTGGTTGACCCAGATCTCGAGGTCTTCCGCGCGACCGATGCGCATCCGCTCGCGCGAGAGCGCGTACTCGGCGCCCGGCGCGGGCGGCGACATCATCACGAGGCGCGCGGGCGGACCGGCCTGCACCGCAGGCGCCGCGATCATCGCGGTCGGGACGTCGTTCGGCGCCGGAACCGTGCCCATCGGCATCGTGCCCGTCGCAGAGACGGCCGGGCTCGTCTGATCGGGCGTCGTCTGCGCATCGCCCTCGAGCTGCAGCGCGAGCTGGTAGTCGCCGATCAGGACCTGGTCGCCTGGCTTGAGCGCGTACTCGGCCGCGATCTTCTTCCCGTTGACCTTGACGCCGTTGTACGACGAGAGGTCCTCGAGCACGAACGCGCCGTTGCTGCGCCGCAGCTTGGCGTGCTTGCGCGAGATGTTCCGCTCGGTGAGGCGGATGGTGTTCCCCTCTTTGCGCCCGATCGTGATCTCGTCCCGCACGAGGGGAACGACCGTCGTCTTCCCTTCGTCGTCGGCGATGAGGAGCTTGAACATTCCGGCCACGATAGCGCGCTCTCCAAGAGCGAGAGAACGTGACGGAGGATGGTCGTTCCGTGGTCCGAGTGTCAACGACGTAGCGCTCCTTGGCGCGGCTCGTGTGCTTTTTTCTCGGGAGCGCTGGATGAGACCTGCGGCGAGCGGCGAGCCTTGGCCCGGCGTGCGAAGATGTGGATCGTGTCTCGACGCCTCGTCGCGGTGCTCTCCTGTGCCCTCGGCTGTGGCTCGCCCATTCCGAACGCCCCGGACCTCGACGGGAACGTGCGTCGCGATGCGCAGGCGTTCACGGACTCCGCATCGGTCGACACGGGGTACGAGCGGCCCGACGCACTGTCTCTCCCGCCCGCCGATCTCGAGGTGACGCTCCCGTACCTCGGCCCCGAGGTGACCACCGATCTCGCGGTGAGCGCGGCGCTCGGCCGGCTCGACGTCGTCTTCTCGATCGACGCGACCGGCAGCTACGGAGGCGAGATCGACGAGCTGCAGTCGGAGCTCGAGACGACCGTCATCCACGGGCTGAGCGCCGAGGTGAGCGACGTCGCGTACGGCGTGGCGCGCTTCGAGGACGCGCCGCTCGCGCCGTTCGGCGTCCCGACGGACCACATGTACACGTTGATGACGGGCGTCACGACGAACCTCGATCGCGTCGGCGCCGCCGTCGCCGAGCTCGACCAACCGCTCGGCAACGGTGGCGACGAGCCCGAAGCGGGCATCGAGTGCCTCTATCAGATCGCGCGCGGCACCGGCCTCGTGGTCGACGGCGTGACCTTGGCCGCACCGTGGCCGGGCACCGCAGCGCCGGGTGGCGGCACCGCGCCCGGTGTCGGATTCCGAGCGGGCGCGTTCCGCGTCGTCGTGCACGCGACCGACGCTCCGTCGCACGACTCGAGCGACTACGGCAGCGTCGTGCCCGGATCACACAGCCGCGCCGACACGCTCGCCGCGCTCGTGGCCGGACAGATTCGCGTCATCGGGATCGCCTCGAGCACGCGCGCTCGCCCCGATCTCGAGTCGTTCGCGCGCGCGACGGGCGCGATCGCGCCATCGGTCGGCGGGCAGTGCGCGACCGGGATCCGCGGCGGGCTTCGCGCAGCCGATCCGGACGGAACGTGCCCGCTCGTGTTCGACATCGACGAGAGCGGCGCGGGCCTCTCGAGCACGGTGGTCGCCGCGATCGGCGACGTCACCGACGCGCTCACGTACGACCAAGTGTGGGGCGAGGCGCAGGGCGATCGACTCGGCTTCGTCACGTCGATCGAAGCGACGACCGCGACGCCGCCGCCCGGTGGCACCCCGCCGACCAAAGAAGATCTGCATCCGAGCGGCGATGGCGTGCTCGACACGTTCGGCGCCGTTCGATCGGGCACGAGCGTCTCGTTCCGCGCACATCTCGCGAACACGACCGTCGAGCCCGCGGACTACGATCAGTCGTTCTTGATCACGATCGCGATCCTCGGCGACGGGCTCGATCTGGAGCACCGCACGATCCGCGTGACGGTTCCGCGCGGCCGGCTCGACGCGGGGCGCGCCCCCATCGACGCAGGAACCGATGCGCCCGCGATCGATTCGTCGATCGATGCCGCCGATCAGTGAAGCGCGAGCCAGGCGGCGAGCGCGGCGACGACGAGGAGCACGACGGCCGCGATCACGCCGACCGCGAGCATCGACGTCGGGCGCGGACGCGCGCGCGTCTCCGGCACGGGACGCTGTGACGCCTCGAACGCCGCGCGCACCGCCGGATCGTTCGCGACCGCCGTGCGCTCCTCCGGCATCGTCGGCCGAATCGCTGCGAGCGCGTCGGGGCCGAGCGCGGTGCGCGTCATGGCCGGATCGGACGGCAGCGCGAAGGCGGGCATCTCGGGCGTCCGATCGGTGAGCAGCGCGCCACCCGGATCGCGCGTGCGCGTCGGAGCGTTCGGCGACACGCCCGGGGTCTGCAGCGCAATCGCCGGCATCGAGGGCTCGCTGCGTCGCTGCGGCGCGACCTTCTTCACGAGCTCGCCGAGGATCTTGCGCGCGGTCGGCGGCGGCGAGAGCTCGACGAGCGCATCGAGCAGCTCGCTCGCGGACTGGAAGCGCGCGTCCGCGTTCGAAGCGATGAGCCGCTCGATCACCGCGACGAAGCCGGGCGAGACGCTGGGGCAGAGATCGCCGAGCGGGACGTGCTTGCCCTCTTGGATGCGCGTGATGGTGTCGAGATCGGATCGCCCGTCGAACGGCCGACGACCCGCGAGGATCTCGTAGAGCATCACGCCGAGCGCGAAGAGATCGGAGCGCGCATCGAAGCGGCCCTCGAGCGCGTACTCGGGCGCCATGTACGGGACCTTGCCCTTGATCGTCACCGTGCTCGTATCGTCCTGCGATCGACGCAGCACCTTCGCGATGCCGAAGTCCGAGAGCTTCACCTCGCCGGCGCGCGAGACGAGCACGTTCGACGGAGAGATGTCGCGATGCACGACCGACTGCGGCTGCTTGCCGTGCGCGTGCTCGAGCGCGCTCGCGATCTCGACGGCGATGTACACCGCGAGGCCCGACGTCATCCGCTCTTTGCGCTCCTCGTGCCACTCGAGCAGCGAGTGCAGGTCGAGCCCGTCGACGAGCTCGAGCGCGAGATACGGCAGCCCTTCCGCGACGCCGAAGTCGAGCACCGAGACGATGTTCGCGTGACGCAGGCTCGTCGAGACGCGCGCCTCTTGCTCGAACTGCGTCGTGAACGTCGCGTCCGTCTCGAGCGTCGGCAGGATCCGCTTGATGCAGACCTCTTGCGCGAAGTTCGCGGGCCCGACGCGCGTCGCGACGAACGTCTCCGCCATGCCGCCCCGACCGAGCGGTCGCACGAGGGTGTACGGTCCGAACTGCGTCATCGATCGTACCGCCGATCTTCGGGCAGAGGCGCCTCGGTCTGGATGCTCTCCGCGACGCGCAGGAGAAGAGGTAGGTCGGCGCCGCAGTACCAGGCTTGCTCGAGCTGACCCTGCGTTCCCTTCGGCACGCCGCGATAGCACGCCATCGTCGGGCCGCTTCCGCACGCGCCCAGACAGCCCGACTCGGTGAGCCGTACGGTGCCGCCGTCCTTGTAGTAGGCGAGCCGGCGGCGCTCGAGCTGATCGGTGCCCTCGCGGAACAGACGCGCGCTGCCAGCGCGCGAACAGCGCGGGCCCATGCAGAGAAGAAGGTGTCCCTGCGTCGGGAAGTAGGGCGGCAGCTCCACGCGAAACCCGACTATGACGCATGGTACTGTCGGCCGCGATGGTCGATACCAAGGACCCCAAGCGGAACAAGAAGACCCAGACGACGCCGGGGTTCGGCCAATCGGATCCGCTTCCACCGCTCGAGGTCGCGCGCGTGCCGATCACCACCGACGACGGGGACGCCCCCGTGCTCGGGATGGAGCGCGCGCCGCTCTCGGGCATGGCGGACATCGGCCATCTCGCGCCGCTCGCCGCGTCGCCCCCTCCGCGACGCGTGTCGACGCCCGCCGTCGACATCGATCTCGTCTACGAGAAGCGCTCGGCGCCGCTGCCGGATGCGCCGTGGACGTTCCTCGAAATCTGGACGCGCAACACGATCTACGCGCTCGATGCGCGCCTCCACTGCGTCGACGTGATCGATCAGGGGACCAAGCGCAGCCTGCTCGATCATCCGCTGCGCGGCGCGCGTCTGGTGGGCGGACAGATCCGCGAGGGCGATGCGATGGAGCTCTCGCACCCGTTCCCGCGGCCGGGCTCCGAGGCCGTGTTCGAGCAGGCGCAGGGCCGGCACGTTCGGTTCTCGCAGACGTCGAGCGTCACGCGCGTCGTCATGCGTCTGCGCGTGCTGACGGTGACGCCGGATCAGCTGCTTCCGACCTGGGAAGAGGTCACGGGAAGCCACAGCGCCGACTCGCTCCGGGGGAAAAAGTAGGAGCTCACACGAGATCGTCCGTCGATCTCGCGCGTCGGAACCGGCTCTCGTGCTTCGCGCCCTACCCCTCGCCCTCTTCTTCGCCGCGCTCGCTGCGCCGACGGCCGCGCTCGCTCAACCGGCGGCCATCCATCGCATCAGCGATGCGGTCTACGTCGGTGGACGCCTCGAGCCGGACGGAGCTTGGCTCGTCGCGTACGATCTCGACATCCTCGTCACGAGCCGGAGCGACGGAATCTCCGTCGGTCCCGCCGTGTCGTTCTCCTACGGCTCGGACGGCACGAACGATCTCGGCCGCCGCCAGGAGTGGCTGCTCGCGGCCGACTTCCTCCGCGCGCGCTTCACCGTGCTGCAGCAGTACGGCGTGCGCCTGATGGTCATGGGCGGCGCCGGCATGTGGGTCGCGTCGTTCTACGAGCAGGCGAGCCAGCCCCACGCGGTCGTGCTCGCCGACGGAACGAGCGTGATCGCGTCCGATCACTACGCGAGCCTGATCGCGCCCGGCGCGCTGCTCACGGTCGGCGCCGCGTGCGACTGGTACTGGGACGCGCAGTGGGCGCTCAGCGCCTACGCGGTCGGTCACGTGCGCCTCGACGACGAGAACCGGATGCCCGCGTTCTGGATCGAGCTCGGCATCGGCTTCCGGTTGGGGGAATGACGCGATGACGCGCCTCCTCCTCGCCCTCGCCCTCGCGCTCAACCTTCCGGGCTGCGGCTTTCTCTTCGTCACGATCGCCGATGCGACGCGCGGCTCGCCCAGCCCGCTCTCGCTCTCGCAGAGCGCCCACGTCTCCGGCCGCACCGGCGGTCGCGCGTCGCACGCGATCTCGTGCGGCGCCGCGTCGGGCTCTCCCCAGAACGAGCACGCTTTCGTCGCGGCCGTCGCCGGCACGTACACCTTCGACTCGGCCACGTCGGACTACGACGGCGTGATCGCCGTGTACGACGCGTACGGCAACGAGCTCGCGTGCAACGACGATCACGGCAGCACGCGCCAGTCCGAGGTGTCCGTCTCGCTCGCGGCGAGCCAGCACGTGACCGTCGTGCAAGGCGGATACAACGGCGCGTCCGGCTCCTACGAGATGTGGGTCACGGGCGTGGCCGCGAGCGGCGGGCTCGCGCCAGCGATGATGGCGGACGGTACGATCGTCGCGCCGCCGCCACCTCCGCCGCCGCAGGAGCTCCCGCTCGCGACGCAGGTGAGCGGCGTGACCACGGGCCTGCTGCCGCTCCCGGGTGTGACCTGTCCGCCGACGAGCGGCATGCAGGAGTGGCGCTTCACCGCGCCGGCCGAGGGCGGCTACGTCTTCCACGTCGATGCGACGTACGACGCGTATCTCGGTGTGATCGACGAGCTCGGCACGCAGATCGGATGCAACGACGACTTCGGGAGCACCGCGAGCGCGCGCGTCGCCGTCGATCTCGGGGCCGGAAGCGTCGTGCGCGTGATCGTCGGTGGCTACGCGAGCCAGTCCGGCTCGTACACGCTCACGGCCGTCGCGCTCAGCAACGGCGGCCCGGTCGCGCTCGGTCAGCCCGTCCTCTTCTCGAGCGGCAGCACCAGCAGCGCGCCGGACGTGTGTGGCGCCGCCGCCGGATCGATCGATCGCACCTTCACTTTCACGCCGCGCGCCGAGGCGTTCTACGCCTTCCACACCGACGCGAACGCGATCCTCGTCATCGACGACGGCCGGCGCACGGCCGCCTGTCTTCCGCTCGCCGCCGATCGCCGCGCCGGCTTCGTGCTCAAGGCGGGCCATCGCTACTCGCTGGTGCTCGAGCTCGGCTCTCCCGACGGCGCGGCGCACACGTTCTCGATCGATCGCGTCGATCCCGACGCACCCGACTGGCAGGCGCCGCCGATGACGACCATCCCGCTGTCGGGGCTTCTCGTCACGGGTACGCTCACGACGGGCGGCGACGAGACGCTCGAGAGCGACTCGTCGTCCGTCGATCCGCTGTAGTCTCCAGCGCGAGATGGCTTCTGGGCTGGCCGAGCTGTTGAGACGCGAAGGGATCATCGCGGACGAGGAGAACGTCGCGACGGTGAGCGCGGCGATCGAGCGCAACCTCGTGGGCGAAGAGGCGCTCGCCGATCTGCTCGCGCGCGAGGCCGGCTCGGTCGTGATCGATCTCGATCGCGGGACGGTGGAGCGCGAAGCGATCTGGCTCGTGCCCGAGAGCCTCGCACGCGTGCACCTCGCAGTCCCCGTCGCGATCGATGCCAATCGCACGGTCTCGATCGCGTTCGCCGATCCGCTCGATCGCGCCGGTCCGAGCGCGATCGCCGAAGCCACCGGCCGTGCCGTGCGCGCGCTGGTCGGTACGCTCTCTTCCGTCCGTCGCGCGCTCGATCGCGAGTACGGCAAGCCGGGTGAGGTGAGCGGGACGCCCACGCAGGTCCTGCCGAACTCGCGCCGGCGATCGGAGCCGCCCCGCACGGAAGAGATGGAGCGCGAGGCGCCGACCTCGTCCGTGGAGCCGCTGCCGATCGCGCCCGAGAGCACACAGCAGCTGCGCGCGGCGACCCAGCCCACGCACCTGCTCGAGCAAGAGGCCAGTGCTGCGCAGCGTCACGAGGCGCTGCTCCTGGCGCTGATCGATCGCGGCGCGCTCACGCGAGCGGATTACGTGGCGGCCCTGCAGCGTCTTCTCGGACGCACCGATCGCGGCGCGTGAAGGTTCTCCGCTCGGCCGTTCGTGCCAAGACGGGCCGTTAGCAGGCTGACGCCTCGGGCTCGGGTGTCGTGCTCGGCGTCGTGATCTTCGCAGCCGTCGCGAGAAACGGGGTGGCGCGAATGGTGCAGCGCACCGGCTTCGGGCCCGCTCTCTCGATGTTCGAGAGCTCGTGCCGCGCTGGGCACCGTCACGACCCAGCCTTGACTCGTAAGTGTCGGGCAGTTACAGCACGCCGTTTTTCCGGGCCACCCATCTCTTGGGATGGGGGTCTGGATTTTCCGTTTTCGGGATGAGTGGTTCGGGTCGCCTCCGCGGCGACGACTTGGAGGCATGATGAGGAATCGTCTTTCGTTCGTACTAATCGCCGCTGCCGTCGTGGGCTGCCAAACCAATCCGGCCCCGGACACGGGTCCGCCGATCACGCTTGTCGACGCGAACGTGCACGCCGACACGAATCAACCGGGCCGCGACACGGGCCCCGACACCGGTCCCGCGACCTGCAGCGCCAGCGGCCGCGTTGGCGCGCACTGCCAGGGCACGGCCAACACTTGCATGACCGGCTCGACCTGCATCCCGTCGACGCCCTCGATGACCATCCAGATGGCGTTCGGCATCCAGGCCGGCATCCTCGTCGACCCGATGCACATGGACTACCAGGCGCTCGCGCCGGCCGGCACCGAGACGGCGCCCTTCAACGGCGCGTCCGGCGGTCTCTGCGCGCAGCAGTGTGACACGTCGGTCGCCGACACCTGCGGCACGTGCACCACGTGCAGCAACCAGACGACGCAGATGCCGCTGCTCGCCCAGTTCGGCGGCATCGTGACGCTCATCGCGCAGACGAGCCGTCAGTTCGGCACGAACACGGGCGTCTGCCGCATCGACTGCACCTACGACCCGGCGACCGCGGGCAACGAGTGCCCCTCGGGCATGACGTGCGACCGCTTCGGCGGCGTCTGCGTCGAGTCGTGCACGGCCGACAGCGAGTGCAACACGAACTACGGCGTCACGTACGCCGGTGAGCTCGTCACCATCGTCGACCACTCCGCGTCGGCGGACGTCTGCAACATGACGACGGGTCGCTGCGAAGAGCCGCCCACCCTCGGCACGGCGACCGGCATCGTCGGCACCCACTGCACGAGCAACGCGGACTGCGTCCACGGCGGCCTCTGCCTCGGCGGCGGCATCTGTGCGGAGTTCGGCTGCGCGAACGCGAACATGATGGCCGGCGGCTGCGGCGGCACGGGCAACAACCTCGGCGTCTGCCTCAGCACGAGCGAGTCGATGCTCGCCACGTCGATCTGCATCAAGGGCTGCCAGAACTCGGGCGACTGTGGCCCGGGCAACATCTGCAACATCCTCTACACCGACGCGACGCACACGACGCCGTTCCCGATCGGTGGCTTCGCGGGCTACTGCATCGGTCAGTGCGACACCGACGACCAGTGCATCGCGACCGAGGCCTGCACGGACCAGAACACGCTCGACACGACGGGCGCCCTCGTTCCGAACCCGGGCCGCTGCGTTCCGCGCTGCACGGACCTCGGTCACGTCGGCACCGCCACCACCGCGACGGCCGGCCAGTGCCTCACCACCGAGTGGTGCGAGCCCGACGCCAGCGCGTCGGCGGGCGAGCGCTGCACGACGGACGCGAACTGCACGCATGGCGCGCGCACGCACTGCTTCGACGGCTTCTGCTACTCGGCCGTTCCGACGTACGGTCACTGCGCGCCGCTCGGCGCGTTCTGCGGCGACGCCACCACCCGCAGCCTCCCGGCCATCCAGGGCGACTGCGCCTTGACGCAGGTCTGCGACGAGACCCTCGCGACGCCGCACACCGCCACGGGCGGCGTGTCGCGCGAGGACTTCGGCGACGGCCACTGCGTGGCGCCGTGCACGAGCTCGAGCTGCACCGGCGGCGCGGTCTGCGTGGCCACCGGTCCGCTCGCGGGCCTCTGCCGCAACACCTGCGTCGGTTCCACGACGGACGCGGGCCCGACGGTCGACGCCGGCATGGGCACGTGCCCGGTCGACCAGGTCTGCGACGGCGCACTCGGCTACTGTGTCGAGGTCACGACGCCGATGTGATCGCTGAGCGGTCCAACCAGGACCGCGTGTTCCTGAACGACGCCCGGAGCGCTTGCCGCCCCGGGCGTCTTCGTTTAAGTAGGGGACCCCTCGGCAAGAGTGCTCGCCACGGAGGGTCCGGACGGAAGCGCGCGTCGAGCGCGCGGACGGT
>CAYSCF010000090.1:0-22317 GCA_964429305.1 uncultured Sandaracinaceae bacterium | reverse complement strand
GCGCGCAGAATAGAGGCGGCGTCCGACGCGACCGGAGGAAAATCGGCGTCGCGAGCAGCCCGAGGCGCGCCTTTTCGCGGATTCTGCCCCGTCGGGGCGCGTCAGCGCGCGATCGCCACGAGCGTCAGGACCGGCTGCGCGGCCTCGCGCGACGTTGCGAGATCGACGTCGAGCGTCACGACGTACTCGTCCATCCCTTCCGGATCGTGCAGCGCCTGCCGCACCCGCACGCGCGTCGCGTCTCGCTCCAGACCACAAGCCGACGCCGCGCGCGCATCCGCATCGAGCACCAGCTCGCCGTGCTCCGCGAAGAACGGCTCCATCGCCGCCGCGATCGCCGCTGGCGTCCACTCCGGCGCGCCCTCGGGCGTCACGACGTACGACGCGGCCTCGTCCCAGCGCCGCCGCGAGAGCGCGCGCACCAGACGCCAGCTCGCGTTGCGGATCATCACCGCGAACCCGCGCACGTCTCGCGTGACGTCGGGCTCCTCGATCGGCTTCTCGTGCGCCGCCTCGATGACCCGCACGTCCTTGCCCTCGCGGATGCGCTGCCACTCGTCGAGCAAGCTCGCATCGACGCCGCGCACCATCGCGCCGAGCCAGTCGATCACGTCGAGCACCGCGTCGGTCTTCGCCGCGTCGGGCACGTTCTGCGTGAGGCCCTTGTACGCATCCGTCAGGTATCGGAGCAGCAATCCCTCGCTGCGCGCGAGCCCGAGGTCGCGCACGTACTCGACGAACGAGCTGCCGCGCTCGAACGCGTCACGCGCGATCGACTTGGGCCGCAGCTCCTCGCGCCCGACCCACGGGTGCTTCTCGCCGAACGTCTCGAGCACCTCCCACAAGAGCTCCGACTTCGGCGTCGGCAGCACGATCTTCTCGAGCTCGGCCATGCGCTCTTCGTACGGAATCCCTTCCGCCTTCATCGCGTCGAGCTTCTCCTTCTTCAGCGCGTCGATCTGCCGCAGAAGCACCGCGTCCGGATCTTCCAGCGTCGCTTCGACCACGCTCAGCACGTCGAGGTGATAGTCCGGCGCGACCGGATCGAGCCGCGCGATCACGTCGAGCACGAAGAGCGACAAGCCCTGGTGGAGCGAGAAGTCGCGCTGCAGCTCGGCGCTCGGCGCGAGCACGACGCGCCCGTCGTCCTCCTTCTCCTTCACGAGCACACCATGCTCGAGCAGCGAGCGGATGATCGCGATCGCGCGCCGCGCGTGCGTGAACCTACGCGGCCGCGTCTCGTGGCTCGCGCGGATGATGCCGAGCAGCACCCGCAAGCCGTCGGCGTGGCGCTCGAACGCACCGCTCACGACCTCGAGCACCATGCCCTGCGTCACCGCGAAGCGCGGCTCGAGCGTCTCGGGGATCGAGGTCGCCAGCCGCTCGAACGTCGCTCCGTCCCAGTGCGCATACCCGCGATCGGGCGGCTGCTTGAGGACGAGTTTCTTCATCTTCTTCGCGTCGCCCTCGGCCTTCATCCGGGACTTCTTGTTCTCGACGACGTGCTCGGGCGCCTGCGCGACGACCCAGCCTCTCGTGTCGAAGCCGCGACGCCCCGCGCGGCCCGCGATCTGCTGGAAGTCACGCACCGTGAGCACCGCGGTCTTGTTGCCGTCGTACTTGCAGAGCTGCGTGAACAGGACCGATCGGATCGGCACGTTCACGCCGACGCCGAGCGTGTCGGTCCCGCAGATGATCCCGAGCAAGCCCTTGCCCGCGAGCTTCTCGACGAGCAGGCGATAGCGCGGCAGCAAGCCCGCGTGGTGCACGCCGACGCCGTGCTTGACGAAGCGCGAGAGGTCTTTTCCGAACGGCGTGTCCCAGCGGAAGCCCGAGATCTCGTCTTTGATCTTCTGCTTGGTCTCCTTGCCGACGATCTCGATGCTCGTGAGGTCTTGCGCGTGCTCGGCCGCCGCGCGCTGCGTGAAGTGCACGACGTAGACGGGCGACTTCTGCTGCACCAGGAGCTCGCCGACCGTCTCGTGCAGCGGCGTCTCGCGGTACTCGCGCTCGAGCGGTACCGGGCGGTCCTTGGAATGGACGTGCGCGACCTTGCGACCGGTGCGCTTCTCGAGGTCCTCCTCGATCGCGCGCATGTCGCCGAGCGTCGCGCTCATCAGCAAGAACTGACTGCTCGGCAGCGTGAGCAGCGGCAGCTGCCAAGCGACGCCGCGATCGCGGTCGCCGTAGAAGTGGAACTCGTCCATCACGACGGAGCCGATGCGCGCGCTCTCACCATCGCGCAGCGCCACGCGCGCGAGGATCTCGGCCGTGCAGCAGATCACGCCCGCGCCGCGATTCACCGTCGCATCGCCGGTCATCAAGCCGACGCGATCGGCGCCGAGCTCGCGCGCGAGCGCGAAGAACTTCTCGCTCACGAGCGCCTTGATCGGCGCCGTGTAGTACGTGCGCTCCCCACGGCTGATCGATGCGAAATGCTGCGCGAGCGCGACGAGCGACTTGCCCGAGCCCGTCGGCGTGTCGAGCACGACGTGCTGACCATCGAGCAGCGACAGGATCGCCTCTTCTTGCGCGGGATAGAGCGTGAGCCCGGCCTCCTGCGCGTACGCGAGGAAACGCTCGAGCAACGCGTCGGCCGTCGCTTCTTCGCGCTTCGGAATTCGATCGCCGAGGGTCACGCCTCGGCTCTATCAGCTTCGCGCGCTCAGTTCACGTTGGCGCCCGAGAGCAGCCAAGGAGTCCCCGCGATCGACATCTGACCGCCGCGCTGGACGACGCCGGCCATCTGCAGCGGATCGCTAGCGCACGAGAACGCGACATCGCCCAGCTGGTAGTTCACGACCGCGCGCCCGCCGAAGTCGGCGACGGTGAGGATCGGCCCGCGATCGTTCGTGTCGACCGCGACCGGATCCTGCAGGAGCGCGTCGCGGATCTCGCCCGTGACCATGCCGGACGTCTCGTCGAACGAGACTCCCTGGATCGTGCGGTCCCCGCGGCATGCGACCCAGAGATCTCGATTCGAATTGTGGAGCGCGAGCGACGTGGGGTGCGCGCACACCGCGAGCGAGGGCCCGAGATGCGGCGCGTCGGTCGGCGGCGTGGAGCGCGGCGACTCGCTGAAGATCCGCCCGACGACGATGCTCTGGATCGTTCCGTCCTGCTGCAGCACGTATGCGCGCGGCGTGCTCGACGCGGTCCGCTCGAAGCCAGCCTCGACGTCGATCGGTGCGTGGACGTCGAACATCGCGGCGACGACCGGCGGCGCGAGCGTCGGGCCCGTCGTCGTGGTGCGCACGAACGGAAACGGCCAACGGTCCTCGCCGTCGAACTGGTGCGAGCCGGGATTGTTGCCGATGCCTTCGGCGGCGCCCGTCCACACGTGCGCGGGCGCGACGTACTGCGTGCAGAACGCGTTGTCCTCGAAGTAGTCGTGGCGGAGGTCGTGCAGCAGCGGCGCGAGATCGACGAGCACCACGCGATGCTCCCATCGCGACGCGATCACGGCGTAGCCCTGGGTCGCCACGATGTCGGCGAGCTGGCCCGGCATGGGCACCTCGACCGAGAACTGCGCCGCGACGCTCGCATCACACGCGCCGTCGTGGATGAGACCGAAGGATCCCAGCGGCTGGCCGCCCGTCGCGTGCGGACCGTTCGCCTGGATGCCGTTCGTCGCGACCGAGATCGACGTGGGCGTCGCGATCGGCAGCTCGATGTCGCCGAGATACTTCATCGCGGTGAACGCGCCCGAGCTCGGCAGGCCGACGTACCACCACGTCTGCAGATCCCCGCCCGGGAAGTTGCTCTGCATCGCGAACACGCCGAGCCGACCGACGTGCGCGTCCGTGTCCCAGAGCGTCACGAACGCGAGCTCGTTGTGCGACGAGATCGAGACCGCCGTCGGCACGAGGTGATCGGGGAAGTCGTAGCCGACCTGCAGGATGTCCAGACTGCCGCCGAGGCCGTCGGTGATCGTGCCCATCCCGCCGACGAATCCGTCCTGGAACACGACGAGCGCTTGGTGCGAGCTGTAGCCGCCGCTGAGATGATTGCGCGACATCGCGATCGGCTGGCCCGACGCGAAGCCGCGCGAGGGCCAGAGCGGAGACATCAGATCTTGGTCGGGATGCGCGCTCTCGCGCGGCGGGCCGAACTGCGGGCGCACGGCGACGAGCTGCGATGCGACGCCGAAGGTGGTGAGGCGGTCGACGCCGGGCGCGCTCGCGTCGTCGGGCTCGTAGCCGACCTGCGCCGCGGTGCTGAGGTAGTCGACGCTACCGCCGGCGGGGCAGCCGTTGTCGCATCCCGCCGGGCCGACCTCGTAGGTCTGGAACGCGGAGCCGCCGCCGCACGTGCGCCCGGGATCGACGGACGGCTCGTAGAGCGTGGGCGCGTCGTCGTGGCCGTCTGCATGAAGCGAGGCCCACGTCGGGCCGAGGCGACAGTCGATCGCCGCGCGATCCCAGAGCCGCGACTGTCGCTCGTACTCCGCGGGATCGAGCGCGCCCGTGGTGGGGTCGAAGATGCGGCCGCCGCACGCGGCGTAGAACGAATCGGATGGCGCGACCGGCCCGGTGTCGCCGCGGTTCGCATCGATCGCGTGCGCGCCATCGCGCGGCTGCGTCGCACCGCCGTCGGATGTGACCGAAGCTCCGTCGCAGGCCGCGAGCGTGAGCACGAGAAGGCAGAGGACGCGGGTCATCCGGCGAGTATCGGCGCACCCCGACGAACGAGGACGAGCGATCGGAGTCGTGCGAGACGCTTGACGCCCGAGATGCGGATGCTAGTTAGTGAGCACTCACTCACCAACCTCATGGCCCGCCCCGTCTCCATCGATGACGACGTCATCCTCCGCGCTGCTCGCGACGTGTTCCTCGAGCACGGCGTGCGCGGCACCACCGCCGAGGTCGCGCAGCGCGCGGGCGTCTCGGAGGGCAGCGTCTTCAAGCGGTGGAAGACGAAGGAAGAGCTCTTCCACGCCGCGATGAACCAGCGACAGGCCGGCGAAGCGACGTTCCTGCACGACATCATGCAGCGCGTCGGCAAAGGCGACCTGCGTGAGCAGCTGATCGAGATCGGCGTGCTCCTCGGCCACTTCTTCGAGAAGATCGTCGCGCTGCACATGCACAACTTCGCGCATGGAAGCAGCAGTGATCCTGCGGGCCGATGGGGACCGGGCGAGCCCGCGCCCATCAGCGGACGCAAGGTGCTCGCGAGCTACTTCGAGGCCGAGCGACACGCGGGGCGGCTGCGCAACGTCGACACCGACGTGATGGCGCGGACGTTCATCGGCAGCATCTACAGCTTCGTGGCGCTCGAGCTGATGCTGCGCGGCCACGAGCCCACGCCGATGCCGCTCTGGACCTACGTGCGGGGGCTCGTCGACATCGTGTTGACCGGCGCAGCTCCCGTTCCCACCCCGTCCCCGGCGCGCGCCAAGCGTTGACGTCTTCGCCCCGCGAAGAGAGAGCACCGATCCGCATGATTATTGAGTACGCCATCACTCATTCACGAGCCGCGAGGAGATGCCCATGAGCGAGTTCCGTGTCGCCCACGACTATCCGCAACCGCCAGCGCTCGTCTGGCGCGCGCTCACCGACCCGGACATCGTCGCGCGCTGGACCGTCACCGGTCTCGGCGGGCGTCCCGATGGGTTCGCGCCCGTCATCGGCAACCGGTTCCGCTATCTCAGCAAGGCCAACGCGTTCTTTCGCGGCGTGGTCGAGTGCGAGGTGCTGGAAGCGAGCGCGCCGCATCTGCTGAAGCACACGTGGGTCGGAGACGACGACGGCGAGGCGACCGTCGTCACGTGGCGCGTCGAGCCGCACGATGGCGGCACGCGTCTGTCGTACACGCACGAGGGTTTCCACGGCGTGGGTGGGTTCTTCGTGTCGCGCATCCTCGCGCGCGTGCGCCGTCGGATGTTCGCGGAGGGTCTGCCGCCGGTCCTCGACGCGCTCGCGAAGGAAGGTGTGTCGTGACGCGCGTCGTTCTCGTCGTGCTCTCGCTCCTGATTGTCGGCGTCGTGTCTGCGCAGGCGGCGTCCGCGCGCTTGGTCGTGTCGATCTCGGAGATGCGCAACGACCGCGGCTCGGTCCGCTGCATGTTGTTCACGTCCGCGACGGGCTTTCCGACCGAGCGCGCGCGAGCCGCCGCCGTGGTCTCGGCGACGCCGCACGGTGGTCGCGCCGAGTGCGTGTTCGAGAACGTCGCGCCCGGCGCCGTCGCGATCGCGGTCCATCACGACGAAGACGGCGAAGGTGACTTCGACACCGGGATCTTCGGCATTCCCACCGAGGGCGTCGGCGCCTCGCGCGATGCGCACGGAACGATGGGCCCGCCGAGCTTCGACGACGCACGCATCACCCTCGTCGCCGGCGAGAACCGCACGCGCGTGCACGTGGTCTACCCATGACGAGCAAGAGAATGACGATTCGCCGCCGCACGCTCTCACCTCTCGCTCTCGCTCTCGCTCTCGCTCCCGCGACGGCCCACGCGCAGCAGCCGCTGACCGAGTTCATCGAGGCCGCACACGATCACGCCTTCGATCTGCGCGAGGCGATCGAAGTGCGCGAGCAAGCGCGCAGCCAGGCCGACGAGTCGCGCGCGCGCCTCTTGCCGTCGTTCACGGCGAGCGCGGGCTACACGCGCAACGAATACGCGGTGCAGGTCCACATCCCGATCGACGTGACGATGGGCACCTTCCAGACCGCGACGATCACGCCGATCGATCAGGTCCAGGCGACGTTCACGCTCACCGTTCCGATCGTCGACGTCGGCGCGTGGCTCAACTTCGCATCTGCCGAGTCCACCGCCGATGCCGCGAGCGATCGCGCGGATGCCTCGCGCATCGACGTCGATGCGCAGGTCGTGCAGGCCTACTACCAGCTCGTCGCGTCGCGCGCTGTCGTCGCCGAAGCGGAGGCCGCCGTGCACACGGCCGAAGAGAACCTCGCCGTCTCGACCACGCGCGCGTCGGCGGGTCTCGCGTCCGAGCTCGACGTCGAGCGCGCGCGCACGGATGCCGAGACCGCACGGCAAGCCGCCGCGGAGGCCGCGCTCAACGAGGCGATCGCCGCACGCTCGCTCGTGGTGCTCACCGGCGTGACACCGAGCGATGCGCAGGCACCGCTCGACGACGACCTCCACACCGAGCCGGCGCTCGAGCGCTTCGAAGCCCGCCTCGGAGACCATCCCAGCGCGCGCGCCGTCGAGCACGATCTCGTCGCCGCCCGACAGCTGCACGACGCCGCATTCGCCGCGCTCTTCCCGACGATCTCCGGCAGCGCGAGCGAGCGCATCACGAACGCGGCCGGCTTCGGTCAGCCCTCGCTGTGGTCGATCGGCGTGACGCTCAACTGGACGCTCGATTTCCTGCGCCCCGCCCAGCTCAGCACGCGCGATCACGGTACGGCCATCGCGACGATCCGCGACGAGCGCACCGAAGCGCAGGTGGAGACCGCCGTGTACGAAGCGTGGCATCGCGTGAGCTCGCTCGTCGCGCGTGCGACGGCGGCGCGTGCGGCAGCAGCGTCGAGCGAGCGCGCGGCGAGCGTCGCGGCGGCACGTCTCGCCGCGGGCACCGGCTCGGCGCTCGAGGTCAGCCAGGCACAGCGCGACTCGCTTCTCGCGCAGGTCCAGCGCATCCAGGCCGACGCGGATCTGATCGTCGCGCGCCACGTGCTGCATCTGCGCGCCAACCTCGGCCTCGACCTCGGCCAAGCGGGGGCGCCGTGAGCACCAAGGCACGAAAGAGCGCGCTCGTCGGGCGCGGCGGGCACACGCGGCTGATGTCGCTGCTCGCGATCCGGATGATGTTCCACGATCGCGCGAAGCTGATCGGCACGCTGCTCGGCGTCGTGTTCGCGACGGTGCTCGTGAACCAACAGCTCGGCGTGTTCCTCGGCCTTCTCGGCAAGAACACGATGTTCGTCGACAACGCGGGCGCCGATCTCTGGGTCGTGCCGCCTTCCACGCAGACGCTCCAAGGCGGCACGCCGATCTCGCTCTACACGCTGAACCAAGCGCGCGTCGCGCCGGGCGTCGCGTGGGCCGAGCCGCTGCTCTTCGGCGCCGCGATCATGCAGCGACCGGATGGTGGCTCCGAGGCCGTCACGCTCGTCGGCACGAATCTCACGCATCTCGCGGGCGGTCCGTGGAACCTCGTCGCGGGCGACGTCGAAGCGCTCCGTTATCCCGACACCGTCATCTTCGAGGACTCGCAGCGCGAGAAGCTCGGCGGCCTCAACCTCGGCTCGGAGCGCGAGCTGAGCGGCCATCGCGTGATCGTCGGCGGCTTCACGTGGGGGCTCAATCCGTTCGGCCCGCCCTACGCGTTCACGCGGCTCGAGACGGCGCGCGAGATCATCCACACGCCGGAGGACCAGACGACGTTCGTGCTGATCCGCCTGCAGTCGGGCGCCGACATCGGGGCGGTGCAGCGCGACCTCGCCGCGCGCCTGCCGAACGCGTTGATCCTCACGCGACAGCAGTTCCACGACTCGATCACCTGGTACCTGATCCGCGCGCAGCTCGGCATCTCGTTCGGCACGTCGACGGCGTTCGCGGTGATCGTCGGGTTCGTCATCGTGTCGCTCTCGATGTTCTCGGCGGTCGTCGACAACGTGCGCGAGTTCGGCACGCTGAAGGCGACGGGCGCGACGACGTTCGATCTCGCGAAGCTCCTGTTCGTCCAGGCGCTGAGCTACGCGTTCCTCGGCGCCACCATCGGCCTCTTTCTCGTCACCCGCATGAGCGAGGGCATCCGCAGCCCGAACCTCTCGCTCGTGCTGCCGCCGGAGCTCTTCGTCGGCACGTACGCGCTCATGGGGCTGCTCTGCGTGTTCGCGTCGCTGCTCGCGCTCTGGCGCGTGCGCAACGTCGAGCCGGGAATGGTGTTCCGATGAGGAACATCATTGCGTGGGCACGGAGCGAGGGGGTTGCTTCATCGCGATTCACTCGCGATGAAGGGGGCCGCGCATCGGCCCCGGGGAAACTGGTGTTCCGATGAGGAACATCATTGCGTGGGCACGGAGCGAGGGGGTTGCTTCATCGCGATTCACTCGCGATGAAGGGGGCCGCGCATCGGCCCCGGGGAAACAGGTGTTCCGATGAGCGCGCTCGCAGCAGAGGTCGAGCCCGGCGAGCTCACGCTCTCGGTCAAGGACGTCACCAAGACGTACGGCACCGGTGCGGTCGCGTTCCAGGCTCTGCGCGGCGTCGACTTCGAGGCGCACGCGGGCGAGTTCGTCTATCTCGCGGGCCCGTCCGGCAGCGGCAAGACGACGCTGCTCTCGATCATGGGCTGCGTGCTCAAGCCGACGAGCGGCGAGGTCCGCATCCAGGGCGAGCTCGTGAGCGGAAAGAAGGAGAGCCAGCTGCCGCGCCTACGGCTCTCGTACATCGGCTTCATCTTCCAGGGGAACAACCTCATCGCCTCGCTCGATGCGCGCGAGAACGTCGCGATGCCGATGCGCATGCGCGGCTACTCGGTGCGCGACGCGAACCGCGAGGCGGATCGTCTGCTCGAGCGCGTGGGCCTCGCCGACAAGCTCGAGCGGCCGCCGGCCGATCTCTCGGGCGGTCAGCGGCAGCGCGTCGCCATCGCGCGCGCGCTCGCGGGCGCGCCGCCCATCATCCTCGCCGACGAGCCCACCGCCGCGCTCGACGCCGAGACGGGCATGAGCGTGACGCTGCTGCTCAAGGACATGGCGCGCGAAGGCGGCCACACCATCGTCGTCGTCACGCACGACAACCGCATCTATCACCTCGCCGATCGCATCGTGCACATCGAAGACGGCCGCATCGTGGCCAAAGAGAGTGGGCAGCCATGAAATTCCTTCGTCGCAACTACAAGACCCTCGTCCTCTTCGTCGTGTGCGGAGCGCTGCTCACGGTCATCACGCGCAGCGCGCTCGCCGGTCCGGCGACGACACCGCGCGCGAGCGACATGACGCGCGCCGAGCGCGTCGAGATCCCGCCGGCCCAAGCGCCGGATCCGCAGATCGATCGACCGGACGGCGACTGGGTCGGCGGCCTCGGCCTCGTCGAGCCGCACGCGCCCGAGACGCGCCTCGCGCCCGAGGTCGCCGGACGCATCGCCGAGGTGCACGTCGTCGAAGGTCAGGTCGTCACGGCCGGCACCGTCCTGATCGATCTCGATTCCGGTCCGGAGCGCGCGGCGTTCGACGCCGCCGATGCGACGGTCGCGGTGCGACAGGCCGAGCTCACGCGCTCACGTCGCGGTCTGCGTCCCGAAGATCTGCAAGCGATCACGAGCGAGACCGACGCGGCGCGCGCACGAGCGGCGCTCTCGCAGGGCGTCCTCTCTCGGCTCGAGACCGCCGCGCGCGGCGGTGGCGCCACCGTCGACGAGGTCGAGCGCGCACGACAGCAGGCCGATGCGGATCGTGCGGCCGCCGATACCGCAGCGGCGCGACAGATGGCGGGCGGCTCCGGTCGTCGCGAGGACGTGCTCGTCGCGATGGCCCAGCTCCGCGTAGCCGAGGCGCAGCGCGCGCAGGCACAAGCCGAGCTCGATCGTCGCCGCATCGTCGCACCGATCGATGGAACCATCCTGGCCGTGCACAACCGCGTCGGCGAGCTCGTGCAGCCGGCGGGCGCCGAGCCGGTGATCGTGATGGGCGACGTCACGCAGCTGCGCGTCCGGCTCGACATCGACGAGCGCGACATCTCGCACATCGCGATGGGCGCCGCGGGCATGGTCACGGCGGAGGCGTTCGGCACGCGCCAGTTCCCCGGCCACGTCGTCGAGATCGGCCACCGCATGGGTCGCAAGAACCTGCGTACCGACGAGCCCACCGAGCGCATCGACACCAAGATCCTCGAGGTCGTCCTGCAGCTCGACGACGGTGCCGGTCTGGTGCCGGGTCTGCGCGTGATGGGTTACGTGCGGCCCAGCGGCACCCCGGAATGACGATCGAAACGTTCGGATCCGAAACGAACTGGCTCGGATCCCGTATCATGGCTCCATGCGCCTCATGCCGTTTCTCTGCGCGCTCGCGTTCTTCTCCGTCCTGACGCTCGCCTCGGGCTGCGACTGCAGCGGCCCCGTCCAGACGCACGGGACGCCCTGCACGACGAACGCGCAGTGTCACGGCGGACAGCTCTGCGTCGACGGCACGTGCCGGGTGCCCGCCGACACCGGGCCCGGCACGGATGCCGCGAGGCCCGGCGTGGATGCGCCGGCTCCGATTCCGGCGGGCCTCACGATCGATCCGCCGATGGCGACCGTCACCAGCACCGACGGCTCGCACACGACTCAGGCCTTCACCGCGCGGCTCACGCTGGACGATGGAACCACGGTTCCGGCGAGCGGCGTCGGCTGGACTCTCGACACGCGCAACCTCGGGGACATCGACTCCGCGGGCGGCACGTTCACCGCGAACGGCGTCGTCGGCGGGACCGCGACGGTGACGGCGACGGCGTCCACCTCGCACGGCAACTTCATGGCGACCGCGATGCTCGAGGTCGTGATCGTGCGCAACGTGATGGGCCCGGGCACGCCCGCGGACATCGCCACGACGTTCGGCAGCGCGACGAGCGTGACCGATCCGGCGCGCGAGGCCGGCCTCGTGTATCCGCTCGAGGGCGCGGTGATGCCGCAGAACGTCTATCCGGCCGACATCCAGTGGACGCGCGGCGCGACCGGCGATCTGCTGCGCGTGACGTTGACGAAGCCGAGCCTCACGGCGACCGCGTATCTCGTCGACGATGGTCTCCATCACTGGCTCGCGGATGCGGACGTATGGCGCTCGCTCGCGCAGACCAACGGCGAGATGCCGGCGACCATCCGCGTCGATCGGATCGATCCGAGCACGCACGAGCTCGTCCGCGGCAGCGATCTGCACATGAGCTTCGCGCGCGCCGCGCTCACGGGCAGCGTCTATTACTGGGACATCGTCGCAGGTCACATCCAGCGAATCGACGACGGCACCGCGACGCGCGTGAACTTCATGCCGAACCCCGAGCAGGGCTGCGTCGGTTGCCACAGCGTCTCGCCGAGCGGCCGTTACATGGCGGGTCGCTACGGCGGCGGCGACAACGTCGGAACGGTCTTCGATCTCACCGCCGATCTCACGGGCAGCCCACCGGCGAGCGTGTTCTCGGCCAACATGAGGGCGCTCTACTGGTGGTTCTCCACGTGGAGCCCCGACGAGACGCGGCTTCTCGTCGCCGCCCAGAGCGGCCCGGAGATCCGCCTCTACGATCCCATGACCGGAACGCGCGTCGCGACACCGTCGCTCGCGGGCGTCACGGGCACGTATCCGGCGTGGTCGCACGACGGCAATCACATCGCGTTCGTCCAGAACACCGCGGGCGTGTGGGGAGACGATCCGCAGATGGGCGACATCTCGCTGATGGACGTGACCGCGCCCGACACGTTCGGCGCGCCGCGGATCATCCATCACGGAAGTGATCTGCCGGGCGGCGTCTGCGACAGCTACCCGACCTGGGCACCGGACGGAACGCTGCTCGCGTTCGGCCACGGCACCGGAGCGCGCAGCGAGTCGCGCATGAGCGATCTCTTCATCATGGCGCCCGACGGCTCCGCGGTGCGCGCGCTCAGCGCCGCCTCGCCCGGCACGCACGACGACTTCCAGCCGCGCTTCTCGCCCTTCACGCAGGGCGGCTACTTCTGGATGAGCTTCCTGTCGCGACGCATCTACGGCAATCCGCAGATCGGCAACTCCACGTCTTCCGCCTCGCCGTCGCGTCGCCAGCAGATCTGGGTCACCGCGATTCGTACCGACGGTGCAGGCGGCGCCGATCCGAGCTCGGTGCCGTACTGGCTCCCGGGACAGGACCCGCACTCGGCCAACATCGCGGCGTATTGGGCCGCACGCGCGTGCCGCGCCGATGGTGATGCCTGCGACGTCGGCAGCGAGTGCTGTGGCGGCGAGTGCTTGCCCGGCCCCGGTGGCGCGCTCGTGTGCAGCCCGCCCCCCGTGGAGCGATGCCACCACGCGACCGAGACGTGCTCGACCGACGCTGACTGCTGCGCGAGCGAGAGCCTCGTGTGTCAGAACCACGTCTGCATCCATCCACCCATGTGAAGCGCACCGTCCGAAGCGCGGTCGGATCGCCTACAATGGCGCGATGCGCATCCGCACTTCGCTGTCTTTGGCCGCGCTCGCCTTTGCCTTCGTCTCTCTGATCGCCGGCTGCGACTGCAGCGGTCCCATCCAGACGCACGGAACCCCCTGCGCGACCAACGCGGAGTGCCACGGCGGTCAGCTCTGCATCGACGGGACGTGTCGCGTGCCGGCCGACTCGGGCCCCGCGCTCACCGATGCGCGGCCGACGTTCGACGCCCCCAACCCGGTGGCGACGGGTCTCGTCGTGATGCCCACGATGGCGACGCTCACGAGCACCGACGGCTCGCAACCGACGCAGACGTTCACGGCGCAGCTCACGCTCGACAACGGATCGATGACACCGGCGAGCGGAGTCGACTGGGCTCTCGATACGCGCGCGTTGGGCGACATCGATGCGGCGGGCGGGACGTTCACCGCGAACGGCGTGGTCGGCGGGACCGCCACGGTGACGGCGACCGCGGTCACGCCGCACGGCACGTTCATGGCGACCGCGATGCTCGAGGTCGTGATCGAGCGGACGATCCTCGGCACGGGCGTTCCTGCGGACGTCGCGACGACGTTCGGCGCCGCGACGAGCGTGTCCGACGGCATGCGCGAGTCGCAACTGCTCTACCCGCTCGACAACGCGATCATGCCGCAGAACGTGTACCCGGCGGACTTCCAGTGGTCGCGCGGCAACGCGGGCGAGCTCGTCCGGATCACGATGACCAAGCCGAGCGTCACCGTCACGACGTACCTCGTCGACGACGCGAACCACCACTGGCTGGCCGACGCCGCTGCGTGGCGCTCGCTCGCGCAGACCAACAGCGACGCGGCGGCCGTTCTGCGCGTGGATCACATCGACGGCACGACGCACGAGCTCCTGCGCGGCAGCGACGTCCACCTGACGTTCGCCCGCGCGGCGCTCTCGGGCAGCGTCTACTACTGGGCCATCGCGCAGGGCCGCATCCAGCGCATCGACGACGGCACGGCGACGCGAGTGAACTTCATGCCGACGCCGCCGACCTCGCCGCTCACCGGCGAGAACTGCGTCGGCTGTCACTCCGTCTCCCCGTCGGGGCGCTACATGGTCGGCAGGCTCGGAGGCGGGAACAACGCCGGCACGGTCTTCGATCTCACCACCGATCTGACGGGCACGCCGGCCGCGGGCGTGTTCGCGCCGACGGTCGCGCGGACGTGGTGGTTCTCGACGTGGAGCCCCGACGAGTCACGCGTCGCGGTGACGTACCAGGAGTCGCTGCGTCCGACGCCGGGCGGGCAACTGCGCTTCATGGACTCGCACACGGGCGCGCTCATCGACCCGCCCGGGCAGCCGGAAGGCGTCACGCATCCCGCGTGGTCGCACGACGGAACGCGGATCGCGTACGCGACGAACCTCACCGGCGGCACGTGGGGCGGCGACTACCGCGGCGGCGACATCGCGATCGTTCCGATCCCGGGGCCCGACATGGTCGGCGCGAGCAGTGTCATCCACCACGGCGCTGCGCTCGCTTCGAGCATGCCGGCCGGCTCGGGCGACTCGTACCCGACGTGGTCGCCGGGCGACACGGCCATCGCGTTCGCGCACGGAACGGGCTGCCGCAGCGAGACGGATCACGCAGCGCTCTACATCATGGCGCCCGACGGCAGCGGCGTCGTCCGGCTCGACAACGCGAGCGGAGGCCCGACTGGCGACGTCTCGTTCCAGCCGCGCTTCTCGCCGTTCACGCAGGGCGGCTACTTCTGGCTCTCGTTCCTCTCGCGTCGCGACTACGGCAACACCCACGTCGGCACGCAGGGAACCGCGCGTCAGCAGATCTGGGTCACCGCGATTCGCGCGGACGGAACGACCGGTGGCAGCGACCCGAGCGGCGTCGCGTACTGGCTGCCGGGCCAGGACACCGCGTCGCAGAACATCTCCGCGTACTGGGCACCACGCGCGTGCCGCGCGGATGGCGACTCGTGCGACGTCGGAAGCGAGTGCTGCGGCGGCGAGTGCTCGCCCGGCCCCGGCGGCGCGCTGGTGTGCAGCCCGCCTCCGCCCGAGCGCTGTCATCACGTGACCGAGACGTGCACGACCGACGCCGACTGCTGCAGCTCGGAGATGCTCGTGTGCGTGGACCACGTGTGCAACTCGGCCATCCGCTGACGTGACGAAGGCGCGTCACCTCTCGCAGGCGCGCGCGATGTTGATCGCGGTAGCCGATCCGGCGCGAGCGCCGGCGATGCAGTCGTACATGAAGTCGGCGATGCCGTATCACGGTGTCGCCTCCGCGAAGGTGAAGGCGGTCGCGAAGACGTTCTTCGCGGAGCTCGATCTGTCGAGCGAGGATGCTTATCGCGACGTCGTGATGGAGCTCTGGCGAGGCGCGACGCACCGTGAAGAGCGCTACCTCGCGGTGATGCTCACGCGGCACCGGCGCGGTGGGCTCGCGCATCGAACGATGACGATGCTGCCGATGTACGAGGAGATGATCGTATCGGGCGCGTGGTGGGACTACGTCGACGAGCTCGCGTCACACGCCGTCGGTGATCTCGCGCTCGCGCATCGCAAAGAGATGACGAAACAGATGCGCGCGTGGAGCCGCGATCCGAACCTGTGGAAGCGGCGCACGTCGATCCTTCATCAGCTTCGGTTCCGGGATGCGATCGATCTTCCCTTGCTCGAGCACTGCATCGAAGGCTCGATCGACGACAAGGACTTCTTCGCGCGCAAGGCCATCGGCTGGGCGCTGCGACAGCACGCGAAGATCGACGCGAAGTGGGTCGCGGGATACGTCTCGAAGAACGCGGGCAGGTTGTCTGGGCTCAGCAAACGAGAAGCGCTGAAGGCGCAGCTCGCGAGCGGCGAGATCGAACGGGTGCCGTAGTCGGATTTGCGCGGGAACCCAAGAGACTCTTGCTCCTGGGTTCCTCTCTTCTTGGGTTCCCGCGTAACTCGACCGGCCCTTCAGCGAAGCGCCGACGTGGCGATCTCGGCATACGTCGGCGATGCGAGAAACACGTGCGCCAGATCTCGCGCGCTGCCGCCGAGGCGCATCGCGACCGCGATCGGCCCGAGCACTTCCGCGGCATGCGGCCCGATCGCCGCCGCGCCGAGAATGCGCCCGCCGTCCGATTCGCACACCACGCGGAGCACCCCTCGCGCGTGCGGGTCCGTGCCCACGCCATCGAACGTCGCGCGCAGGCTGCCGCCGAAGTCGTGCGTTCGGAGATCGACCTCGACGCCACGCGCGAGAGCCTCGCGAGGAGACAGGCCCACGCGTGCGATCTCGGGCGTCGTGTACACGGCCTCGACGAACGTCTCGTTTCGCAGCGCGTCGATCTTCTGCTTCGTCGCATGGCGCGCCGCGGTCCAGCCGCTTGCCTCCGCGCGCGGCGCCGTCTGCGCTCCTTCCGTGGCGTCACCGACCGCGTAGATCGACGCGACCGCAGTGCGCCCGAACGCATCCACGGGAACCGTTCCGTCGGCGCGCGTCTCGATGCCGATCTCCGCGAGACCGAGCCGCGCCGTGTCTGCCCGACGCCCCACCGCGACGAACGCGCGCTCGGCCGCATACGTGCGGCCTCCGTCGAGCGACGCGAGCGTGCCCTGTTTCGGATCGTGCACGACGCTCAGCACGCGCTTGCCGTGCACGATCTTCACGCCGCGCTCCATGAGCACGTCGCCGAGCGAGTCCGCCAGCTCGCGATCGAAGCGCGGCAGGATGCCGAGGTCATCGAGCAGCCACGTGACCTCGACGCCGAGCGAGAGGAATGCGTGCGCATGCTCCGCGCCCGTCGCGCCGCCGCCGACCACGAGCACCGACTTCGGCAGATCGATCATCGCGCGTACGTGACGCGGCGCGAAGACGTGATGACCGTCGGGCTTGCCCGCCGCGCCGAAGAAATCGGTCGGAAACCGGGGCTCGGATCCGGCTGCGACGATCGCTGCATCGAACGGCAACGTGCGCCCGCCCACCTCGATGCTCGCAGCAGTCGCGAATCGCGCGACGCCCTCTACGATCCGCGCTCCGGCATCTGCGAGCGCGTTCTTCATGCGATCGCCACGCGCCTTCGCGATCTCTTCCGTCTGGCCGCGGATCGCCGCGAGCTCGGCGGGCGATGCGAGGCCCTTCTCTCCGCGCGCGCGTCGTGCCTCCGCCGCGTGCAGCAGCACCTTCGACGGGACGAAGCTCGCGTGCGTCGCGCGCCCACCGATCGGGCCCTCGCTCACGAGCGTCACGCCCGCGCCGGTGCGCGCGGCTTCCACCGCTGCGGTCACGCCCGCCGGGCCGCCACCGATGACGACGACCTTCACGAGCCGATCCTCGAGACGAGCACGCGCAAGAGACCTTCCGGATCGTCCACGTGCACCCAGTGATCGGCCGGCAGCACGTCGACGCTGACGCGCGGCTGCCGCGCCGCGATCGCACGCGCCCGCGCTCGATCCTCGGGCGAGTACGAGATCGATCGCTCGCCGATCACCAGATGCACGCGCGTGTTGCCCGGAGGATTCTCGGCGAGCGGCCAGAGGTCGCGCGAGAAGTAGTCGGCGAGCAGCGCCTCGATCTCCGTGCGATCGAGCGCGAAGCGGACGCCGCCCTCCACCTCTTCGGTGCTGAGCGCGAGCCACTGCGCGATCGATCGATCGTGCTTCTCCGCGAGCGCGCGGATGAACGCAGCCTTCGTCGGATAGACGGGTTCGAACGACGCGATCGTCTTCATCACGGCGAGCGCGCTGTCGCCTTCGCGCAGCGGCTCGCGCGTGCCGGGCACGCTGTCGATCATCACGACGTCGCTCAGCGTCATCTTCTCGCTCAGCGCGAGCGCGACCTTGCCGCCGAAGCTGTGGCCAGCGACCGCCACGACCGGCCCGTTCTTCGCGAGGTGCGCGACGTCCTCCGCGCACGCATCGATCGATGGTCCCGGCGATCGCTTCGGCGAGCGCCCGTGGCCTCGCAGATCGACCAGCCACGCGCTCAGCTCGGGACGCGCCTCGACGAAGCGTCGCGCGAGCGTCCGCAGGTTCTGTCCACTGCCCAGAATGCCGTGGAGAAAGAGGACGACGTGCTCGCCGCGCGCGCCTTCGATCCGCTCCGAGTGCAGCTCCACCGGGCTCATCGCCGCGGGTCCTAGCACACGTGCACCCGTGCTACGGTCGCCGGCTCCTCCTTCCGGAAACGAGAAGTGTCGTACACGGTCCTCGCACGCAAGTACCGCCCGCAGACGTTCGCCGACCTCTCCGGTCAGGAGCACGTCACGCGCACGCTCGGCAACGCCATCGCGGCGGGCCGCGTCGCGCATGCGTTCTTGTTCACCGGCGCCCGCGGCGTCGGCAAGACGACGACGGCGCGCATCCTCGCCAAATCGCTCAACTGCGTGACCGGGCCGACGATCACGCCGTGCGGCGTGTGCGACCCATGCAAGGAGATCACGGTCGGCACCGACCTCGACGTGCTCGAGATCGACGGCGCATCGAACAACAGCGTCGACGACGTGCGTCGCTTGCAGGAGACGATTCCGTTTCGTCCTGCGCGTGATCGCTTCAAGGTCGTCATCGTCGACGAGGTCCACATGCTCTCGACGGGCGCGTTCAACGCGTTCCTCAAGACGCTCGAGGAGCCGCCGCCGCACGTGAAGTTCATCTTCGCGACGACCGAGTCGCAGAAGGTGCCGATCACGATCCGCTCGCGTTGCCAGCGCTACGACTTCCGGCTGATCCCACAGGCGGTCGTGTCGGATCGCGTGCGGCACATCCTCGCGGCCGAGGGGCTCGAGGCCGACGATCACGCGGTGCAGATCGTGTCGCGCGAGGCGGCGGGCTCGATGCGCGACGCGCTCACGCTGCTCGATCAGATCGTGGCGTTCTCGGGCGGCAAGCTCGTCGGTGCGGACGTCGCGAGCGTGCTCGGCATCGCGGATCGCGCAGCGTTGCAAGACACGGTCGCCGCATTGCTGCGCGGCGAAGGCGGCGTGGTGCTCGGCGCGATCGACGGGCTCGCGAGCCGCGGCCTCGATCTGCTGCACTTCGCGCGCAGCGTGGTCGAGCTGCTCCGTGATCTCGTGGTGCTGCGAACCAGCGGCGCCGAGACGAACCTCGTGAGCCTGGTCGACGAAGAGCGGGCGAAGGCCGTCGCGCTCGCCAAAGAGATCGAGCCGCTCGAAGTGCAGCGCGCGTTCCACGCGGCCTCGCAGCTCGTCGACGAGATGGCGAAGTCGACGATGCCGAAGACCACGCTCGAGATGGGCCTCGTGCGTATCGCGACGCGGCCGCCGCTGCGGGCGCTCGGAGAGATCGTGGCGCGGCTCGACGCGATCGAGCGACGTGCGCCGTCGGCCGGTGGTGGACGCGCGGGCGGTGCGCCACCGAGTGGCAGTGGTGGATCGCTGCCGCGCCGTGGACCGCCGACGGGCGCGTCGGCCGCACCCGTGACGGTGCCCGATCGTCCGGTCGCGCGCGTCGCGACCGAGCGCGCGCCGAGCGTGGCGGTGAAGACCGAGGAGCAGCCGAGCGCGCCGGTCGAGCCAAGAGAGTCTTCGTTTTCTTCGTCGTCGGTCGCATCGGCGCCCTCGCCCTCGCGTCCTCCTCCCGCGCCCGCTCCCACTCCCGCTCCCACTCTCGCGCCCGCTCCCACTCTCGCGCCCGCTCCCACTCTCGCGCCCGCTCGCGCTTCCGCGCCCGCTCCTCTCCCCTCTCAATCGCCCGGCGATGCCATGGCCGTCTGGGAGCCGATCGTCGCGGCCGTCGCCGGCACGCGCCCTGCGCTCGGCGCGGTCCTCGCGCACGCGGTGCCGAAGCTCGTCACGCCCGAGCGTGTCGTGCTCGCGTTCGGGCGCGGCTCGTTCTACGCGAAGCAGGCCGACACCGAGGCCGCGCGCAGCGCCATCGCCGACATCGCGGAGCGACGCCTCGGCGCGCGTCCCAAGGTCGAGATCGTCGAGACCGAGATCGCGCAGAACGCCGAGCCGACGCTCGCCAAGATCGAGGACGAGCGATCGCGCGCGCGCCTCGAGGCCACCAAGCGCAAAGCCCTGAACCATCCGGTGGTCGTCGAAGCGCTCGCCGTCTTCGACGTGAAAGCCGGCGTTCCCGAAGTCCGCGTGGACGAGAGCTGAACCGCACGATAAAAGGCGGCCCGAGAAGATCATGAATTGCCCTGAGGCCTGTCATCCATGACGAATCATTTCCGCGGTGGCATGAGCGAGCTCATGCGCCAGGCGAGCCGCCTGCAGCGCAAGATCGAGAAGCGCAAAGAAGAGCTGAAGACCTCGACGGTCGAAGCGAGCGCGGGCAACGACCAGGTGAAGGTCGTCGTGAACGGCGCGCGCGATCTCGTGAGCATCACCATCGCGCCCGAGCTGCTCAAGAGCGAAGACCTCGGCATGGTGCAGGACCTGATCGTCGCGGCCGTCAACGCCGGCGCGAAGAAGAGCGCCGAGATGGTCGACGCCGAGCTCGAGAAGGTCACCGGCGGTCTCAAGATCCCCGGGCTCTTCTAGACCCCTCGTTCTAGGGACGCTCGTCACCCCGACGCCACGTTTCACGTCGTGTTGGTGATGGCTCCCCGCGAGCGCGCCTGGCACGCTGCGGGGATGCTCACGAACCGTCTGGTCCTCGCGCTCGCGCTCTTCGTGGCATCGCCGCTGCTGGCCACCTCGGTCGAGGCGCAGGCGATCGTCGGCACGTGTGCTTCGTGCAGTGGCGGCCCGGCCGATGCGAACTGCGGCGCGTGCATCGCATCGGGTATGTCGTGCTTCAATGCGCTGATGCCCGCAGATCGCCGCCTCGGCGTCTTCGAGACGAGCGACCATCACGATGCGCTCTCGCTCACGTTCGGCCGCTTGGTCCGCGGCGCGCAGACGTCGGCGACCGACATCAATCGCGCGGTGAACACGACCTACAACGGCAACAACATCTGGCTCTACTACGGCGCCGGCGCGCCCACCGGATTCTGCGCGCCCGCGGGTGGCCCGCCGCGCGCGTTCGCGGCCGACGCCGACTATCACTTCCCGTGGGAGCACCGCTTCGAGGACGCCCTCGACCACCTCGATTGCTACAACGCCGAGATCGATCGCTACTATCTCGGCGCGGCAGGCCACGGCGACGGCTCGCGCGTGTGCGACGGCGAGCAGAGCCAATTCGACCCGGCGGCAGGCGCCATCTTCGATCTCGGCGGCGAAGGCAACCGCGTCGTCGTGTTCCCGTTCACCGATCACGGGCCGCTTCCGTGCGAGTCGTGGGAGTACTCGGTGTGGCTCTCGGACGATCCGATGGCGACCCAGGTCGCGAGCCCGTCGGCGCCCGACTCGCGTCGATGGAACCCCGCCCTGCTCACGACGGTGTTCCTCGAAGGGTGGATCCCCGACAGCCCCGCGCCCGCGGACGAGACCGCGGCGCTCAACCCGGACCTCGGCAATCCGACCCAGCACGACGGCATCGTGCAGGTCTTCGCGCTGCCTTGTGGTCTGACGTTCCGGTACGCGTCGATCGTGGCCGGCAACAACGGCAATCCGACCGCGGCGTGTCAGTTCTGGTCGTTCGACGCCGAGCTCGACGCCGTCGCCGGCCTCAACGAGGACAACACCGCCATCTGCCCCGACGCGGACGGCGACGGATTCCGCGACGCGGCGTGCGGAGGCACCGACTGCAACGACGCCGATCCGATGGTGCATCCGGGCGCGTTCGAGCGGTGCGATGCGACGATGGACGTCGACTGCGAGCCCATGCACGCCTGCCCGACGGGCACCGTCTGCTCGACCGAGAGCGGGCTCTGCGTGTCGCAGTGCTTCGAGGGCACGTGCGCGGCGGGCTACACGTGCGTCGGTAACACCGCGTGCGTCGAGACCGCGTGCGCGATGCGCACCGAGTCGTGCCCCGTCGGGACGCTGTGCCGCGGCGGCGACTGCGTGGGCCCGTGCGACGGAGTCGTGTGCCCGTCCGGTCAGCGTTGTACCGGCGGCGCGTGTCTCGACCCCTGTCAGGGCGTCGATTGCCCGGTGAACCAGGTCTGCATCGCGCGCGACCCGTCCGCGCTCTCGCTCTGCGGCCCGGCGTGCACGTGCTCCGATCTGAGCGCACCCCTGTGTCCTTCGACGCAAGCGTGTGATGCACGCATGACGTCGCCCACGTTCGGAACGTGCGTCGATCCCGGCTGCGACACGACGACGTGCGCAGCGGGTCAGCGTTGCGTCGCCGGCGCGTGTCAGGACGCCTGCACGGGCGTGACGTGCCCGCACGGACAGACCTGCGAGACGGGCGCCTGCACGGTCGATCTCTGCG
>CAYSCF010000089.1:19469-22373 GCA_964429305.1 uncultured Sandaracinaceae bacterium | reverse complement strand
ACGTATGGCTCCGCGCCATCGGCCTCGATGCGCAGCACGTGCGCCCCCGCGCGCGTCTCGATCCGCCGCGGCGCGCGACCGATCGGCTGATCGTCGAGGAACACGAGAGCTGGCTCGTCCCACGCGACGTCGACGTCGAAGCGGCTCGTCGGCTGCGCGCGCACGGCGGCGCGGACCTGGTCGGCGAGCGCGACGACGTCGGGCGCAGCCTCCGCGGCCCCGAGCGCGCGCGCCGGTGCGAGCCCGAACGCGCGCGCGAACGAGGCGCGTGCGAGCTCGATCTGGCCCGACTGCGCGGCGATGCGTCCGATCGCGAGCTCCACCTCGGCAGCCCAGGCCACCGTGCCCGAGAGCGCGAGCGCGCGCGTCGCGTCGGTGCGTGCGCCACCGAGGATCGTCAGCGCCGCGTGCTCGTCGAACGCGCGCATCGCCGTGCGCGCCGAGGCGAGCGCCGACTCCACGCGCACGAGCGCCGCGTGCGCCTCCGTCTGATCGGCACCGCGCGTGGTCGCCCATGCGTCGTCGATGCGCGCATCGAGCCCGTCGTCGGAGAGACGCCCCTCGACGCGGCCCACCCATCTCTCGGACGGGCCTCCGGCGGCGTGCCAGACGAGATGAACCGCGCCGTCTTGCGCGCGCGCCTGTGCGCCGTGGGCGCAGAGGACGAACGCGAGAACGAGCGCGAGTCTCTTCACACGAGCAACGTCACCGGCGACTCGACGAGACGCTTGAGCACGGCGAGGAACTCGGCACCGACCGCGCCGTCGACGACACGGTGATCGCACGAGAGCGTCATGCGCAGGCGCTGACCGGGAACGACCGCGCCGTCTTTCACGACGGGCTCTTCGCGCACGACGCCGACCGCGAGGATCGCGCCCTCGGGCGGGTTGATCACGGCGGCGAACTGTTCGATCCCGAACATGCCGAGGTTCGAGATGGAGAACGTGCCGCCCGTCATCTCCTCGGGCTTGAGCTTCTTGTCCTTGGCACGCGCGGCGAGATCACGGACAGCCTTGCTGATCGCGAGCACGCCGAGCTGATCCGCGTCGCGCACCACCGGCGTGAGCAAGCCGTCGGGGACCGCGACCGCGACCGAGATGTCGACGACCTGATGATGAACGAGCGCATCGGGCGTGAACGACGAGTTCACCGCCGGCACGCGGCGCAGCGCGACGGCGCACGCCTTGATGAGCAGATCGTTGACGGAGATCTTCTCCTTCTGCTTCTCGAGGTCGGCGTTGATCTTCGCGCGCGCGTCCACGAGCGGGCCCGCGTCCACGTCGATCGTCAGATAGAAGTGCGGAACGGTCTGCTTCGACTCGACGAGCCGGCGCGCGATCGTCTTGCGCATCTGGCTGAGCTTCACGGTCGTGGGCGGCAGGCGAACGCCCGCGCGTGCCGCGACGGCAGGCGCGGCCGGTGCGGACGCGGGCGACCCAGACAGCCCGTCGACGTCTCGCTTGATGATGCGGCCGTGCGGGCCACTGCCCTTCACCGAGGCGAGATCGATCGATCGCTCGCGAGCGATCTTGCGGACGACGGGGGAGGCGGCGACGCGACCCGACGAGGTGGGGTGATCGCTCACGAGACTGATCGAAGGCGTCGGCGGACTGGGCGAAGTCGTCGGGGGACTGGGCGAAGTCGTCGGGGGACTGGCCAAAGTCGTCGGGGGACTGGGCGAGGGCGCTCCGCCACCGGCCTGCGCGATCAACGCCGTGATGTCCTCGCCCTTCTGGCCGAAGATCGCCACCGGCTGATCGGGCTTGAGCGTCGCGCCCTCGGGCACGAGCATCTTGAGCAGCACGCCCTTGTCGAAGCTGCGCCACTCCATCGTGGCCTTGTCGGTCTCGATCTCCGCGATGAGATCGTCGATGCCGACCTCGTCGCCTTCCTTCTTGGCCCAGCGCGCGAGAGTCCCCTCTTCCATCGTGGGAGAGAGCTTCGGCAAGCCTGCGATCTTCGCCATGTTCGTTCCTACTGGCCTGGCTGGTACAGGACCTTGCGGATCGCGTCTTCGACGCGCGCAGGCCCGACGATCACTTCTTGTTCGAGATGCGCCGCGTACGGCATCGGCACATCCAGGTTGGTCGCGCGCAGCACCGGCGCATCGAGGAAGTCGAACGCCTCGCGCTGAACGCGATCGACGATCTCCGCGCCCGGCCCGCCGTACTCCCAGTGCTCGTGCACCACGACGCAGCGGTTCGTCTTCTTCACGCTCTCGACGATCGTGCCGTGATCGAGCGGGCGCAGCGTGCGCGGATCGATCACCTCGCACTCGATGCCCTCGCCCGCGAGCTTCTTGGCGACGTCGAGCACCACGTGCAGCGGCCGTCCCCACGTGACGACCGTGACGCTCGTTCCCTCGCGCGCGATGCGCGCCTTGCCGAACGGGATCGTCTCGTCGGCGCTCGCGTCGGGCACTTCGCCCTTCACGCCGTAGAGCGTCTCGCCCTCGAGGAACACGACCGGATTGTCGTCGCGGATCGCCGTCTTCAAGAGGCCGTACGCGTCGCGCGGCGTCGACGGGTACGCGACGATGAGCCCCGGCACGTTCGTGTAGAACGGCGAGACGCAGTGCGAGTGCTGCGAGCCGACCTGACGTGCCGACGCGTTCGGCCCGCGGAAGACGATCGGCACGCGGTACTGGCCCGCGCTCATCTGATACATCTTCGCCGCGTTGTTCACGATCTGATCGAACGCGACCAGCGAGAAGTTCCACGTCATGAACTCGATGATCGGGCGCAGGCCGGTCATCGCCGCGCCGACGCCGACGCCCGCGAAACCTGCTTCGGCGATCGGCGTGTCGACCACGCGCTCGGGACCGAATTCCTCGAGCAGCCCGCGCGTCACCTTGTACGCGCCTTGGTAGTACCCGACCTCTTCGCCCATCACGAAGACGCGCGG
>CAYSCF010000089.1:0-19369 GCA_964429305.1 uncultured Sandaracinaceae bacterium | reverse complement strand
CCTTGTACGCGCCTTGGTAGTACCCGACCTCTTCGCCCATCACGAAGACGCGCGGATCACGACGCATCTCCTCGGCCATCGCTTCCTTCAGCGCATCGCGATAGTTCAGCTCTCGCACCAGTCTCCTCCGAGCGCGCGACCTTACCACGCGGCAATGAAGTGCCCGTCGCGCCGCAACGATCGCGACGCACTGCGTCGGACGCGGGCGAGCGGTTCAGAGCTGGCCTTGGACCGCGCAGTCCATGTCCACGGTGCCCCAGTGTCCGAGTGGCACGACGAGCGCCGCGCGGCTCACGGCGCGAGCACGAAGTCGTTCATGGACTGCGTGGTCGCGGGCGCGCTCTCGTCGGCGAACTTGATCGCGTCCTGCACTTCTTTCTCGACCTCGGCCTCGATCGCGGCGAGCTCTTCTTCCTTCATGCCCGCTTCGGTGAGCTTGTCGCGCGCGATGCGGACCGGATCGCCCATGCGCTTGCGCTCTTCGACTTCTTCGGACGTCCGGTACTTGCCGGGATCGCTCATCGAGTGGCCGCGGAAGCGGTACGTGATGATCTCGATCAGCGTCGGGCCTTCGCCGGCGCGTGCGCGCTCGACGGCCGCGCCGATGCGCTTGCGCACCTCGAGCACGTCCTGCCCCTCGAACCGATCACGCGCCATGCCGTAGCCGGGCGCCTTGTCGGTGAGATCCTTGGCCGGCATCGTGCGCTCGGTCGGCGTGCCCATCGAGTAGAGGTTGTTCTCGCAGACGAACACGGCCGGGAGCTTCCACAGCCCGGCGAGCGAGAGGCCCTCGTGGAAGCCGCCGATGTTGGTCGCGCCTTCGCCGAAGAACGCGAGCGCGACGTCGTTCGTCTTGAGGTACTTCGATCGGAACGCCGCGCCCGTGCAGAGCGCGACGTGGCCGCCGACGATGCCGTGGCCACCCATGAAGTTGTTCTTCGCGTCGAACATGTGCATCGAGCCGCCGAGGCCGCGCGAGATGCCGGTGTCCTTTCCGAAGAGCTCGGCCATGAGCGCGCCAGGCGAGGTGCCGCGCGTGATCGCGAAGCCGTGATCGCGGTACGTCGTGACGAGGAAGTCGCTCTTGCGGATCGCCGCTTCGGTGCCGACCGCGATCGCTTCCTGTCCGATGTAGAGGTGGAGAAAACCGCCGATCTTCCCCTGCACGTACGCGCGCGCCGCTTCTTCTTCGAGCCGGCGGATCAGGTGCATCTTGCGGAACAGCGGGAGCAGCTCGTCCTTCACGTTCGTCATGACGGCGCGAGGCTAGCGCAGAAACGAAAAGCGCCTCCGAGGATTTCTCGGAAGCGCTTCTCTGGATCGGCCGTTCGGACGAGTGATCGAGTCAGCCGCTCTGGAGCGTGTCGATCGCATCCTTCGTCGCGAGCTTCGCTTTCTTCAGCTTGTTCACCTCGGTCTGCTCGCTCGAGGTCAGGAACACACGCGCCTCGTACTCTGCGACTCTCTCCTTCAGCTTCTTGTGCCTGCGCTGGAGACGATCGAGCTCTTTGTCAGCACTCGCCATAGGACCTCCATCTCTTGCTGAACGCTTCACGAGCCAGCCACGATTCCGTTACAAGGAAGTACTTCGCGAGAATCATGGTACCCACCTCTTCGGGCCGGATCAACCACGGACACACCATGAAAATGGGGGCGTTCGTAATCTCACTGGTTCTGGTCCTGGCATCGGGCGTGCCGACGGCCGCCCAGCAGGCGGGTGACGACCAAGCAACGGTCGTGCTCGATCGGGTGCTGGCCTTCGCTCGCGCGCATCCCCGCATGCGCGGGCGCTTCGAGCACGTCTACCTCGACCGCGCGCGCACCACGGAGATGCGGTCGACGGGCCGGTTCGCGATCGAGCTGCCGCGGATCGGCATCACGATCGACGGTGACGATGCCCACGCGATCGCGATCGACGAGACCACCGCGCGCGTGCTCGTTCCTCGCGACGGAGAGGCACCGTTGCTGCTCGCGTTCCGACTCGACACGACACCTCTTCCTGCGCTGCTCGCGGTCCTCGCCGGGACGACCGCGATCGGCGATGCGTATGCGGCGCGGCGCATCGACGCGGAGGGCGGCGACGTCGTGGAGCTGCGTCCGACCGATCCGACATCTCAGATCGATCGCATCTGGATCGAGGCGGACGGCAGCGGTGCGATCGCGCGTGTGATGGTGGTCGACTGGCGCGGCGCGACCCATCGCGTGGTGCTGACCGAGACCTCTTATCCTGCGCGACTGCCCGCGTCCGCTCTCGCGCCCGCGTTCCCCGCGGACGCCGTCACCGTCGAGCCTTGACCGTCTCGCGTCGGCGCGACGCTTGCACGAGTGCCTCGCAGCTCGCCGATACCGCATGAAACGCGTGCGTTTCGACGAAGCCCTGACGCTCGAGCGCCAGGAGCATGACGGAGCACGAGCGATGACGACCACCACGGCCAGCGAGCGCGCGAAGTCCCCCACCGGACGCGAGCGGTTCTTCCGAGAAGACGAGATCATCGTCAGCAAGACGGATCCGAGCGGCAAGCTCGTGTACGCGAACGAGGTGTTCCTCACGATCGCCGGCTACACCGAGCGCGAGGTCCTCGGACAGCCGCACAGCATGATCCGTCATCCCGACATGCCACGCGGCGTGTTCGCGTTGCTCTGGGAGACGATCGCGAGTGGATCGGAGATCTTCGCGTACGTCGTCAACCTCGCGAAGAACGGCGATCACTACTGGGTCTTCGCGCACGTGACGCCCACGTTCGGGCCGACCGGCGAGATCGTCGGTTACCACTCGAGCCGCCGCGTGCCGAGCGCGTCGGCCCTGCGCACGATCATCCCGCTCTATGCCGAGATGAGCGCGGTCGAGCGCGCACAACCGAGCAAGCGCGAGGCGGTCCTCGCATCCCGCGCGCTGCTCGATCGGAAGCTAGAGGCGCTCGGCGTCGCGTACGACGAGCTCATGTTCGCGCTCGAGACCGGCAAGGAGGCCTGAGATGACGATGGCACACGAGACCGCGTCGTACCGACCGATGGCCGCCGCGCCGTCGTCGGAGCTCGAGGACGCACGACGCGAGGCACGCATGCTGCGCTCTTGGACGCAGCGAGTCGCTCAGCTCTCGGCACGCATCGCGTCGGGGGATCTCGAAGCGCGCCTGCCCGCGTGCGAAGAGGACGCGGACGTCGGGCACATGGTGTCGGGCATCAATCGCCTCCTCGACGTCACGGACGCGTTCGTGCGCGAGGCGAAGGCAGCGCTCACGTACGCGAGCCACGGCAAGTTCTTCCGACGCGTGCTGCTCAAGGGCATGCCCGGGACGTTCCGACACGCATCGTCGGTCATCAACGAGGCGACGCACTCGATGGAGGGCCAAGCTACGGCGCTCAAGGATGCGGAGCGGCGTCGGCTCGCGCTCGCCGACGACTTCGAGCACTCGATCAAGGAGGTCGTCTCGACGCTCGCTGCGTCCGCGACGGAGATGCGCGTCACGGCCGAGTCGCTCGCGCGGCTCGCGCGCGAGACGACGGAGCAATCGAATGCCGCGGCGCTGGCCGCCGAGGAGACGGCCGCGAGCGTGCAGGCGGTCGCATCGGCCTCGGAGGAGCTCTCGGCCAGCGCGGGCGAGATCGGGCGTCAGGTCCAGGACTCGACGCGCTTCGTCGCCGGCGCCGTGGCCCAGGCCGGCCGGACGAACGAGGTCGTGGGCGGCCTCACCCAAGCCTCGACGCAGATCGGCCAGGTCGTGAAGCTCATCAGCGAGATCGCCAAGCAGACGAACCTGCTCGCACTCAACGCGACGATCGAAGCGGCGCGCGCCGGCGAGGTCGGTCGCGGGTTTGCGGTCGTCGCCTCGGAGGTGAAGAACCTCGCGCGCCAGACGAGCGATGCGACGGACAAGATCTCCGATCGGATCGACGCCATCCAGAGCGCGACGCGCGAGGGCGTGACGGCGATCGGCGCGGTCGGCCAGACGATCGGCAACGTCGATGGATGCTTCGGTACGATCGCGGCCGCCGTGGGCGAGCAGCGGACGGCGTCGGCCGAGATCGCCGGCAACGTGTCGGTCGTCGCGCGCGGAACCGACGCCGTGTCGCGCAACATCAAGCGCGTGAGCGAGACGGCGCGCGAGACCGACGAGGCCGTCTCGGCGCTGCTCGTCGCGGCGCACGATCTCTCGCGACAGGCCGAAGGGCTGCTCGACACGACGACGCGCTTCATCGCCGTCGTCCGCGGCTGACCGTCCAGAGACTGGACACTTCGTGCAGAAGGGTCGTGCGATCTTCCGCCCGATTCGCGATCTGATGCTTTCAGTGCGCAAGAGCCACGGCTCGAGCCCCGATCTCGGCGGGGCACGGGTTGCAACGACGAGGGCATGCGCCGAACTGCCGTTTCAACGTGTCTCGCCCTCGCCTTTGCGCTCACGTCCGCCTGCGGGACCCAGCTCGGAGGCCCCTCGGGCCACCCGACCGCCGACGCTGGCGTCCCGATGGGAGACGGGGGGCCCGCGTTCGTGCATCCCGACGCGGGCCCGAGCAGCGCGGACGCCGGGACGCTCGCCGACGCGTTCGTGGTGCCCACGCACGATGCCGGTCCTGCTCCGGTCGATGCCGCGGCTCCCACCGATTGTCACACGACCGCAGACTCGTGCTCGCGCAGCGTCTACGATCGCGCCGTCGCCTACGCGGCCGCGAACCCGTTGCGCAACGGCGCGTCGTGGAGCGGTTGGTGCGCCGCGCTCATGGTTCGCTTCGGCGGCTTCGCGACGCCCGCGCCGACGGCGATCGCCGCGTACCACGCGTCGAGCATCTCGAGCACCGACAGCACCACGGCGCCGATCGGCGCGTTCCATTACTGGGATCTGGGCACCGCTGGTCACGTCGGCGTCGATCTGCTCGGCGGCGGCAGCGTCGTGTTCATGGCGTCGAGCCACCTCGGCGACTCGTGGGGCACGGCGATCGGCGTGAACAGCGTCGGTGCGTACGGAGCGGCCTCCGGCGCGCGCTATCTCGGCTGGTCGATCGACTACAACGGGCACGGCCAGCGTCTCTCCGGCGGCGGCGACTGTGGCGCGGCCCGCGTGGCGAGCGGGTGCGCGCTCCCGGCGACGCCGACCGCGAGCACGGGCGCGCCCGATCATGCGTTCACGATGCGCCTGCAGCTCTACGCATCCGAGCACGGCTACACCGGGCCGATCGACGGGCACATGGACGCAGCGACGTGGGTGGGCGTGCAGCGCGGGCTCGCGAGCCATGGCTACAGCGGCCCCGCCAACGGTCTTCCGGCGGCGAACACGTTCATGGCCTTCCAGCGCATCGCGGCCGAGCACGGCTACACGGGCCCGGTGAACGGCGTGCTCGGGCCGAACTCCTACAAAGGGTTCGCGGCGTTTCTGAACACGCTCTGATCCGAGTGCCCGCAGAGCTGCTCGAAGCGATCGGCCACGCGGGCGACGTCGAACGCAGCGCTCGCGCGACGTGCGCCGAGCGAGAGCGTCGTGCACAGCTCCGCGTCGCCCCGGAGGGCAGAGAGATCGCGCGCGACGGTCTCGCTCGTGGATACAGCAGAGAGCAGGCCCGCATCGGCCGCGACGGTCTCGGCGATTCCGGAGATGCGCGTGCCGACGATCGGCAGCCCGGCCGCGAGCGCCTCGAGCACGCTGGTCGGCGTGCCTTCCACGCGTGATCCGATCGCGCGCGACGGTGCGACGAAGACGTCGGCTGCACGCAGAAGATGGAGTCGCTCTTCGCCCTCGACATGACCGACGAATCGCACGTCGGCGTGGAGGGATCGTGCGAGCGCCACGAGCGCCGCACGCTCGGGCCCGTCACCGGCGACGACGTGCGAGATGCCCGCCCGGGCCGCGCCGCGGATCGCGGTATCGATTCCCTTGATCGAGACCAAGCGCGAGAGCGAGAGCGCGGTGAATCCGTCGAGCTTCGCGCGTGCGCGCGCCTCGGCCCGCGAGAGACCGAACGCTTCGTCGCGATCGATTCCCATCGGCTGCACGACCGCATCGGGCGCGCGCAGTCGATCGGCGATCGCGCGCGAGACACAGACGAGCGTACCGCTCGCGCGCACACGTGGCGCGAGCCCGGGGATCGAAGCGGCGACGTGCGCGTCGGTTCCGTGCGCGACCGCGACGTGCGGGCGGCCGTTCGCGAAGCGCGCCGCGACGAGCGAGCAGGGCACGACGAAGTGGCTCACGATCGCGTCCCACCGCGGCTCGTGCGTCGCGATCTCGCGCGCCAGCGCGGCCGGAAACGTCGCCGCGCCGATCCACGAGAGCGGATCTCGCGCGAGATTGTCGGGCGCGCCGTACCGTCCGAAGGTCCGCTCCAGCGGCGTCGGCGCGTAACGGACCCGATGCACACGCACGCCGCGATCGCCGAGCTCGTCCTGCCGCCCGACGCTCGGCGCGATCACGTCGACGAAGTGCCCTCGTCTTCCGAGCTCCGCCGCGAGCGTGCGCACGAAGCGACCGGCAGCATCTCCTGGATGCGATGGATAGCTCGTCGTCGGCATGCCGATGCGCATGCGATCACTCCGCGGGTCCGGGCTCGAGCAATCGGCGACCGACGAATCGGCGCAGCGCGACGCGCACGATCACGCTCGGGATGACGACGAGCCCTTCCCACAGGCCGATCCCGCTCTCCTCACCCGCGTAGATCGGTCGCACCGGCACGTCGACGACGCGCAGGCCCGCGCCCGCCGCGCGCGCGAGCAGATCGTTCGGATACCCGTAGCGCGGCCAGAGCGCGTCGAGATCGAGCCGCGACGCCGCGGACCGCGAGAGCGCGGTGTAGCCGCACTGCGAGTCGGAGACGTCGAGCCCCGTCGCGCCACGCGTGAGCGCCGAGAAGACCGCATTGCCGAGGCGCCGATCGATCGGCATCACCGAGAGCGCGCGGTGCGCGAGCCGATTCCCCTTCGCGTAGTCGGCACGACCGGCGACTACCGGCGTCGCGAGCGAGACGAGCTCGTTCGGATCCATCTGACCGTCCCCGCCCATCACGATCGCGACGTCGTGGCCCTCCGCGAACGCCGCACGATACCCGGTGACGATCGCGGCGCCGACGCCACGGTTGCTCGCATGCGCGATGAGCTTCACGCGCGGATCGACCGACGCGCGCACGACCTCACCCGTGCCGTCGCGGCTTCCGTCGTCGACGACGACGATGCGATCGACGCACGCCGGCATCGACGCGATCGTCGCTCCGATGCGCACCTCCTCGTCGTACGCGGGCACGACGACCGCGATGCGCGCCCCTTCGATCATCCAGCGATCACTCGACGGTGACGGTCTTGGCGAGGTTGCGCGGCTGATCGACGTCCGTCCCCTTCGCGTCGGCCACGTAGTACGCGTAGAGCTGCTGCGGCAGCACCGTCAGAAACGGCGTGAGCGCTTCGAGCGTGGGCGGGACCTCGATGACCTCGCCGGTCAGTCCGTGGATCGCCTCGTCGCCCTCGGTCGCGATCGCGATCACGCGACCCTCGCGCGCCTTGGCCTCCTGCAGGTTGCTGAGCGTGCGGTCGTACCAGCGATCCTTCGGCGCGATCACGAACACGGGAACCTCTGCGTCGATGAGCGCAATCGGACCGTGCTTCATCTCGCCGGCCGCGTAGCCCTCCGCGTGGACGTACGAGATCTCCTTGAGCTTGAGCGCGCCCTCGAGCGCGATCGGGAACGAGAGACCGCGCCCGAGGAAGAGCACGTCCCGCGCGTGCACGTGTCGCTTGGCGACGTTGCTCACGAGCTGTCGCGTGCCGGTGAGCACGTCGCGCATCTGCTCGGGCAGCTTCGCCATGCCCTCGACGAGCTCGCGCGCCTGCGTCGCGTCGATCGTGCCGCGCGTCTTGCCGAGCCACGTCGCGAGCATGAGCAATGCCGCCATCTGCGTGGAGAAGCACTTCGTCGATGCGACACCGATCTCGGGGCCGGCGTGCGTGTAGAACGCGCCGTGCGAGAGGCGCGGGATCGCGCTGCCGATGACGTTCGCGACGGCAAGCAGCTTGGCGCCCTTCTCTTTCGCTTCGCGCGCCGCGACGAGCGTGTCGACCGTCTCGCCCGACTGGCTCACGGCCACGACGAGATCGCCCTCGCCGATCAGCGGATCGCGCCCGCGGAACTCGCTCGCGAGCTCGACGGTCGCGGGGATCTTCGCGAGCATCTCGATGTAGTAGCGACCGACCATCGCCGCGTGATGGCTCGTGCCGCACGCGAGCAGGTACACGCGCTTGATCGCCTTCGCGTCGGCTTCCGTCAGGCCGATCTCGTGCGCATGCACGGTGCCGTTCTCGCGATCGAGCCGGCCGCGGAGCGTGTCCTCGAGCGCGCGCGGCTGCTCGAAGATCTCCTTCAGCATGAAGTGCTTGTAGCCGGCCTTCTCGGCCATCACCGGCGACCAGTCGATGTACTTCTCTTCGCGGATGACGGGCGCGCCGTCGACGCGCGAGATGCGCACGCCCGCCTTCTCGAGCACGGCCATGTCGCCGTCCTCGAGGAAGATCATGCGGCGCGTGTACGGAAGCAGCGCGGGAATGTCGGAGCCACACAGCGTCGCACCGTCGGCGATGCCGAGCACGAGCGGCGAGCTCGACTTCGCGACCACGATCCGGCCCGGCTCGGCCTTCGACAGCACCGCGATCGCGTACGCGCCGTGCATCTCCTTGAGCGCGGCACGAACCGCATCCTCGAGGCCGAGACCTTCTTTGGTCTTCTCGTGGACCATGTGCGCGACGATCTCGGTGTCCGTGTCGCTCACGATCTTGGTGCCGCGCTCGACCAGGCGCGCGCGCAGCGAGAGGTGGTTCTCGATGATGCCGTTGTGCACGACGGCGATCGGCCCCGACACGTGCGGGTGCGCGTTCACTTCCGTCGGACGACCGTGAGTCGCCCAGCGCGTGTGCCCGATCCCGGTCGTGCCGGGGATCGGCGAGGCCTCGAGCGCTTTCTCGAGGTTCCTCAGCTTGCCGACGGCGCGCGCGACCTTGACCTCACCGTCCGGCCCGATGATGGCGAGGCCGGCCGAGTCGTACCCGCGGTACTCGAGCCGACGAAGCCCGTCGAGGAGGATGCCCGCGACCTGTTCCGACCCCACGTACCCGACGATTCCACACATGCCTGTCTTCGTAGCACGCACGACCGGGAGGCGTTCATTCCCGGGTCGGAACATGTCAACGCGGCAGGATCTGGAACGCCTTCCGCCCGACGCGGTACACGCCGAAGTCGCGCCGATCCAGGGTCACGATGCGGGTCGTCCCGAGCCGTTCCGCCAAGAGCACGAGCGTCGCATCCGCGTAGTCCATCGGCATTGACTCGTACTTCTGGATCAGCGACGCGAGTCGTGGGCGCTCGCCCTTCTCGATGGGCTCGACGCGGATGTTTCCGTGCGCCAGCAGGGTCTGCAGGTTCGCCTGCATCTCGAGCGAGAAGTCGAGCAAGTAGCTGGCCTCGGTCACGACGGCCTCGCTGGTCACCAGATTCGCTTTCTCGAGCGTGGCAAACGCTGCATGCACACGTCCGCGCGCGCGCTCGGAGCGATCGAGGAGTGCAACCAACGGCCCCGTATCAACGAGGACGACGTCGGCCACCGGTCGTCTGCTTCTTCGAGCCCAACTTCACGCGAAGATGCGCCTCGCTCGTCGAGCCGAGATCGGAGATGCCGCTGCCGGGATGCGTCGCGAGGCGATCGGCAAGCTCGACCAGGCTCAGCGGATGACGCTGCGTCGTCGAAGCGAGGTACTGCGAGAGCGCCTCGCGCACAACGAGGGCACGCGGAATCCCTCGCGCCGACGCGGCACGAGCGATGCCGGCGTCGAGCTCATCGTCGATCCGATACGTGCGGATGGGCACGAAACGAACGTATGACGAAAGTACCGGTGGTGCAATACGCTCAGATGATCGGGCCGAGCATCGCGAGCTGCTGCGCGTTGCCGCCCGCAGGGTAGGCGTAGCTCGCGTAGGCGTCGGTGCCCCACACGACGACGCCGAACGGCGCGGCGCTGGATGCCACGTGGTGGCCGTTCACACACGATCCAACGCCCACGCCGGCGCGGACGAGGTCGACGTTCGTCACCTCGTAGGCGTGCGCCGCATCGACCGCGGTCCAACCGCTCACCTCGCCGACGCAATCGATCATGACGGGCTGGAACGCGCCGCTCGCATCGCGCTCGCGCACCAGCGCGAGGTTCGTCGTCCAGTACGTGGGATCGGTGAAGAAGACGTAGCGCGAGAGGTACTGGTCGGGCGGAAAGAAGACGACGAACTCTTCGTCGCCGAGCTGCGGGCCGAACATCGAATTATGCGCGCCCGGCCGCGAGCCGCCTACGAGGTTGGCCGTCGGCATGATCTGTCCGAGCGCGAACGGATGCATCGCGTCCTGGCTCGACACGACGAACGCAGCGCTCGAGCTGATGTCCGCGATCTGACCGCGCGCGAGCGTCGTCGGCGCTCCCGTGATCGCCGGATCGAAGGTGAGCACGGTGCCGTCTGCGCCGCCGACGATGCGGTACGGAATCACCTCGGGCGCGAGGTCCATGCGCCGCGTCGTGTACGGCGCCGCGACGTAGCGATGGCCGAGCGCGTCGAGCGGAAGGATCTGCTGGTGCGTTCCTTCTCCTCCGGGGCCCGGCGTCGGTTGGTCACGGAAGAAGCGATTGCCTGCGACCACCGCGACGTCGTGCGATGCGCGTACGAGCGTGCCCGACGTGTCGAGCGTCGTCGTCGTCGGCAGCTGCCACTGCGCGACCTGGCCTGCATCGAGCATCACCGTTCCCGTCGTGCCCGCAGCGATCGCCGGCAACCCGCCACCCGCGGCGAGATCGACGGTCGGTTGGATCGACACGCTCGTCGCATCGGCGCTGCCGATGATCGCGAGCCACTGGGGCCCGCCCGGCGTCGCCGTCCCGATCGGCGTCGCGATCACGACGTACTGATCTCCGAGCGCGCTCGTCGGCAAGAGCAGCGACGCGCTGGGGAAGAAGCTGGGCGCACCGCCGAACGGGATGATGTCGTACGCGCTGACGGGGGCATCGGTTCCGATCGCCCACGCGTCGCCCTCGCCGCTCGCATCGATCACGGTCGCCGCGTCGATCGCGGGCGTCACCGGGCACGTGAGAGGCGTGCCCGTCTCCGGCATGACGGCGTGCGGATCGCTGGAGAGAAAGAGGACACCGACCGCATCGACGGGAATGCCCGTCGTAGGAATCGCAGCCCAGTGATCGGGCGTCGTCGCGTTGTCGACGATGCGCCCGAACGTCGTCGCGTCGTAGCTCGTCCCGCCACGATGGACGGTCACCCGGACCGGTTGATCCCAGGTGTTGGCGAGGAACACCGAGTGACACGGCGGGAGCGCCGGCGGGTACGTCGGCGGCGTCATCGCGAGGAACGCGCAGCCGATGCTCCCGTGCGCCGCCACCGCCGCATCGCACGCGGGGACGCACGCGCCCATCGAGCAGCCTTGATCGAGCGGGCACGTGCGCAGCGTTCCGCCCGTCGCGTCGAGCACGTCGCGCAGGTCGGCGCTGCAGCCGCTGCCGTTCGGCGGGCCCGTGTCCGGGAGCGGCGCATCCGGACGAACGATCGTCGTGTCGATCGCCGGACCGACGTCGGGCTGCCCGCTGCAGTGGCCGTCGATGCAGGCGCCGAAGCTGCACTCGCGGTTCTCGGTGCACGTCGTGGGCGCCGTCGCGCACGAGCATCCCGCGAGCGTGACCAGAAAGAGAGCGATCGCGATGCGCATGGCTCGATGCTACGCGGCTCGCTTCGTGATGCGAAGCGAGGCATCGAGCGCGCAGAACGGATCACGTGGGTTCGATATGCTGGCGGAATGAACGGGACCGAACGAGTCCGTCGCCCCAAGTGGAGCCATGGCGCCGGCACATTCTTCCGGAGCCATCTCTCCACGTCGGCTCGGCTCGGCGAGACGCTCTGCGGTCTCGTCACGGTGCTCACGTTCACGCTCTTGGCGAGCAAGCAGATCGTCGGCGGACGTGCCGGCGTCGTGCAGCTCTTGATCGCGACTGCCGGCTGCTGCGTGACGTGGGGACTGATCGACGGCGTGCTGTACGTCCTCGATGCCATCTCGCAGCGAGCGCGCCGAGGCCGTCTGGCGCGCGCCGTCCGCGAACGGAACGACGAGCACGCCTTCGGGCTCTTGCGCGAAGAGGTCGACGAGTTCCTCGCGGAGCTCGGGGTGAAGGACACCGATCAGCAGATCTCGCAGGCGCTGCGCGACTCGATCGCCGCGTCGAGGGCGACGACGCTGCACTTCGAGATGGAAGACTGGCTCGGCGGCGCGGCGATCTTCTCCGCGCAGATGCTCTGTTGTCTCCCGGCCACGCTGCCGTTCGTCCTGCTCGACGATCCCGAGACGGCACTGCGCATCTCCAACGGCTGTTCGATCGCGCTCTTGTTCGGCGTCGGCTTCGAGTGGGCCTCGGAGGTCGGGGCGTCGCGCATCGGAACGGCCCTCGTCGTCGGCGCGCTCGGCGTCGCGCTCGTGGGTGTGTCGATAGCCCTCAACGGCTGACGGGATAGTCCTGCCGCACCGCGCTCGCGATCTCGCGGAGCGCCGCCTCCAGCGGCGAGCGCTTGCGCCAGACGAGCGCGATCGTGCGTTGCGCCGACGACGACGCGATCGGCCGCGTGGTCAGGCCGGCCGCTTTCGCTTCGGTCTTCACCGAGAGCGTCGGCAGCAGCGTGATGCCGGCGCCGCCCGCGACCATCTGGACGAGCGTCGAGAGGCTCGTGGCGCGCAGATCGGACTCGTGTGCCCGCGCGCGCGAGCAGACCTCGAGCGCCTGATCGCGGAAGCAGTGGCCGTCGTCGAGCAGGAGAACGTCGTCCCGCCGCAGCTCGGGGCTCGAGACGGCGGCCGTGCTCTTGCCGAGCGGATGACCGCGCGGCACGGCGAGCACGAACGGGTCGATCGCGACGACCTCGCTCGCGAGCTGATCCATGGTTCCGTCGAGCGCCAGCAGCGCCGCATCGATCTCGCCGGCACCGAGCGCGCGCGCGAGAACAGCGGTCTTGTCTTCGCGCCACACGACGGTGAGCCGCGGATAGCGCGCGCGCAGCCGGGGCGCGACCGTCGGCAGGAGATACGGCGAGATCGTCGGGATGACGCCGATGCGGAGCACGCCCGAGAGCGGATCGCCGGCACGCTTGGCGCGCATCGCGAGATCGTCCGCGGCGAGCAGCAGCGTGCGCGCGTGCTCGATGAGCTCACGCCCGGCAGCGGTGACGAGCACGCGCTTCTGCGCCCGCTCGAAGAGCTGCGTGCCGAGCGCGGCCTCGAGCTGCGCGATCTGCGCGCTGAGCGAGGGCTGCGCGACGCGGCAGCGCTCGGCCGCGCGTCGGAAGGAGAGATCCTCGGCGACGGCGACGGCGTACTGGAGCTGACGGAGCGTGAAGTCGTGGGGCGTGCTCTGCATCGAGGGCGATAGCCTGACGCTATCGCGCGCGACTCGCACACGAACCGCGGACTCGTCTACGCTGGCCGCGATGAGCGAGCTGGTCGATCTCTCCCCCGGTGTCGTCTTCGCCGAGCAGTTCAAGGTCATCCGGCCGCTCGCGCGCGGCGGCATGGGCGCGGTCTACGTCGTCGAGCAGCTCGGCACGGCGCGCGAGCGGGCCCTCAAGCTCATGCATCCGCAGATCGCGAGCGACGAGAAGAGCATCGAGCGCTTCCAGCGCGAGGCGCAGGTCGCATCCAAGATCGACAGCGATCACGTCGTCGAGGTGATCGCGGCGGGCGTCGACGGCAAGACGCAGACGCCTTGGCTCTGCATGGAGCTGCTCAAGGGGGAGACGCTCGCCGATCGCGTCGAGAAGAGTGGCCGTCTCTCCCGTGCGGATGCGCTCGAAGTGACGCGGCAGCTCGGACACGCGATGAGCGCGGCCCATCGCGCGGGGATCGTTCATCGCGACCTCAAGCCAGAGAACATCTTCCTCGCGGCGCCGCGGCGCGAAGGCGTGCCGTTCACGCTCAAGGTCCTCGACTTCGGCGTAGCCGCGCTCGTGGCGGACGCGCAGGGCGCGAAGACCACGCAGGGCATCGGCTCACCGATGTGGATGGCGCCGGAGCAGACGAACGTCGGGCGCGTGACGACGGCGACGGATGTGTGGGCCCTCGGGTTGATCGCGTTCTATCTGCTGACGGGCAAGGTCTACTGGAAGTCGCCGAGCATCGAGGGCAGTTCGCTCACGGCGCTGCTCGTCGAGATGATGGTCGACTCGATGCCGCCCGCGAGCGTGCGCGCCGCGGAGCTGCTCGCGACCGGGACCATTCCGGCCGCGTTCGACGCGTGGTTCGCCCGCGCGACCGACCGCGATCCGAAGCTGCGATTCCCCGACGCGAGCGCGGCGCTGCTGGGATGGATCGCGGCGCTCGAAGGTGGCGCGCCGGTCGCGAACGCCGACGCGCTCGCGCAGACCGCGGTGCTCCCCGCGACCAGAGTGATGTCGACCTCGACGCCGACGTCGACCTCGAAGGCATGGATGGCGATCCCGATCACGCTCGTCGCCGTCGTCGCGGTCGTCGCCGTCGTGATGATGAACGGCTCGCCCCCGCAAGCGCCGGTCGCATCGATCGCACCGGTCGTGTCGATCGCGCCCGCGACCGTGGTGGATGCTCCGCCGACGACGGTCGTCGCGGCCGACGACGGGACCGAAGACGACGACGGCGACGACGACGACGACGAAGGCGACGACGACGGGACCGAAGACGACGACGGCGACGACGACGAGACCGAAGACGACGACAGCAACGACGAAGACGACGACAGCAACGACGAAGCCGACGACCAAGCCGCGGCCACCCCGTTGCCCGCCCCACGCGCCCATCGCGCCGCCGCGCCGAGCGCATCGGTGCTCGCCGCCCGTCGCTTGCTCGTCGACGCGTGCTGGCACGACAACTTCGAGGGCGAGCCGACCCCGGCGCCGGCGCAGTGGACCTTCGACTTCGTGCTCGATGCGAGCGGCCGCGCCACCAACGTCCGCATCACCGGCCCGACCGACGACGCATTCGTCGGCTTCCGTCGCTGCGTCGTGACCCGCGTCGGTCAGTACGTCTCGAGCGACGGCACGACCCACGTCGTGATCCCGCTTCCGTCGTGACGCGCCCGTGAGCGACGGAAAAGGAAACGGCGGCGTGATGTCCGCCGCCGCCGTCGCCTCCACCGATCCGTTCCGCGCTCAGGGCGCGGCCGGTGCCGGCGTCGCGGTCTCGAGCGGGTAGCTCGCGATGTGGTTGCCGTCCGTGTCGATCACGGTGACCGCGCCCCAGTGGCGCAGCGGATCGACGACGCGCTCGGCGTCGCCGACCACGAGCACGAGCGCCGTGTCCGGCGTGATGTGCGCGCGCGCCGATGCGAGCGCCTGGTCCGGCGTGATCGCGCGGATCTGCGATCGGTAGCCGTCCCAGTAGTCGTCGGGCAGACCGAAGATGCGCAGATAGCCGACCATCCAGGCGATGCGACCCGCCGTGTCGATCGTGAGCGGGAAGCTGTCCGAGAGATAGCGCTCCGACTCGTCGAGCTCGCTCTGCGACGGCGCTTCGCTCGTGATGCGATGCAGGTGCTCCATGAACGCCTCCATCGCGAGCCCCGTGCGATCGACCTCCGGATGCGCGGGATCGGGGCCGACGCTGCCGCGCACGCGGTACGGGCCGGGCTGCACGAGATCGTCGAGCGACGAGTACACGCCGTACGTCAAGGAGCGCTGCTCGCGCAGATCCATGAACAAGCGCGAGCGCGGCGAGCCGCCGAGCACTTCGTTCGTGACCTCGAGCGCGATGAAGTCCGGGTCCGCGCGACGGATCGCGAGGTTGCCGATGTTGAACATCGACTGCGCCGAGCCCGGCCGATGCACGACGACGACGTCGCGAGCGGTGCGCGCCGGCACGTCGGGGAACACCGGCGGCGTGACGTCGCGCTGACGCCAGCGACCGAGCACGTGCTCCGCCGCCGTCTGCACCGCCGTCGGATCCACGTTGCCCGCGACCACGAGGATCGCGTTGTTCGGCACGAAGTGATCGCGGTGCCAGTTCACGAGATCCGTACGCGTCGCCCGCGTGATCGAGTCGGCCGTCGCATCGACGTGACCGTACGGATGCGCCGCACCGTAGAGCGCGCGGTAGAACTCGCGCCGCGCGAGCTGCGCCGGATCGCCGTACTGCAGCGTGAGACGATCGAGCTCGCGACGCTTGAGGCGATCGAATTCCGCCTGGTCGAAGCGCGGGTTCATCGCCATGTCGCCGACGAGGCCGAGCATCGTTTCGAGCTGATCGCTCAGGCCGCGCGCCTGGATCGTCACCGAGCTCGCGTCCTGGAAGACGTCGAAGTCGGCGCCGAGGTACTCCATCTGCTCGGCGATCTGCGCGCTCGTGCGCGTGCGCGTGCCTTCCTTCAGCATCTTCGCGACGAGCACGGAGAGGCCCGGTAGGTTCGCCGGATCGGCCGCGAGGCCCGAGCGGATCGTCAGCCGCACGTACGCGACCGGCAGCGTGCCGACGTGCACCGTGTCGATCTCGAGGCCGTTGCGCAGCGTCGAGCGCGCGATGGCGGGCAGATGAACGTCGCGCGGCGTGCCCGAGGCGGGCGCCGGCTCGCGATGACGCTCGGGCGGTGGTGGCTCGGCCTGCGCGGTCTCGTCACCGGTCGTCGTCGTGGTCGTCGTCGTCGTCGCGCCACCGCCGCACGCGGCGAGCGCGAGCAACGAGGCGAGCCACACGGCGTTGCGATTGCCGGAGATCATTGCGCACCTCCCGTCTCGGCGGCGGGCTCGGGTGGCGGAACCACGTCGAGCACCGTGCGGTTCGTCTCGGCGAAGTACTGGCCCGCGACGCGCTGGATGTCGGCGCTCGTGACGGCGAGATAGCGATCGAGCTCGGTGCGGAGCAGCGTCGCATCGCCGTAGTAGAGCTCGAACTCCGCGAGGTGCTCGGCGCGCATCAGGTTCGACTGTTGGTTGACGACGAAGTACGCGCGGATGCGGTTCTGCACGCGCTCCATCTCGCGCGTCGGGACGCCGTGCGCCGCGACGTCGGCGATCGCCGTGTAGATCGCGGTGCGCGCCTCGTCGGCCGTGTGGCCTTCCTGCAGCAGACCGAACACCGAGAAGAGATCCGGCCCGCGGCGATCGTCGGTGCCCACGCCGATCTCGGAGAGGATCTCTCCCTCGTGCACGAGCGAGCGATAGAGGCGCGAGCTGTCACCGTCGCCGAGCACCGCCGAGAGCATCTCGAGCGCGTAGTGATCGGGCTCGCGGTTCGCGGGGATGTGCCACTCGACGTGGAACGCCGGCAGATCCGCGAGCGGATCCATCATCGTCTCGTGTCGCTCGGCCGTCTGCGGCGCCATCTCGCCGGGCTCGTATGGAGCGACCTCGCGACGCGGCACACGATCGAAGTACTGGTGCGCCGCGGCGATCGCATCGGCCGGCTCCACGTCGCCCGAGATCACGAGGACCGCGTTGTTGGGCGCGTAGTGGTGCTGCCAGAACTCCTGCACCGCCGAGAGCGGCGAGTGCACGACGTCCTGCACGTCGCCGATCGTCGAGTGCGCATACGGGAAATAATCGCCGTACGCGAGCTCGTTCGCGCGAAGGAACGAGAGCGCATACGGCTGCGACTCGTAGTTCTGTTGACGCTCTTGCAAGACCGTCGTGCGCTGGTTCGCGAACGCCTCTTCCGAGATGTCGAGCGAGGCCATGCGATCGGCTTCCAGCCAGAGACCGAGCGCGAGCTCGTTGCTCGGCAGCGTCTCGAAGTAGTTCGTGCGGTCGTCGCTCGTCGTCGCGTTCGCGTCACCACCGCGCGCGGCGATGTACGTGAAGTGCTCGTTGCGTGCGACGTTCGCCGAGCCCTCGAACATGAGGTGCTCGAAGAGATGCGCGAAGCCGCTGCGGCCGCGCACTTCGTTGCGCGATCCGACGTCGTAGTAGACCGCGATCGCGACGGTGGGGACCGTGTGATCGGAGTTCACCACGACGCGCAGACCGTTCTCGAAGGTCGTGCGCTCGATCGCGATCGCGCTCAGCGCGTCGGCGACCGCGGTGCTCGGCGCCGCGGGAGCCGCGGCAGCGCCGTGAGCAGCGCGAGGAGCACGTTGCGCCGATGCGCCTCGCGCGTTGAGCACACCCGCCGCGCCCAGCACGAGCAGCAGCGAGAGAATGCAGAGGGAGCTCTTCTTCATGGATGTCTCCGCGGCCCGCGTACAGCGCATCGAGGCCGACGCGGCTGTGCTAACACGCGAACGCGCGGTTGGGAACGCGCTCAATTCTGCGGATTGGTCGTGGCCGCGCGACGCGGCGGCTCGGTGGCGAGCACGCTCATCAAGCGCTGCGTGTCGACGGGTTTCACCAGGTGCGCGTCGAAGCCCGCTTCGAGCGCGCGGGCACGATCCTCGGGCCGCCCATAGCCGGTGAGCGCGACGAGCATCACGCGCGACAACGCCGGGTCGGCACGCACCGCACGCGCGACCTCGAACCCATCGATGCCGGGCAGGCCTACGTCGACGAGCGCGACGTCGGGCGCGAGCTTGCGGATGAGCGCGAGCCCCTCGTCTCCCGCGCCCGCCGACTCGCACACGAAGCCCGCGTGCGTGAGGAGCTCGCAGAGCAGCTCGCGGCTGTCCTGGTTGTCCTCGACGATCACGATGCGACCGCGCTCGGCGTCCTTCTCCGCCTCCGTGCGCCGCGTGACCTGGGGGATCGCCACGATCGGATCCTTCGACACCGGGAAGCGCACGACGAACTCGCTGCCGAGCCCGTGGCCTTCGCTGTTCACCTCGACCGTGCCGCCGTGCATCTGCACGAGCGATCGAACGAGCGTGAGACCGACGCCGAGGCCGCCTTCCGCGCGATCGAGCGTGCGGCTGGACTGCACGAAGAGCTCGAAGACCTGATCGAGCATCTCGGCCGAGATGCCGGCGCCGTCGTCCTTCACGGTCACGACGATCTCGTCGTGCACGAGCGCGGCGCGAAGCTTCACGGTTCCACCGCGCGGCGTGTACTTCGCCGCATTGTTGAGCAGGTTCACGTGCACTTGCTGTAGGCGCGCCGGATCTCCGTCGACGGGCAAGGGCACGCTGCCGAGCTGCGTCTCGAAGCGCACGCCCCGACCGTCCATGAGGCCGCGCACTGCGTCGCACGCATCGCTCAGCACCTGACGCAGATCGATGGTGGACCGGCGCAGCTCGATCTTGTTCTGCGTGACGCGCGCGACCTCGAGCAGGTCGTCGAGCAGCCGCGCCATCTGCCGCGTCTGGCGATCGACGATCTGCAGGAGCGCCGTGCGGCGATCGACCGCGAGGTCGTCGTTCTCGAGCAGGGACGTCGCGCTCGCGAGCGCGTTCAGCGGGTTGCGCAGCTCGTGCGAGAGCATCGCG